>SLSE01000080.1 GCA_007130585.1 Syntrophomonadaceae bacterium | reverse complement strand
TGCGAACTGGTGTTCGTATTGTTATTATACATCCCCGCGCCGTAAAATAAAAGAGGGAGACGGCAGAAAACCCGGCGGAAGGATTTTTAACCGGCCCTGTAGAACTGTTTTAAGCAGGCAAAGGAGGAATCGGTAAATGGAAAAACCGCTGGCAGGAATAAAAGTTGTCGATTTAAGCCGCTTTATTGCCGGACCGTACTGCACTATGAAGCTGGGCGATATGGGGGCAGAAGTAATCAAGGTGGAAACGCCGGGCAAGGGAGACGACTCACGGGCCCTGGGCCCCCCGTTTCTGGATGGCGAGTCGGCCTACTACCTCTCGTTTAACCGCAACAAAAAAAGCGTTACCCTGAACCTGAGAGAAGAAAAAGGCAAAGAAATACTGCACCGCCTGATCGGCGAAGCCGATATCTTCGTGGAAAATTTCCGCATGGGCGTAACCGAAAAAATGGGCTTAACCTATGAAGATGTCAGGAAAATGAAAGAAGATATCATATACTGTTCGATCACGGGTTACGGTCACAACAGCCCCTACAGGGAAAAGCCCAGTTTTGATGTCATGATCCAGGGAGAAGCGGGTTTAATGAGCATTACCGGTTTCCCTGACGGCCCTCCTCAGCGCGTCGGTGTGGCAATAGCCGATATACTGGGCGGTTTTCACGCGGTAGAGGGAATTTTGCTGGCCATGCTGGTCCGCCATAAAACCGGTAAAGGCCAATTTGTCGACGTATCGCTTATGGATTCGATCATCTCGATCCTGACTTACCAGGCCGGCAATTTTTTGGCTACAGGCGATATCCCGTCCCGGGTCGGCAACCGTCACCCCATGATTACTCCCTACGAAAGCTTTGAAACAAACGACGGCTATGTAATCTTTGCGGTAGGCAACCAGAGGTTGTGGGAGAACTTTGTAAAAGTCCTGGGCCGGGAAGATTTGAATGAAGATCCCCGCTTTGCCGACATGAAATCCCGCAATCAGCACCCAGCCGAATTAAAAGAGATTCTGGAAGAAATTACCCGGCAAAAATCTACGGAAGAGTGGGTCAGGGTCATGGAAGACAACGGCGTGCCCTGCGGCCGCATCCGCACCCTGGACCAGGTATTAACCGATCCGCACGTTGATGTCCGGGAAATGGTTATCGAAAAAGATCATCCGACCGCGGGCAGGATTAAACTGACAGGTGTCCCCGTTAAACTTTCCGAGACCCCGGGTGAGGTATCAGCTGCTCCGCCAACCCTTGGGCAGCACACAGATCAGGTCCTGGGAGAGCTGGGCTTCAGTGCGGAAGAAATATCCGGCCTGCGTGAAAAAGGCGTTGTCTAAAGCCTTCCTGCAGCGCTTAGGGGAAGGTCTGCGGCATGGTTAATTTAAAAGCTTCCTGGTTTGCCGAAGACCTGGAGCAATACGGGAATCCTACAGCTCTCAGGCTGCTGTCGGCGCACCGGCAGGTAATCAACTTCACGGCAGAAGCCTGGCCGCACCTGCTGATCGTGGCCGCACCGGGCCCGGGAAAAGGGCCCTGCACTATCGGCCTGCCGGAAGCTGAGTTTTTCAGGCTGCGCGCGGCGGTCGGAACAATAGGCAGCGGCCGGTTTGGAAAAAACCTTGTTTCCCTGACGGCAGGAGGGAAATGTATTCGAATAAACTGGCGCGCGGGTAATAGAATATGCCTCGCGCCAGTTTACCTCGGGAGTACTGACTGCGGCCGTTTAAAGAAAAATACGGAAATTAGCCGGGCAGTACTTAAAGTTATGAACCTGCCCACGGCAAGCGCGGTCCTGCTCGGATCGGCCGGCGGAGATCGCTATTTCCGGTCCGCTATCGATCTTTACTTTCCCCGGCTGGTTCATGCCCTGCAGACCCGTGACAGGCAGGAATTTATGAAATCATGTAGAAATTTAATCGGCATGGGCAGGGGATCATCGCCAACAGGCGATGACCTGATCCACGGTGCGCTGGTCGCCTTTCATTATTTTGATTTTGACCCGGAGTTCATAGACGCATTAAGGATGGAAGTCATAGATGCTGCCGGGCAGACCAATTTTATGGGCAGGCACATGATTGAAACCGGGCTGAGGGGTCTTACTCCCGAAATAGTCCGCGGCTTCATCTTAGCGCTGGCCGGAGACAAAACAGACCCTGAAGATGTGCTGGCAGCATCCGGTATCGGATCAAGCACCGGATATGACGTGGTTATCGCCATTCTTTATTTCATTGAAAAACTGATCAACAAAAATTAACTTTTAGCACTAGATATTTAATACAAATAACTGCTTATAAATTTATATGTTTTACATAAAGGGTTTTCAGCAAATGCATTGAATTTACATAATTAAAAGAAAAATTAATATTGCAGCAGCAGGCAACCAGACTTCTTATATGCTGGCTTACTTCTGTAAAATGTCTTAAAAAAGGAGGTTGATTGACCCGACAATTTATAAGGAAACAGGTATTAAATAATATTATTATGAAAGGAAGGTAGAAAGCAGGATGAATGATACAAAAAAAATTGATACAAGAAAAATGGCTTATACCTTAGATGAAGTTCCAAAGCCATTTGGTAAAGCCGTATTTCTCGGTATCCAGCACGTCCTGACCATGTTCGGCGCCACGGTAGCCGTCCCGCTGCTTTTAGGTCCGGTTATGGAAATGA
>SLSE01000096.1 GCA_007130585.1 Syntrophomonadaceae bacterium | reverse complement strand
TTACAGAGATTGATCATGAAGCAAACCGCGGGCCCTGGCTGGCCCTGGAAGAGAGGGGCTATAAAATCCGGGAAGCCAGGTTTAACCCTGAAACCTGCACTCTCGATCTTGACGATTACCGGAATAAGCTTAATGATAAAACACTGCTTGCCGCTTTCAACTATGCCTCCAATGGTGTCGGGACGGTCAGCGATGTAAAAAATATGGTCCGCAGCGCCCATGATGTCGGCGCCCTTACAGTGATCGATGCCGTACACTATGCTCTCCACGGTCCGATTGATGTGCGGGATCTTGAAACCGACTTCCTGGTCTGTTCGGCTTATAAATTTTTTGGACCACACCTTGGCATTCTTTACGGTCGGAAAGAACAGTTTGAGAAACTGCCGGCTTACGCGCTGCGCGTTCAGTCGGGCGATATTCCTTACCGGATCGAAACCGGCACGTTAAACCACGAAGGAATTGCCGGGGCTTCTGAAGCAGTGGAATTCATTGCCGAACTGGGAGAACGTTTTGTGAAAAAGGATTACCCGGTTTCTGCCGCCATTCCTGATCCCGGATTGTCCGGGCGCCGCCGGAAGGTTGTCAGCGGAATGGAAATAATCGAAAACTACGAGCGGCCCCTGGCCCAAAAGCTGCGCTCAGAACTTATTGCCCTGCCGGGGGTGACAGTATACGGCCCGCCGGACGGCCATCCCTGCACGTCGACCATTTCTTTCACAGTGAAAGATTTTTCAGCCGCGCAGGTGGCGGAGAAGCTCGGAGAAAAAGGGCTTTTTGTCTGGGACGGCCATTTTTACGCCATTCGCCTGGTTGAGAGGCTCGGGCTCGATAAAAGCGGCGGCCTGGTGCGGGTCGGCCTGACCCCCTATAACACCATGTCCGAAATTGATCGCCTGCTCGAAGAAGTAAGCAGGATCGCTTCCTGAATTAATTGCATTACTGGATCACCACTACCCGGCAGGGAGCGCCGCTGACCCCGGAAAGTTTAAGAGGCAGGGCAATAAGCTTCCCGCCGGGCTTAACCTGTTTTGAAGCTTCCGGCTCAAGATCTTCAACCAGGAAGATACCGTGTTCGGCTGCAGCGCGATTGAAATAAAACGGATCGCCTTCCTCTACCGATACGCTACCGGAAAGCACCCAGAGCCCGGCCGGTAGACTGCATAGTGTAAATAGGGCATTTTTAGTGATCTTTGCATGGCCGCGCGGCGAAGCAAGAAAAAGAATTGACTCGCCTTTGTAAGCGGAGACCTGGCCGCCCGGATTAGCGCTGCCGCTTATGGTGTCCAGGTTTATCCAGCAGTAAGGCCCGAGCAGGCCCCGGACCGGGAATTGCTCCAGGGTAGCCCCGTCTTCAGTAAAATGAGACGGGGCATCAATATGGGTTCCGGTCTGTGTGCCCAGCGAAACCTGCGAAACCCTGAACCCCTCTTCCCGGAGCGAGGCCCAGGGTTTAAGCGTCAGTTTTGGGTCTTCATACTTCCCTGCGCTGTATATCTCCAGGTCCTGATCAAGAGACCTGGTCAGATCGATAATCTCTTTTTCCCGGGACACCTGTGATTACCTTCTTTCCCGTCTGGATGATTATAGTTTATAATACTGCCTGTTGCAGCGTAACTTTATGCAGAGGTCCAATGCCGGCCGGCCGGGCGGCAGCGCTTAACAGGTATAATAAAGCCGGCACGGCGTGCCGGCAAGTTTGATCAAATTATATGTTTTAAAACCGGCTGGCCCGGTTTTACAGTTTTACAACGTTAGTTGCCTGCGGGCCCCGGTCGGCTTCGACTACTTCGAATTCGACATTCTGGCCTTCTTCCAGGGTTTTAAACCCTTCTTCCTGGATTGCTGAAAAGTGCACAAAAACATCCTCGCCGTCTTCCTTTTCAATAAAACCGTACCCTTTGTTGGGGTTGAACCACTTAACACTACCCTGCATCAAAAAAACCTCCTGTAAATAGCCCGTTCACCGGGCAAAGTCTTTTAAAGTGTACCATAAAAACAACGATGAAGCAAGGTCATTTCACAGGTTGATTCAGGGCTTCCGCTTAAGTACTCAGGCGCAGGGTTGCTTCCAGAAGGACTTCGGTGCCCCGGGCAATGTCTTCAAACTCTGCCCATTCTTCGGGATTGTGGCTCCCGCCGTAGCTTCGGATAAAAATCATCCCCATATCGGCAACTTCAGCCAGGTATGCTGCGTCATGGGCTGCGGCGCTGTGCATGACCAGGTGGGGGATTTCAATTTCTGATGCGGCTTCCTTAATTTTTTCCAGAACACGCTGACTTGCCGGAACGGGTGTGTCGGAAGCCGTAATCGTGTATTCTGTTTTGACACCTCTATTTTCCCCGGTATTTTTAATCAGGCTGATAATTTTTTCAGTGGCCATATCTTTTGCGTCTTTGTCGATATCACGGAGATCCACGGCCAGTTCGGCTTCTCCGGGAACTACATTTATTGCTCCCGGCCTGACGGTTACGTTGCCTACTGTTCCGACGGTATCTTTTCCGGCTTTTGCGGAGGCGATCTCCTCGATTCCCAGTATGATTTCAGCTGCGGCGCAAAGGGCATCTTTTCGTTCTCCCATCGGGGTGGCGCCCGAGTGGCTGGCCCGTCCGGTTATGTTTACCCTGAAGCGGGTGGCGGCGGCAATGGCGGTTACAATGCCCACCGGTTTATCGGCCCTGATCAGGTTGTCGGCTTGTTCAATATGCAGTTCCATGTAGCTGTCAATAGAACCTTTTTCCCTGCGGGCAGCTTCGATTTCTTTTTTTGTTATGCCCGCTTCCCTGAATGCTTCCTGCAGGCTTTTGCCGTTTTTATCTTTCAGGGTGGCCAGTTCGTCGTAATCCAGGACCCCTGCTACAGCCCTGCTTCCAATGCAGCTTTTCCCGAAAGCGGTTGATTCTTCGATTACAAAGTTGGCCACCTCAACCGGCTTTTCGGTCTGGATTGAGCGGTCGTTTAATGCCCTTACCACTTCCAGCCCGGCAATAACGCCGGCCGGACCGTCAAAGATGCCGGCATTGATAACGGTATCAAGGTGAGAGCCGATCATAACAGCGGGCAGCCCCGGCTGGCTGCCTTCCCGCCGGCCGTATATGTTGCCGATTCCGTCTGTATACACGTGCAGACCCGCATCCCCGAACTTTGCGATAATTGCTTCCCTGCAGGCCCTGTCTTCCGGTGTAAAGGGCAAACGGGTTATTCCCCTTCCACCTGTATCGGCAGTAAAGCGGGCCAGGTCCTTAAGATCTTTTTCAATTCTTTCCCTGCTAACCCTCATGTTAGTAGCCTCCTATTTGTAGTTACCGGCGAGATCAAGCACTGCCGAAGCCACCACGTCGGCTGCCAGGGGGATAACCTCTTCATCAAAATCAAAGTCCCGCTTGTGGTGGCCGCTTTTGAGCGGCGTTCCCGCGATCAGGTAGGCGGAAGGCTTGTTGCGTTTATCCATAGCCTGCATCATGTAAGTAAAATCTTCACTTCCGGCAAAGGGCGACTCGGTGAGAAACTGCCTGACCCCGGGGTGGGCAGTCCCTATTTTCTCCAGTTTCGAAACCAGTTCCGGAGTGCTTACCGAAGCAGGTGCGCCCCCGACTTCTTCAGTACTGTATTCAACTTCCTGCATCCGGGCTGCGCCTTCAAGTACCGAGAGCGCTTTCCCGACCATGTAGTTATTAATTTCTGTGGTTTCACCGCGGATTTCTATCTTCATTTCGGCCAGGTCGGGTATAATATTCCTGCCGCTGCCGCTTTTCAGGACTCCCACGTTAATCCTGGAACTGCCCGCTTTATGCCTGGCAATTCCGTAGAGGCCCGTTACTGCCAGCGCAGCAGCGAGCAGGGCATTTTTCCCTTCATCAGGGGTGCTTCCGGCATGCGCAGGCACTCCCGTAAAGGTTACATCATACTTTGTTGTGGCCAGGAACTGCTCGTTTCCGCAGGCGAAAACACCGAGCTGATCTACGCCAAAGCCGATATGGAGGCCCAGGAGCAGGTCGAGATCGTCTGTTACTCCAGCGGCCACCATTGATTTTGCCCCCCGCACACCTTCTTCGGCAGGCTGGAAAATGAATTTTACTTTACCGGACAGGCGATCTTTTAAGTTCGCTAAAACGGTTGCTACCCCGATACCTATTGCAGCATGGGCATCATGACCGCAGGCGTGCATGGCCCCTTCATTAACTGAGGCAAACCCCTGCTGGGTGGGAACATGATCCCTGCCGGCCGGTTCGGTTAAGTCGTTGGCATCAATATCGAAGCGCAGGCCGATTACAGGACCCGGCCTGCCGGTATCAAGCGTGGCTGTTAAGCCTGTAAACCCTCCCCTGAAGTGAGGCAGGTAATCCGGGTCGGCGCCCTGTTCTTTCGCCCTTTCGTATTCTTTTTCCAGGACCGCGGCCGAAGGCAGGCCCATGCGGGAATTCTCGTCTATCACTTCACGGCCCAGCTTTAATTCGTACCCGAGATCACTTAATTTCCGGGCCGCGATGGAAGCAGTGCGGTATTCAACCCACGCCGGCTCAGCGTGACGATGCAGATCTCTTCTAAGCTCAATTAAACTTTCTTTTTGCTCTGCTATGATCTTTGCAACCAGATCTGTCAAGTCCTTTACCTCCTCAGGTCGATCTTATTTATAAGCAAACCTTTGGCCTGAATTTCCCGGTACCTGCCGCTGTTGCGACAGGTACCGGAAAACATGGGTTTTTATAGCAGGATGATCATGGCCGCGATGGTGGCTAAAATCATGCCGGGTGCGGTGCGCTTAGCCAGTTCCATGGGGTTGACGTTGGCATATCCGGCACAGACGATCGTGGCTGCGGCAACCGGGGACATCGTTCTCCCCAGGGCCCCGGCCAGGGCGGCAATCGAACCGAGTTCAATGGTGCCCAGGCCAAATTGAGCGGCAAAAGGCGTGACTGCCTCGTTGAAAGCGAAGGCTGCAGCATCGCCGGAGCCTGAGATAACGGCCAGCAGAAATGGCCCGAAGGTACCGGCATAGCCTGCTACAGCGCTGAATTCAATCATGGAATCTATGAGCGCATCAATTACGCCTAAAGCCTGGAGCCCGGCTACAAAGACTGCGGCGGCTATAATTATGCCCATTACGCTGCTGTAAGCGGTTCCCATTCCGTCGAAGAAGGTTTTGGTAACTTCCACCGGGCTGGTTTTGGTAACAGCCATTCCCAGCATGGCGCCGATCAGCATGGCGCCCGGAATTGATACTTCAGCCAGGGGCGCGATGAGTTCAGTAGCTCCAAGAATCAGGATGAGAAGCGGGATTACCACCACAATGGCCCTGATAAAGCTAACTTTGAAATCTTCATCCTGTTCCAGCTCCTGCTCGTGGCCTTTTAGCTCTTTTCTGACGAGGCCGACGATGGTCAGCGCTATGGCGCCGATAATTATTGCTACAATGGTCGCGGTGCTGTGGGTGCCAATAACT
The DNA here is from genome assembly GCA_007130585.1 of Syntrophomonadaceae bacterium. Lineage (GTDB taxonomy): Bacteria > Bacillota > Dethiobacteria > DTU022 > DTU022 > T3SED10-7. The sequence goes on along the minus strand of SLSE01000096.1, from coordinate 5,160 downwards.
TCAAGAACATCAACTCCGGCCATTTCTGCAATAAAGGGGTTATGAGACAGGCCGGGATTAAGCATACTGCCGAAGGTTCCGGTCAGGACAGCCGCTCCTGCCAGCGCAGGGTGAATGCCTGCGGCCATCAGCACAGGGATGAATACTGCGCCGACTGCAGCGCTTGTTCCGGCGGCGCTGGGCAGGGCAATATTAATGGCAAAAGTGGCAAGTACCGCCCCGGGAACCAGGATCGGCCGCACTTTTTTAAGCCCGTTGACCAGGAGGTGGATCAGGTGTTGATCGCACCCGGTTAATCTCATTACGTGGGCAAAAGCCAGCACGCTGAGAATAGCCGTGATCAAGCCCCCTGTAGTCATCCTTGCGGCGAAGGCTTCAAACGCAGTATTTGGTTCCAGGGCGATCAGGGTCATCAGGAAGCCCGAAGCGAATAAAACCATTCTGATTTCGTAACGTTTAACGACAAAGTAAATGGTTGCTGCCAGGATAATTAAGCCAACAATGTGCATGGTAGAAAAACCTCCTGTAGATGTGGATTAATGAAACTAAAATTTAAGTAAAAATTGCTGTTTGCTATTATAATAAATTGCCGGAGCCGGCGGTAAGCTTTCCGAGCCTCCTTTAAACCGGTACTAGCAAACATTTATCGGCTTCCGGTTGATCCAGCATAAAAAAAGCCGCTCTGGAGAAAGCTCCACAAGGGCCATAATAGGTAAAGAGACTTGCTTTAGCAGCGCAGGAAAGCTATTCAACATAATTTAAGTTAAGCTTTCCGCGGTTTTCCTTAAACCGGGCAGATCTCTTGTTTCTCCTACTATGCTGGGTACGCTAAAAGTAACTATATATAGTTTATATGGCTTGTGAATATTTTGTCAAGCCAAATTTAATAAATAAACCGAGAATCATTCTTAGTTTGCAAACTCCGGGGAAAAAGGTAGAATACTGATCAAGCAGTGAACTCAAAAAGTACCTGGACTCAGGGTTCAACCGGGGAGGTAAATATGGATAAAAAAACGATTAGTTCTTTCCTGCAAAGAATCGAACTGTTTCAATCTTTAACAGATCATGAACTGCAGGACATAGCCGCGTATGTAGAGGAGCGCCGCTATAAAGCCGACGAGATGTTGTTTACCGAATTCTGTATGAGAGAAAACCTGTTTATGATCTATGAGGGTGAGCTGGAATTGTTTAAACGCGCTACTTTCGGGGAAGAGAAGCGCTTAACGCTTTTCGGCAGGTACGACTTCCTCGGAGAAGGCGCTTTGATGGACGATTCCCAGCATTCGACTTCGGCCAGGGCGCTGGTGGACTCCACGATCCTCATTCTCAAAAGGAGAGATCTGGAAAAGATAAGCGAGGCCAGTCCCGGGCTGACCGGGAAAGTGCTTATCCAGGTTGCCCAGGTCATTTCCAGGCGAATGAGACAGGCCAATACCAGGGTTGCCAATGCCGCTTCACAGTACCAATCGGGAAGAAAACGCAGGGAACACGATCTGCTAGGCTACCGGGATGTGCCATCTGAAGCTTATTACGGCATCCAGACCCTGCGGGCCCTGGAAAATTTCAACATCAGCGGGGTGCCGCTTCATTTTTTCCCCGTGATTATAGAAGCCCTGGCCGCAGTTAAAATGGCTGCCGCTAAAGCAAACTCTGACCTGGGCCTTCTGCCTGAACAGGTTGCCGATGCAATTGTCCGGGCCTGCACTGAAATAATGAACGGCAGGCTTCACTCTCACTTTGCAGTAGATATGATCCAGGGCGGGGCGGGGACTTCGACTAACATGAATGCCAATGAGGTTATCGCCAACCGCGGCCTGGAAATACTGGGTTACGAAAAAGGAGATTACAGGCACTGCCATCCTAATAATCATGTCAACCTGTCACAATCAACCAATGATGCCTACCCCACCGCGGTTAAGATCGCTCTGATTAAAGCAAACCGGGAAATGACGGCGGTGCTCTGCTCGCTGATTGAATCACTCAGGGCAAAGGGCGCTCAGTTCAGCAGGATAATAAAAGTGGGCCGGACCCAGCTGCAGGACGCCGTGCCGATGACCCTGGGGCAGGAGTTTGAAGCCTATGCGGTGACGCTTGAAGAAGAGGTCCAGCGGCTGGAACAGAATGCAGAACTTTTCCTGGAGATAAACATGGGCGCTACAGCTATCGGAACAGGGATAAACGCCGAGCCGGGTTACAGCGAAAAATGTATCCGGCATTTAAGGGATATAACCGGCCTTGAGCTGGTCCGCGCCAAAAACCTGATTGAAGCGACCCAGGACACAGGATCTTTTGTTATGTATTCTTCCGCGGTAAAAAGGCTGGCCGTTAAGCTCTCCAAGATATCTAATGACCTGCGCCTGCTGTCTTCGGGACCCAGGGCCGGTTTAAACGAAATTAACCTGCCGGCCATGCAGCCCGGATCTTCAATCATGCCCGGCAAAGTTAATCCGGTCATCCCGGAGGTTGTGAACCAGGTAGCCTATAAAGTGATAGGCAACGATCTCACCGTTACCATGGGAGCCGAAGCGGGGCAGCTTGAACTCAACGTTATGGAGCCGGTTATGGTGCAGAGCATTTTCGAATCCATCTTCATGCTTAAAAACGGAATGGCAACCCTGAAGTATAAATGTATTGACAATATAACCGCAAACGAGGAACGCTGCCACGATATGGTGATGAACAGCATCGGCCTTGTTACCGCTTTGAATCCTGTCCTGGGCTATGAAACATCCACCGAACTGGCGAAAGAAGCTCTTAAAACCAACCGCGGCGTTTGTGAACTGGTTCTTGAAAAAAACCTGCTTTCCAGGGAAGAACTGGATAAAATTCTTTCTCCCGAAAACATGATTGGCCCTAAATAGATTTATTTATCCTGTAATTTGTGGTAATATGTAGAAAATATGCGGATGGTAAAAAACTAATTCCCGGCCGGCGTTTTTCGGGCCGGGGCCTGTCTTAAGATATATAAGCTTAAACTGGCCTGGGGAGGAATTATTATGAACAGGAAAGTTTATACTTACCCGGATGGCACAACGTATAACGGTGAATGGGAAGGTAACAAAAGGCACGGTTATGGTATATGGATTCGTCCGGACGGCACCAGGTACGAGGGCGAATGGGAAAATGACAAGCCCAACGGCCGGGGTATATTAACCAATGCCGACGGGAGCACTTATTCAGGCGACTGGAAGGACGGCAAAAGGCACGGCCGGGGGACGGTCGTTTATCCGGACGGCACAAAGCGATCGGGTATCTGGCGTGCCGGCAGGCTGGTTGAGGAAAAAGAAGTTGCGGGAACCGGAGCCGTGCATCCTTTTCCCGAGGAAGATCACCGCGAACTCCAAAAAACAGACCGGGAATTGCAGCGCAGAATGGAGAAGATTGAAGGGAAAGAAAAACAGGCAAAGCTCCCCGGGATTAGTTTCGGATACCTGAAAAAATTTAATTTTGTGATGGGCTTTTTACACCTGGTCCAGGGGGCCCTGATGCTTTACTTCGCTATAACTATTGAACAAATCAGCAACTTCAGAACACCGGTGCGATCTAACTTCCTGGAGTTCGATACCGGGGCGATGCGGCTCGTAACAAACCCGGAACAGCTTTTTGAAGTCCCTTTTGCAATCTTTGTTTCTGTGTTCCTCTTCCTGTCGGCCCTGGCTCATTTCATAATAGTTATGCCCGGAGCAAACCGGGTTTACAACCGCGACCTGGAAAAAGGAATCAACAGGTTCCGCTGGCACGAGTATTCTCTCAGCTCTTCACTCATGATTGTGTTAATAGCGATGCTTTTCGGGGTCTATGATATCGGGGCCCTGATTGCCATATTTATACTCAATGCCTCCATGAACTGGTTCGGCTTGCTGATGGAGCAGCTTAACCGTTATACGGAAAAAACCAGCTGGACGCCTTTTGTCTTTGGCTCTATAGCCGGTTTCGGGCCCTGGGTGATTATAGTCCTGCATGCCTTCGGTAATGCCGATCCCGCTGAAGTACCCTGGTTTGTCTATGCGATTATCGGATCTTATTTTGTGTTTTTTAACCTTTTTCCTGTCAATATGATCCTGCAGTACAAAAAAGTCGGCAAATGGGCTGATTACCTCTATGGCGAACGGGGATATATCATACTGAGCCTTTTGGCCAAGAGCGTTTTGGCCTGGCTGGTATACGCGGGCGTTATGCAGCCTAACTGATAGAGATAGAGATTTAAAGGCAGGGAGAAAAAATGAAACGAATAACCTTTATCCTGTTTCTTGCTGTGGCAGTGTTAACGGTATTCAGCGCTTCTGCATCAGGGGGCGAGCAGGGCCATGTCCTGACCAGGGAAGAATTTGATCAATGGCCCGGTTTGCCCGAGTACACAATTTTTAATTATTTCCCTTCAAAAGGTTCAAATTGCACCTGGTATGCTCACGGGCGTATGCTGCAGCTGGGCTACTGTAAGTATGCTCTTGACAGCATGCGCTTCAACGCGCATACCTGGGCTGATGACGCAGCAAGGGGTGCGGTGGTTACTGAAGAGGCGGCAGTTTTCTCCATAGCTTACTGGGACAGCGGAGCTTTCTTCGGGAGCACGCTCGGGCATGTCGGAGTGGTGGAAGCGGTTATGGGAGACGGTTCTATCCTGGTCTCGGATTCGGGCAGAAGCGGTTCCGGCTATAATACCAGACTGATAAGCCCCTCCGACAGCCTCTGGCCGACAGCCTTTATTGTCGTGCCAAATGGGCCGGAACGGTCGGAAAAATTTATCCCCGGGGGATTTGTTAAAACTACTGCCGCAAATTTAAATTTTCGCCTGGAAGGAGTAGATGTAAGCCCTGTTCAACTGGATAAGGGCACCGTGGCCGGGATTGAAAAACATCCCAGCAACGGGATGTACGCTTCTCAACCCGGGAGCATTTTTTCCTATCACTACTGGTGGTATGCGGCAGTCGAGCTGGATGGCGAAGTCAGGTACGGCTGGCTGGCAGAAACATACCTTGAAGCGCTGGAAGATCTGGCGCCTGACCCGGAATCCGGGACCGATCCTGATCCCGGAACTGAACCTGATCCTGCTACAGAACCGGCACCCGACCCTGTTCCGGAACCCGACCCGGATTCCGGCCCCGTTTACCTGAAGGGGGACGTAACAGGCAGCGGGCAGGTTGACGTCAGGGATGCGGC
>SLSE01000162.1 GCA_007130585.1 Syntrophomonadaceae bacterium | reverse complement strand
TTTAAAAAGCTGCTGAAAGTGCAGGGTTTGTTCAGCTCCTACCACGTAAAGGGAACGGGCAAAGTTAAAGGTTTCGTAACGGTAAATGGCCGCTGCCAGGTCACGGGTTATATAGAGCGTGCCGCCGTCTTTTTTGCGCAGCATTACCGGGGGCAGGCCGTAAGGCTCAAGGTCGATCATCAGGGCGCCTTCGCTTTCACTGGCTATTCCTTTTTCCTGCACCAGTTCAATTACCCGGTCAAGCATGCGGTTATAGTGGCTCTCCCCGTGATAGTATTCAAACTCTATGCCCAGCAGATCGTAAATAAGTTCATAGTTTTCCAGGCTTAATTGGCGGAAACGTTCCCAGTAGTCAACGGCCTCGGCATCGCCGTTTTCCAGTTTCCTGAACCAGAGGCGCGCTTCGTCGTCCAGGGAAGGATCTTCTTCGACCTCCTTATGAAACTGCACATAAAGCCGGTAGAGATAGTTCACCGGATCTTCCCGGAGGTTGCTGTCCTCGCCCCAGCGCTTATAAGCAACAATCAGCTTTCCGAACTGGGTACCCCAGTCGCCCAGGTGATTGATGCCGATGCTGTTATAGCCGAGGGCCCTGTATATCAGGTACAGGGAGTGTCCGATAACCGTAGAGCGGATATGCCCGACGCCGAAAGGCTTGGCAATGTTGGGCGATGAATAATCGATAGTTACATTGCGCCCCCCGCCCAGGTCGGCATGGCCATATTTTTCACGGGCCGCCAGGACATCCTGGAGCACTTCCCGGCCGTAGGCGGCCGGTGCAATGAAGAAGTTAAGGTACGGCCCCCGGGGAACGGCTTTTTCCCAGAACACGCCATTTTCGCCGGCCAGTTCTTCACTCAGTTCTTTCGCTATCAGGGGGGGCGCCTTTTTCCTGGTTTTTGCCAGGGTAAAGCAGGGAAAGGCAAGGTCTCCGTAAGTTGGTTCGGGGGGAATTTCCAGGAGGCTTATTATCTCTTCCGGCTCCAGCGAAACACGCTCTGCCAGCAGCCGGGCCACCTCTTCTTTAAGCTTTTGCATAGATTATCTCCTTGGCGGGTTTTAACTTATTTTAGCCTAAAGAAGGGCAGTTGACAAATATGTATTGATTACTGCTCGGGATTGATAAAATTGGGCTGCCGGTAAAACCGGTTTGTGGAGTGGTAGCCTTCCGGGGGTGACCAGGGTTCCCCGTCGATTAAGATTTCAACTCGCTGGGTACGGTAGTTTTCAAAGACGGTCATAAAAAGGGCATCGAGGACCAGGGCCGCCTGCAGGCGTTCTTTTTCGCTGGGGTCTTCGGGAAAGATTGCCCGCAGGGTATTATTAAGGTTGATCTGTACCTGCTCCGAACTTTCGTTAAGGCCGCGCAGGGCCAGGTTGGTGGGGACAAAAGGCAGGGACCGGCTGGCATGCAGGCTCTTTTCGACCAGGCGCTGCAGCCCGGGCCTTTCACCTGCTTCGCCGTTTTCCTCCAAACCTTCTTCAACCAGCAGGTAGTAAAGTCCCTCGCTCAGGACGGGCACATATACCGGGCTGCTGAAACCAGCGGGCGCAAAAGGCTGGCTCAGCTCAACTCCCTCGCCAAAAGTGTCAACAGTCTCCCCGTTCACGGTCAGGAATATTCGTTCGGCAGCTGTATTTTTACTGATTGTCATAATCAGCGATTCAAATGCAGTCGCGCTCTGGTTGGCGCCGTCCATTTCAGCCAGGCCGGGTGAGAGTTCAACTACCAGCGAGCCGTCCGCGGGATTGTATTCTGCTTCGGCAGAAACATCCTGGGCTGGAAGAGTCCGGTAAAGGGCGCTGTCCCGGGCCGGCCCCCTGATCAGTTCTTTCAACGCGGCGTTCAGGGGATCCTCGGTATAGCTTACAGAGCGGGTCACCGGGATCAGGTTATTGTTACCATCGAGGAAATAAAGGGTCAGCCTGGTTTCATCAGGCCTCACGCCCGTTGTTACGGGATTATAAATTTTAATTTCCCGGCCTGCGCTGCCGTTGTTCTCTTCCCTTAGCAGGGGTTCGAGGTTCATCAGGTCAATGTAACCTTCTTCACTGCAAACTACCGCCAGGTGCGGATGTCCGGTTATAGCCAGGTGTTCCACACGCATGGCCACTTCCCAGCTGTTTGCTTCAAGACCGTTGCGGTCGAGCAGCATCATCTGTGTATATTCTTCCTTGTAATGGCGCCAGGAGCTGGTTACCACGTACTGGCCGTCTGCGGTAAAAGTGAACAGGGACTCATCGGGGATCTGTTTCATCCAGAGCAGGTCTTCGGCCAGGTCAAAGTAGTAGAGGTTTTCGGCGGGTCCTTCCCGGCTGCCGTAAATCAGGACGCGGTTATAGTTCTGGGGGTTAAAAAGAACCCTGTCGACATTAAAGGGCAGGCCCGTGGTCCAAAGCGGGTAGCCAAGGGAATCGTAAACGGTAACCCTGTTCTCGTCAATAGCGGCCAGGCGGCTGCCGTGCCTGGAAACCGCAGAGAGGACCTGGTCTTCATAGGACCACAGTTCCCGTCCGTCCAGGTCCAGGGCGCGCACAACCGGGCCGTCATCTTCAATGGCAGTGTAGTAGATATTAACCTGTTCCAGGTATTCGCTGGTTAAATATAGATTTTTAATCTGTCCTGTTTCTATGCTCCATTTAAGGCTGCCGTCCTTGTTGAAGAGGTCCAGGTGAT
>SLSE01000224.1 GCA_007130585.1 Syntrophomonadaceae bacterium | reverse complement strand
GCAAGGGTTACATCGCTGTAAAAGTCGACCAGGTCCCGTTTAGCAATCCGCATGGGGATCTGTCTCTGTTCAAAAAAGCGGATTATTTTTTCTACCACCAGGGAAGAGTTTTTTTTATGCCAGTTAGGTATAATCCCGATATCTTTCACTATAACCCTCCTGAGACGAGACTGTCTTTCATTAAATTCGTCGCAGCCATTATAGATCCTGCCCTGACCTCCGGCGAACAGGATATTTTACAGAAACTTTTGCAGCCCGGCCAACTGTGGCATCCGGGCGCGGGCATTTCAGTTTTTGCCAAGTTCCAGGTGGGCCTCTTTCACCGTTTCTCCGAAAAAATCACCTGCATCCGGGGGGCAGTTGCAGCGGCCGGTTCCTGAATTTTTCAGGTAGATGAAGTATTCGATATTGCCCTTCGGTCCGGGCCACCTGGAAAAAGTGGCGGCTGCCGGGCAATACCCGATCCGGCAGGCAAATGCAGCGGTTCTTTCCAGGATCCTGCGGTGCAGCCCGGGATCGCGTATAACTCCCCTGCCCCTGTCGGCTTCCGCGCGTCCTGCTTCGAATTGCGGTTTTACCAGGGCCAGGACAGCGGGCACCTGCAGACCGGCCAGAACAGGCAAAACCCTGGTCAGCGAAATAAATGACACATCGACCACGGCCAGATCAGGTTTTTCCTTTAAATCTGCTGTTTTTAAATCCCGGATGTTAAAGCGTTCCATGGGGATTACGCGCGGATCTTTACGCAGGGAATAATCAAGCTGGCCGTATCCGACGTCTAAAGCGTAGACCAGCCGGGCCCCCTGTTTAAGCAGGCAGTCAGTAAAACCGCCCGTTGAAGCGCCGACATCTAAAACTGTCAGCCTTTCAACTTCAACGGAGAGGTCCCGGAGCGCTCCGGCCAGTTTCAGTCCGCCGCGGCTGACATAGGGGTTTTCGGTTTCACGCAGTTCTATCCGTGCGGAAGGGCTGTAGAGGACTCCCGGTTTGTCCGCTACCCGGCCGTCAACAAAAACGTTGCCGGCCATTATTTCGGCCTGGATGCGGCTTCTGCTCATGCGGGGATGTTTTTCGCTCAATAGCCGGTCCAGGCGTTTTTTTTGTTTTCCCGGGTTCAAGTTACACCTTTTGCCGCTTTCCCGCCGGCGAAGGCGAGAGCTTCATTGTAAATTCCGTCCAGGTCGAGGCCGCAGCAGGAAAGCATCTCGGCCCTTGTCCCGTGGCTGACAAAACAATCGCCAACCCCCAGGCGCTTCACCGGAAAACTGAGGCCTTTTTGTTCAAACAGGTCCATGATTCCGCTGCCAAAACCGCCGGCCAGAATATTTTCTTCGACGGTTAAAACCCGGCCGCATTTCCGGGCCCAGCTTAATATAAGCTCTTCGTCGAGCGGCTTAACAAAACGGGCGTTAATTACGGCGGATTTAATTCCCTGCCAGAAGAGCTTCTCGGAAGCCTCCAGGGCCGTTTTGACGGTTGAACCGACGGCTACAATCAGCAGGTCCTCGCCCTGGGCAAGCAGCTCGCCTTTACCCCAGGGCAGGGCCTGCGGCACGGCGGCTTCCAGGCCCAAAACCTTATCGCGCGGGTAGCGTATCGCCACCGGGCCGTCTCTATAGTCGAGAGCGGTTTTCAGCATGTGCCTCAGTTCGTTTTCGTCGGCCGGGGCCATAATCGACATGCCGGGCATCGTGCGCAGGTAAGTCAGGTCAAACAGGCCCTGGTGCGTTTCACCGTCTTCCCCGACAATCCCGGCCCGGTCGACAGCGAATACAACGGGCAGTTTTTGCAGGCAGGTGTCGTGCAGGACCTGGTCATAAGCCCGCTGCAGGAAAGTGCTGTAAACTGCAAACACGGGACGCATCCTGCCGGCGGCAAGAGCCGAAGCCAGGGTGGCGCCGTGCTGCTCGGCTATGCCGACATCGTAGAAGCGATCGGGAAATTGCTCGGCAAACTTCTTTAAGCCGGTCCCCGAGGTCATGGCGGCAGTTAGGGCAACGATAGAGGAGTCCTCGCGGGCCATATCCAGGAGGGCGCTGCCGAATACATCGGTATAGGTGGGGTTTTTCTTTTTTTTCAGGGGCAGGCCGTTATTGAGGTCAAAAGGACCGATCCCGTGGAAAATTTCCGGCGATTTTTCAGCATAATGATAGCCTTTGCCTTTTTCGGTCACGACATGGACAAATACAGGGCCGCTCATCTGGTTGGCCTGCCTTAAAATATTATTTATTGCGCTAATATTGTGCCCGTCAACGGGACCAAAGTAGGTAAAACCCAGCTCTTCGAAAAGCATCCCGGGCATCAGCAGGTATTTAAGGCCGCCCTTGATTCTTTCCGCTGTTTCAATGACCTGGCGGCCGATCCACGGAATCTTGTTGACGAATACCTCGAAGTCCCGCTTCAGGCGGGAGTATTTTGGGTCGGAACGGATCCGGCCCAGGTAGGACGACATACTGCCGACATTTGAGCTGATCGACATTTTGTTGTCATTTAAAATAACAAGTACGTTGGCCCTGATATGGCCGGCATGGTTGAGAGCTTCGAAAGCCATGCCCCCGGTCAGCGCGCCGTCGCCTATCACGGCCATGACCTTATAGTCGTCGCCGCAGTGATCCCGGGCCCGGGCCAGGCCGAGCGCAGCTGATATGGAGGTGCTGCTGTGGCCGGTCACGAAGGGATCGTGTTCGCT
>SLSE01000186.1 GCA_007130585.1 Syntrophomonadaceae bacterium | reverse complement strand
CTTCCTGGCCGCAGGCTTCTTAGTCGGCCTGCTCGGCCTGGCCCGCCTCCTCTCCGCTCTCTACCGCCGCTTCCGGACAGGAATTTCGTTCCTCCTGGCCGGCCTGATCCTGGGCTCAACCCGCATTCTCCTGCCGGAGAGGTTTAGCCTGGTCTTCCTGCTCTTTGCCGCGGCCGGCGCCCTGGCTGTCCTTTACTTTACCCGTCACAGCGCCATTTTTAAAGAGGATTCAGGCGAATGATTCAAGCATGACGGAAAGGCCCGTTTCAAGATCGGTCTGCGGGGCAAATTTAAGCTCTTCCCGGGCCCGCGAAGTGTCGGCGTAGGTGTGGGGGGGATCCCCGGCCTGGACCGGTTCGCGGCGCACCTTTACTTCCCTTCCCGCCAGGCGGCTGATAATTTCCAGGACCCCGTTTACGGAAATGCGGCTGCCCCCGCCGATGTTGTAAACCCGCCCTGAAGACTTCTCCGACTTCGCCGCCGCCAGGTTTGCTTCCACTATATCGCTCGCGAAGGTGAAATCGCGGGTCTGCTCGCCCGTTCCGTAAACAACCACCTCTTCCCCGGCCAGGATGGCTTTTATGAAGCGGTGGAAAGCCATGTCCGGGCGCTGGGCCGGGCCGTAGACGGTAAAATAGCGCAGGCTGACCGCTGGCACGGCAAAGTTCCGGAAATAAAGGCTGCAGAGGTGCTCCGCTGCCAGCTTGGTTACGCCGTAAGGAGACAGCGGACGGGGCAGGTCGTCTTCGCCCATGGGCAGCCTGCCGCTCTCGCCGTATACTGAAGACGATGACGCGTAAATAAATTTTTCGGGCTTATGGCGGCGGGCCCATTCCAGCAGGCGCTGGGTGCCCAGCACATTGTGATGGGTATAGTGGGAGAATTCTGCCCCCCAGCTGGCCCGCACCCCGGCCTGGGCGGCCTGGTGAAAAACCCACTGCACGCCTTCTCCTCCCAGCCCGCAGCGGTCAATATTGACGATATCCTCACGCAGCAGCTCGAAAGAGGGGTGTTCTAGAAAATCCCGCACGTTGTCTTCCTTGACCCGCCGGTCGTAGTAATCGGTAAAGCAGTCCATCCCGATCACCCGGCAGCCTTCATCAAGCAGGCGGCGGGTCAGGTGTGAACCAACGAACCCTGCCGCCCCGGTAACCAGGCATACTTTACTGGCCCCCAAATTGGTTTCCCCCTGTCAGTAAATATCTTCCAACAGCGCTTCCATGTATTCCCTGTCGATTTCCAGGTAATAAGTTTCGCCGCCGTCAGGGCGGAAATATTCGCCCTGCAGCGAGTAGTCGCGGATAGCCTCGGCCTCCAGCCGTTCCCCGGCAAACAGGGTCAGGGCGGCCACCTGGTTGAAGCTGAGGTCGGTCATGATATGTTCGCGGTATGCCGCGTAGGAGGGAATTACATAATTGAACAGGCCCATCTCCTGGAAATATTCAAAGGTAGCCCGGAGCAGTTTTCTCTGGCGCTGCATCCTGTTCAAATCGTCCCGGGAGTCGGGTTCGCGGTAGGTCAGGTAAGTAAGGTAGCCCTGGCCGTCAAGAAGCTGCGGGCCGGCATCGAGCGACTCCCGGGGCGTAAAACCGATCATCGGCTCTTCCACGTTGTAATAGACCCCGCCCATGACATCGATCAGCTGTTTTAGACCCTCGATATCCATGGCGATGTAGTAGTCCAGTTCGACCCCGTCCAAAAAGCCGCTTAAAGTATCCAGCGTGCAGCGCAGCCCCGCTTCGTGGCGGCTGCCTTCTGCGGCCTGTTCATACCCGTAGCTGTAGGACTGCCTGATCCGGTCCCTGACCCCGGCATGGGCGATTTCAACATAAGAATCCCGCGGCACGGCCAGCAGGTTCAGCCTGTCCTGGTCAAAATTTACCGCTACGACCATGATCGTATCAACAAAATAGACATCCCCGAAGGTGTTGTCCTCATCGCGGTTGTGCAGGCCGAGCACGGCGACATTTACCACCCGCTCCTCGAAATACTCTTCCACGCCGCCGGAGTTGCTGAAATCATGGCTGAAAAGCGACGCCGGCGCGTAGTAAACCTGGTATACGCCGAAAAATATGATCGCAAAGGAAACCAGGATAATAGAAGCGATGATTCCCAGGGATATATAAAGCCTCGATTTTCTGGAAAGTTCCCGGGTCATATAGTAGCCGCCTCGTATAACAGTTTAGTCTTTCTATTCCGCCGCCCTACCAGGCCGGACCCTCCGACACTACCAGGCCGATCTCCGAGCCTTTCACGACCCGGGTGCCCGAAACAGGTTCGGCGTTGATAACCAGCCCTTCTTCTACGAACTGAAAGGTGCGGCTGCTCACTTCTCCCACGAAAAACCCGCTTTTTCTCAGGAGGACAGTGGCCTCCTGCACGGTCAGGCCCCTGACTTCAGGCACGGTAACCCTCTCAGCCCCGTCTTCCCGGACGCCGGAATCCCCGCTGCCGCCGGTCTCTTCGCCGTTCTGATCTTCACCGGGCTCCGGTGCGCGGTCCTCTTCGGAAGCCGGATCCTTCCCGGTATCCAGCCCGGGGCCCGGGCCTTCTTCCCTTTCTTCCCTGGCCAGGCGTTCCTGTTCCTCCAGGTATTCCGGGCTGTCTTCAAGCACAATCGCCGGCCACCTCTCGGCATTGAGGCCGAAAACATTTTCGATGATCTGCAGGCGGTCGTTTTCGTTTAAAACCAGGTACCAAATGCCGTCCTTCGACTGCCCGCTGCCCGGCACGGTGT
>SLSE01000032.1 GCA_007130585.1 Syntrophomonadaceae bacterium | reverse complement strand
TGATAATAATTATCTGCATTACAGGAGGGCCCTGCCGGCCGCGGGGGCCTGATTGACAAATCTAAAAGGGCTTAGTATGATTGGCAGGAGTTAAGGCGGATATTCAAGACGGCGGGGAACTTTATGCTTTCCCGGATAGTCTGTTTTGTAAGATGACTAAGGAGGTAACTGTCCTGATGCTGAAAAAATCGGTATTTTTACTTTCGCTTGCGGGGTTGGTCCTGCTGCTGATATTTGCGGGAACAGGTTGCGGGGGAGAAGATCTTGAGGCAGAGGTGTCAGAGGTGCCGGATGAACTTGTCCTGGAGGGTGAGGGAATTTTTACCGGTCAGGTTGACAGCCACTCCGTGGAAATAGAGCTGGACGGTCAATATAGAGTCTTTGCCCTGGCAGAAGGCCTCAGTTTCGCGGGAATCAGCGACGGCTCAGCGGTTACTTTTACCTATGTTGAAGGAGAAACCCGGCCGGTTTTGCAATCAATTGAAGCGGCCGGTGAAGAGGAACTGCTCCTGTCCGGAGAAGGTATTTATAACGGTCAGATTGACAGCAACTCGGTGGAGATTGAAGTTGACGGGCAGGAGGTTGCCTTTGCCCTGGGGGAAGTTGGATTTGTTGATGATATTGCAGACGGATCCAGGGTTAAATTTACATACCGGGATGATGGCCTGAGGCCGGTGCTGGAGTCGATAGAAGTTATCGGAGAGCCCGCGGCAGGAGGGGCCGAAAGCCTTATTGCCGGCGAAGGAGTCAAGGAAGGCCTGATCGATTCCCGGTCGGTTGAGATAGAAATGCACAGGGCTTTTGTGCTGGGCGAAGGCCTGTCAGTGGGCACTATCGAAGATGGAGCCGGCGTGGCTTTTACTTTTTCTGAAACAGGGCAGCGGGCGGTTCTGAATTCCCTGGAAGCGGCTGATGAAATACCGGAAGGCGAGATCAGCTACGGTACCCTGGTCGGGCAGATCGATGCGCAATCGGTGGAGATCAGGTATATCCAGGTTTTTGCCTTTAGCGAGGGCGCAGGTGTGGAAAACATACCGGACGGGGCCGAGGTTGTATTCACCTACCGGCAGGATGAACACCGTCCCGTTCTGGAAACTATAACAGAAAAATAGCCTGGTTTTGCATTACAGCAGCAGGGGTCATCTTGCCGTGTTAAGGAGCGGTGGTGGCCTTTTCCCTATGTTTTAAGAATGATTTCACCTCTTGTTTAATGACTGCGTAACGTGTTAATATAAGTGAATGATATTAGGGTTTAAGCGTAACCATAAACAGGTAAAATTGACAAACCGGTTTCTGAGAGGGGTATCAGGATGAAAGATTGTAAAAGCTGCGGGATGAACTACGATACAGACGATTATGGCTTTTGCCCTTACTGCGGGGAAGTGCCGGAAGACGGAGCAGAAACTTCTGGGGCAGCCGCCAAACAAGATAAACCTGAACCGGAAGTGCAGCCAAAAGACAAAAAGCTCAGGCCTGCAACCGGCAAATTAAAGTACGCGATTGTTGGACTGGTTGCCCTGGTTGTTATCGCAGCGGCAGTATCCGGAATATTTGCTCTTAACGGCTCCGCCGTAACCGTACCCGATAAGTATGAGACGATCCAGGAAGCTATCGATGCGGCTGAAGATGGCGACGAGATCGTTGTGGGTGTGGGTGTTTACAGGGAAAATATCGATTTTAACGGCAAAAACATTATACTGCGCAGCACAGATCCCGACGATCCGGAGGTAGTGGACCAGACAATCATTGATGGCGGGGGCAGCGGGACGGTAGTATCTTTTCGCAGCGGTGAAGGAGAAGGTGCCGTTTTGAGCGGCTTTACCGTAACCAGGGGCAACGGGATCCTCATTTCAGGGGGCAGTTCTCCTGTCATTGAAAATTGTGTTATTGAGGATAATACGGCCGAGTTTGGTGCAGGTATGGCCATATTTGATTCTTCCCCCACTATTAGAAATAACACCATCATTGGAAATTCGGGCTTTTTGGGCGGCGGAATGTTTATTGAAGAATCTTCCCCCCGGATTGAGGGAAACAGAATTGTCCGGAACCGGGCAGAAATGGGCAGCGGTATGGTAATTATTTCCGGATCTGAACCGCTGGTTATTGATAACCATATTGCGGAAAATACAGCCGTGCGGCTTGGCGGCGGAATAGTAATAGCGGTTGACTCCAGGCCTACCATCCAGGGCAATACGGTCACCGGCAACCGGGCCGAGCGAAACGGCGGAGGAATCCTGATCGAAGAATCGGAACCTCTCATCGAAGGAAATACTATTTCCCGTAATTATGCCGCCAACGGGGCCGGCCTGTTTATAGTAAACTCATTGAGTTCCGCCCTGCGGATCGCCGGCAACAGCTTTATTGACAATATTGCTTCAATTGCCGGCGGCGGCCTCTACATGGAAGGCTCATCTCCGATCCTGGAAGATAATAGTTTTACTGATAATGTTTCCGAACATCTTGGAGGGGGCGCCGCGGTCTATAATTCTACCCCGGTTTTCCGTTTGAATCTCTTTGAAAACAATGAAGCCAGCGGCGATGAAGGCGGGGGAGCGATCTGGGTTTCAGCAGACTCCGTGCTGGAAATCAGCGATCCGGATGATAATACCTACCTGCAAAACACCCCTGATGACTTATATCAGGAATAACTACAGGCAGCCAGAGGTTTATAACTGAATTTTCCAATTTGAAAGGAGCAAAACAATGAGTGAACACAGCGGAGGCAAATCCCGCATTTTTAAGATAATCGGATTGG
>SLSE01000030.1 GCA_007130585.1 Syntrophomonadaceae bacterium | reverse complement strand
TGTTGACCAGCTGCGAGGAGAAATCAAGGTATTTCTTGCCCTCGTTGTTCCAGAACCAGCAGCCCTCTGCATCAACCACTTCTTCATACTTGTTTTTCCCCTGGACAGACCAGGAGCGTAACACGTACTTCCTTTCCAGGTCTCCAATGTTCGACAAAATCTGCACCTCCGTTAATGGCATTTCGCTTAATTAATGCAGCCGGTCGGCATCAGCTGTTATGATCGCCCGGCTGATTGTTTTACTTTAAACCAAGCCTCTCGAGGCATTCATCTCCGGGGATGCCTTCCCTGGTCCAGCCCCGCAGTTCGTAGTATTCTGCCAGCATTTTGCCCAGGTGGGGCAGGCTTCCGGCGGCTGCTCCTTCTCCGCGGTCATGGGTCAGGAGGCGCGGTGAGAGGGTGTCGTCTTTACGGCTGATTCCCAGCCGGCCGTTAATCAAACGCTTGAGGTTGAACAGCCTTTCACCGGCTGCAAACAGTTCTTCACGGTCCATATCCCAGCCCGTGGCCAGGGAAACCCATTTTGCAATATCATCGGGAGTTACATGACCGCGTATTAAAAATTTACACAGGCCGAGAGCATTAAAAGTTCCCATTAAATCCTGCATAGTTTTAGCCAGCAGGGCCTTGGATCCGGTTCCATGATGTTCAAATTCATCCTGCAGGCCGATAAAAGAACCCGGGAAACTTTGGTTTTCAACAAAATAAGTAAGTCCTTCCAGGTGGCAGGCGCCCCGGTTGCCCGTAGCGTAAGCCACCGCCATGCTGGTAAATGCGCGGGGATCGTGAAATGCCATTTCAAGGCCTTTTGTTTCGACGATCATTTCCTCGGCCCGGGGGCCGAAATGGCGGGCCGCCCGTTTTGCTCCCTGCGAGAATACTGCGCCCGGTCCCTCAACATTTCCAATCTGGCGAACCAGTTCCAGGATCGCTTCGCCGCTGCCCCATTTTAACTCAAGGCCGCCTGTTGTTTCACTGTTTATCAGGCCGCTTTCATAAAGTTCAATAGCCAGCGCTACAACAGCTGCCGTTGAAATAGTATCCAGCCCAAGGCGGTTGCAGAGGTCGTTTGCCGCGATAATATAGGCCGGGTCATCGTTCAGGCAGAGGGCCCCAAAGCCGGCGGCAGTTTCATATTCCGGGCCGTGGGCCACGCTGTCCTTATGCGGGCCAACTGTTACTTTCATGTCTTTGCCACAGCGGATCGGGCAGCCAAAGCAGGCATAGTGTTTAACCCTGAATTCTTCGGCCATGGCGATTCCCGAAGTTTTCTGCGCCCCCTCGCTCCAGGAACCCATTGTCCAGTTTCTGATCGGCAGGTCTCCGAGTTTTTCAACTACGGGGACTCCTCCTGCCGTCCCGAAATCGGTCAGGCCTTTGGCTTTTTCCCTGATCCGGGGGACAATTGACCTGCGCGCTTCAGCCAGCCCGTCAGAGTCAAAAAGGGCGGGTAATTTATCGCCTTTTCTTACAACTATGGCCTTAAGGTTTTTGGCGCCAAATACAGCTCCCAGTCCGCAGCGTCCGGCAGCCCTGGCGTCATGGCCGTCTATCATTATCGATGAAATAAGGGAGCCTCTTTCTCCTGCCGGCCCAATTGCAGCCGTCCTGATGCCGTCCCCCAATTCTGCCTCAAGTTTTTCCGACAGGCTGTACACTTCACTTCCCCACAGGTGGGCTGCTTCCCGCAGCTCCGGTCCTTCCTCTGAAATATACAGGTATACCGGGGCTGCTGATCTGCCTGTAATGATCAGGGCGTCGTAGCCGCATGTTCTTAAGACTGCCGGCCAGTTACCCCCAACAGTTGCTTCGGCCCAAATGCCGGTAGCGGGGGAAAGCGAGCAAAAGGAAGCCTTGCAGGCCGTGGGAACCCTGTGCCCGGTTAACAGGCCGGTAAATATCAGAATAGGAGCTTCTTCAGAAAGCGGGTCTATGGTTTCGTAGCCGCGCTCATAGAAGAATTTTGCCGCCAGCCCGCTGCCGCCAAGGTATTTGCGCCAATCTTCCGCCCCGATGCTGATGGTATTTACTGCGTTTGTACCGAGGTTGATTTCAAGTATCCTGCCGTCATTGCCAACCATGTACGATAACTCCTTTATAAGTATTTGGGGCTAAATCACGATAAAAGCTTTTTAATTGCCCTGGACGCGCTTAACCGGGATTTTAGTTTTTTTAGCAGTTTTGCGTGAAAGCCACAATTTATATTGTAACCTATATTGTCACTGCGGGGAAATCGTCCGCTTACAATGAGCTCAGGGTTTTTTCCAGGCAGGTAAGGACTGTGTCAATCTGCTCCATGGAAATTACCGCGGGCGGTTCAATACGAATTACCCTGGCATTATTGAGGGTTCCTCCCACGAGCACCCGCTGGTCAAACAGGCCCCTGGCCAGGGCAAAACCGATCTCATCACTGGGAAACTCCATGCCAATCAGCAGGCCCCTGCCGCGGACATCTTTCAGGACGGGGTATTTTTCTTTAAGCCCGTTAAGTTCTTTCAAAATATAGTTACCCTTTTCGGCTGCCATGGCGGGAACATCCCATTCAACGGTATATTTTATAGCGGCAATGGCTGCCGAACAGCTTAAGGGGTTTCCTCCGAAAGTAGGCGAGCCGAGAATCCAGGGATTATCTTTCATGTTTTCCCATAATGAGGGACGGGCAATTATTCCGGTAACGGGCATAACTCCGCCCCCGAAAGCTTTACCCATAATCAGGATATCGGGAACAACGTTTTCTTCTTCTACCGCCCACATTTTGCCGGTCCGGCCCATGCCGGTCTGGATCTCATCTGTAATCAGGCAAACATTATAACGGTCGCAGATTTCACGCAGACTGGAAAGATATCCTGCCGGGGGGACAATAATTCCGGCTTCGCCCTGGATTGGTTCCACAATTACGCCGGCCACCGAGTCCCCGACGGCAATCAGGTTGCGAATCGCTTTTTCTATTGCCCCGGCATCGGCGTATTCAACATGCTGGAAGCCGGGAATCAGCGGCAGGTAGGGCTTGCGGTAGGTATCTTTCCCGGTTGCTGAAACAGCGCCCATGGATTTGCCGTGAAAAGCATTTACCGTTGAAATAAAGCACCGGTTGCCGGAAGCAAGCCTGGCCAGCTTAAGGGCCATTTCCACCGCTTCCGCGCCGCCATTGCATATAAAGGAATATTGGAGGTCGCCCGGGGTAATCATGGCCACAAGCTTAGACAGGTAGCCGCGCAGCGGTTCCACGAGTTCCTGGCTGTGCAGGGCATAGCGGCCAAGCTGAGCCTTAACTACCTCGATGATCCTGGGATTGCGGTGTCCAAGCATGTAGATACCGAAGCCGCCGAGGCAATCAATAAATTCTACGCCATGGGTATCACGAAAAACTGCGCCTTCATCTTCCCACTCCACGAAAGAGTAATCAGTGGATACGGATTTACGGACTGCGAGAATCCCGGGGTTAACATATTCGGAATAATTTTCAACGGAATCAGCCACTATACGATCTTTTTCATCATCAGTTAGATTATCTTTTAAAATCATTTCAAGAACACGTCCGCTTTCATTAATTACTGCTTCCTTATCCATAATAAGCCTCCTGACAAAAATAGTTTTGATAATTACTATTGCAATTTGCATGCCATATTATGAAATGCTGCCGCCGCCAGCCACTGGCTTCGATTACTTGGCATTAATTTTGCTATATTATATAGTGATAGTAAATCGATCGAGAAGGGAGCAAGAAAATGAACAACAAAACAGCAAATTCAGCTTCACATCAACCCGGGCCCGGATCCCGGGAACTGCAAAAAATGCGTGAAAAAAATGTCCCTGCCGGCATATCGTCTGTAATGCCCGTATATGTTAAGGAAACCAGAGGAAGCCTGGTGATTGACGTTGACAATAATGAATACCTTGATTTTGCCGGCGGTATCGGTGTTGTTAATTTCGGACATAACCATCCCGCAGTTATCGAAGCAATTAAGAAGCAGGCTGATCAATACCTGCACACCTGTTTTATGGTTGCGGCTTACGAACCTTATGTTCGATTGGCCGGCCGGTTAAACGAATTTACACCCGGCGCTTTTCCCAAAAAAACTGCTTTCTTTAACAGCGGTGCCGAAGCAGTTGAGAATTCAATTAAACTGGCCCGGCGCTATACGAAAAAAACTGCTGTTATTGCACTGGAAGCAGCTTTCCACGGGCGCACGTTGATGGCAATGAGCCTGACATCAAAGGTCAGGCCCTATAAATACGGGTTTGGTCCTTTTGCGCCTGAAATATATAAAATACCGGCTGCCTATTGCTACCGCTGCCGGTTCGGGCTGACTTATCCCGATTGTGAATTGCACTGTGCCCGTTACCTTGAGCAATTCCTGGCTGTTGAATGTTCCCCGGATAACGTGGCTGCCCTTATAGCTGAACCGGTTCAGGGTGAGGGAGGATTTATAGTTCCTCCGCAGGACTATTTTAAAGTGCTTCACGAAATATGCAGGAGGCATGGGATTGTTTTAATAATGGATGAAATCCAGACCGGTTTTTATCGCACCGGCGGACCGCTGGCTTCCTTTTATTACGAAGTTGAACCCGAGATGATCACCATGGCCAAATCCCTGGCCGGAGGAGTTCCGATCAGCGCCCTGACCGGAAAAGCCGAGGTTATGGATGCAGCGGGACCGGGGGAAATTGGCGGTACTTATGGCGGTAACCCGCTGGGCTGTGCCGCAGGCCTGGCTGTTTTGGATGCGGCAGAGAAAGAGCAAATTGGCAAAAAAGCCGAAGAAACAGGAGCAGCTGCCTCTAACAGACTGCAGGAAATGAAAGAGAAATACAGCCTGATCGGCGATTGGCGGGGCCTGGGGGCTATGCAGGCCATTGAACTGGTAAAAGACGAATCAACCAGGCAGCCTGCGCCGGAAGCTACCAAAGCAATTGTCAAACGGTGCCATGAAAGAGGGCTGATTATAATAACCGCGGGCATTTTCAGTAATGTAATCAGGCTGCTTATGCCGGTTAATACACCCCCGGACCAGCTTAACCGCGGTCTTGACATCCTGGAAGAAGCAATCTCTGAAGAGGAAAAACTGTAATCCCCGGGCTTGGGCATCTTGCTGTAAAATAAAAAAACCAGGTTTTGAGCAGCCGGTGGGTAACTGCCGGCTGCAGCGTAATAGTACCCGGTTAATATTCCGGTGCCGGGACAACCGGAGATTTTATAAAGTATGGAAACTACTTGATAAACATCTGCCCTTTGGTTAAAATGTTTAAAGATTGATCTAAGCCGGATCTGCCCGGATTAGTTTTTTAACTGGACCAAAAACGGGAAGGGAGGCTCCTCCCTTCTCGTAAATGTGTACTCGTTAAGAATATTTTTTGGGAATGGCAGTCATTAAACCATACGGATGTGAGATGAATGTTCGGAAGGTATCGAAAAAAATTACAGGGTATACCCGGCGGGAGCGCTCCGTACAGGCCGGTTTACAGCATCATAGTGCTGGCCTGGCCGTTAGTTATAGAAATGAGCCTGCACACCTTTGTATGGATTTTTGATACCGCCATGGTCATGCGCCTCGGAGCCCACGAAGCTTCTGCCGTGGAGTATGGCGCCCTGGTGCTTTTCAACTCCCTGATGATCCTGGGCGCTCTTGGTGTCGGGGCTAATGCGCTTGTTGCCCGCTATACCGGGGCCGGCGATATGAAAAACGCTGCAGTTACCGGGGGGCAGGCTATCGCAGTCAGCCTGCTGGTTACCCTGGTATTTACCGTCGCCGGGGGGTTCTTCGGCAATCCTTTTTTTGACTGGATTATCGGGGATGCAAGAACAGCAGTTCTTACGAAGGAGTACTTTAATTATGCCCTTTTCAGCGGCGGTTTTGCCCTGCTGCCCCTCCTGGTTTGTTCGGGAGTTATTCGCGGTACGGGCAATACCCGCGTTCCTATGTATATAGCATTAATCGCCAACAGCTACAATGTGGTTGGCGATTATCTTCTGATCTTCGGTAATTTTGGTTTTCCGGAACTGGGTGTCAGGGGTGCGGCCCTGGCAACAGGCTCGGCCCAGTTAATAGCGCTGTTTCTTTCCCTGGGCTACCTGTTTCTACAAAAAGGATCGTTGCCCTTTAACCTGAAATCTATTTTTCCGCTGCACCTGGAAGAGATTCGGAAGCTGTTAAAATTCAGCATACCGGCCGGGGCTGAAGAACTGACCCAAAGCGGGAGCAGGATGATTACTGCCAGCTGGATCACTTTTCTGGGGCCGGTTGCTTTCGCTGCGAATGCAGCGGCAATTGCTGCCGAGGCATTTTCTTTCATGCCCGGGCATGCTATTGCCATCGCGGCGACCACCCTGGTGGGCCAGCGCCTGGGGGCAGGTTTTATCGGTCAGGCCAGGATAACGGGTTACTGGGCAGTATTCATCGGCACGCTGCTAATGACCGCAGTTGGCACGATATTTCTTTTCTTTCCTTATGCTGTGATGAGCCTTTTTGATCCCCCCGATCCGGAAGTTCTCCGCCTGGGCATTCTCTGTTTGCAAATTGCGGCTGTTGAGCAGCCCTTTATAGCGCTGACCATGATTTTTTCCGGTGCGCTCAAGGGAACCGGAGACACAAAGGGGCCATTCAGAATCGGCCTTTACAGTAACCTTTTCGTGCGGCTGCCCCTGATTTATGCTGTAATTTTTGTATTCCAACTCGAGGTTTATTATATCTGGTGGGTAACAGCTCTGCAGTACGCAGTAAGTGCGCTGTTGCTTTACATCCGCTACAGGAAGAAAAAATGGGATGAGCTGGAGGCGCTGCCCACCGAGGAAAACCTTGGTTAAAAGCCCTGCTCCTGTTTTCCTGCGCGGGCCGGGATGCGTTCCGGCGGAGCAGAACCTGACAGTCCTGACCCGAAAGGGCTCAAACCGGGAGTCGCTCTGGTTGTTCCCGGGGAGATTGCTTCACTTCCCCGGAAGAATGAAGGAAAAATCGGACGATTTTCCATAACTTTAAAGCCGGCAGGCAGGAGATTGGCCCTGCCTGTTTAAATATTAAAGGTCGG
Source organism: Syntrophomonadaceae bacterium (assembly GCA_007130585.1). Classification (GTDB taxonomy): domain Bacteria; phylum Bacillota; class Dethiobacteria; order DTU022; family DTU022; genus T3SED10-7. The sequence goes on along the minus strand of SLSE01000030.1, from coordinate 63,450 downwards.
GTTGATATATTTTATCAATCCGGCAGGCAGGCGTGGTTAGCCGGCTGGCGGCCATGACAAAAAAGCACTTCAAAGGGGAATTCACCATTGGATTTAAGTGAACTTAATCGCGAGCAGCTTGAAGCGCTACTGGAAGATTTTGCTAAACGCTGGCTGGCTCATGACGGGCTCTGGTTTCAGGAGGTAGAAAAGGCCCGTGGCATGGAAGAAGCAATCAGGCTTGATGCAGCGGCCTGGGAGCGCTTTACAGTGCTTGAAGCCGGCCGAATCATGAGCTTTCTGAACATGGAGCCGGGAGGTGGGCTTTCAGCTCTGAAAAAAGCGCTTCAGTTCAGGATGTATGCCCTGGTAAACAGGCAGGAAATAATTGACGTAGACAGCAGTACCGTTATTTTCCGAATGAACGATTGTCGGGTTCAGGCCGCGCGCCGGCGTAAAAATATGGCCGAGTTTCCCTGCCGGCCGGTTGGTATGGTAGAATACAGCGGTTTCGCCCGGGCTATAGACCCCCGCATTAAGACCAGGTGCCTTTACTGCCCGCCGGACGAACATCCGCAGGATAGCTACTGCGCCTGGGAATTTAAAATCGGGGAAACCGGGAACGGGAGTAATAATTCCTAACAGGCCCTATAACCTGGTTCGTTGTGCAGCCGGACTGTATTAATCTTTTATTACAGGGGTTGCATAATTTAAATATTATGGTACAATAATGAACAAGGAGGAAGGCCCTTAATGGAAACATCTACAGAATTAGCAAAAATCAGGGAAAAGGCCAACTTGCTAAAAGCCTTATCCAACCCCGTGCGGCTTTGTATTGTCAAAGAGTTGTTACAGCGTGATAGCTGTAATGTTACGGCTATGCAAAATTGCCTGCAGCTTTCACAATCCACGGTATCTCAACACCTGGGAAGGCTGAGAGATATGGGTATCATTTCCAGTGAACGCCGGGGGACAGAGGTTCATTACAGTATAAACAGCAAAGAAGCAGCAGATGTTATCAGGGTTCTTTTCTAAACGTTTCGATCACAAGGAGGATTTTTTATGTTAACGGTAACTACAGCCGCCAGAGAAAAGTTTAAGGAGTTTCTTGCCGAAGAAGGCAAAAACGATGCTTATGTTCGCATCTATGTCAGTGGAGTTGGCTGAGGAGGGCCGAAGTACGGCCTGACTCTGGATGAGTCGGTTCAGGAAGGAAAAGATGTTGTAGAAGATCTTAATGAGGTGAAGATAGTTTTTGATCAGGGTATAGCCAATTTTGTTGATGGTAAGAAAATAGATTTCCACGAAGGCCCGCAGGCCGGGTTTTCCATAACCGATCCTTTCCCGGGAAGTAATGACTGCAGCTGTGACGGAGGGTGCGGATAAGCATTTTACTGTCCGGCAATTTTACTTGGGAGGACAATAAATGGCTACCAAAAAAGAAGAGGTTTATAAATGCCAGGTTTGCACCAATGTGGTAAGGGTTATCGAAGAAGGAGTTGGAACCCTTGTTTGCTGTGACAAGCCAATGGTAACCGAAGCTAACATGTAAACCTGATCCAATAAAATTAAGATTTCTGGATATATGGAATTAAGCCGGGTTGTTTTTAGAACCCGGCTTTTTTATTTCTTAGGGAAGTTACGGGTTATTTGAACAAAAGCGGGAGCAGCGCCGCCGCAACCATGGTCAGGCCGGTAAGCTGGTAAACCTGGATTGTTTTAACGTTTGCTTCAATCAACCTGGGAATATCATTGAAGTGCCTGCGGGCAACAATAATTGCCCTGTAGGAGAGGGGGAGGCTTGCCAGGGGCAGCAGCCAAAAAACATTGAGGCTGAAAACAGCAAGCAGCACCAGCGAGATATAGGCCAGCCCGAAAAGGAGGGCATATATGCTGACAGCCTTTTCTTTGCCCAGGCGAACCACCCCGTTCATTTTACCGCCCTTCAGGTCGGCTTCATAATCGGGGTACTGGTTGATCCAGAGGACATTGGCAATAATAAAACCCAGGGGAATTGAAGCCAGGACTACTTCGGGGGAAATAGTGTGAGTTTGAACCAGGTAAGTGCCCGTGGTGATCAGTGGGCCGAAAGTAAAACCGACCACTGCCTCGCCAAATCCCCGGTAGGAAAACTTCAGGGGCGGGAGGCTGTAAAAAACAGCAAAAAAGACTCCGGCCAGGCCAAACCAGATAACATTAAAATCCCTGGCCAGGACGACATAGAAACCGATCAGGGACCCGGCGCTTATGGTAATAATTGCTATAACCAGGTTTTCTGCCAGCGACAGCTTGCCGTCTATAATTGTTTTTTTCCCGCCGCTGAACGGAGTTCTTTTGTCGGCGGAGACAAAGCGGTCGACACCGCTCAGGTAATCGATATACTCGTTAACGGCATTTTTCCCGATTTCCAGCAAGTAGATCGCAACTGCGCCCACAAAAAACCACCACCAGCTGAAGCTTTCCAGGTGGGCATAGGCGATCGCTCCGCCCACCGCCATCGGTATGGTCGAGGCAATCCAAATTTTCGGGTCGGCAATTTGCCAGAACCCGTTCCACAGGCGGCCTGTCCGGGGATCGCTCATCAAGATATCACCTCTTTGCCTTATACTCCCGCCGTTTACGCCCGGCAGTGCATATCCTGCCATGGGGTAAAGGGTCTAAAGTCAATCTTCGCGGTTCACGGCATTGTCGAGTCCGAATGCATTGTGCACCGCCCTGACAGCCAGTTCGCCGTATTTTTCTTCGATCACGCAGGAGATCCGGTACTCGGAAGTGCTGATCATCTCGATGTTAATATTTTCTGCCGAAAGTGATTTAAACATCCGGGCGGCTACGCCGGGGTTTGTTTTAATGCCGATGCCCACCGCTGAAACCTTAACAATGTTGTTGGCGGCAAGCATATCCAGGGCGTCAATGTCAGCTGCAACTTTCTCAACCAGCTTCTTGGCTTTAGACAAATCAGTTGTCGGAATGGTGAAGGTAAAGTCGGTATAGCCGTCGATGCTGGCATTTTGTATGATCATATCTACGTTAATAGCAGCTTCAGCCAGCGGGGATAATATCTGATGGGCAATTCCCGGGCGATCCGGTACCCGGAGCAGTGATATTTTAGAAACGTTTCGTTCAAGGGTTACTCCCTTAATAACTGAGTTTTCCATAACGTCCTCCTCGTTGACAATCCAGGTATGCCTGTCCCCGCCGAATGAGGATTTAACTACAAGGGGCACCTGGAATTTTTGGGCAAGTTCAACTGAACGGCTGTGCAGGACCTTCGCTCCCAGTCCTGCCAGTTCGAGCATCTCCTGGTAGGAGATCCTGTTTATGTGCCTGGCCCTGGGGCAGATCCCCGGATCTGCGGTGTATACTCCATCTACATCAGTATATATTTCACAGCAGTCTGCTTTAAGCGCAGCCGCCAGGGCTACAGCCGTTGTATCAGAACCTCCGCGTCCCAGGGTACTGATACTGCCATCCTCAGTTACCCCCTGGAACCCTGTAACAACGGGGATGATATCCTCGTCCAGGATCTTACTTATGTTTTCGGTTTGCAGGTCGGTTATGCGGGCCCGGGTGTGGACGTGATCGGTTATCAGGGGAAGGTGAAGTCCCATCATGGATTTTGCCCTGTGTCCAAGGCTCTCCAGTGTAATCGCCATCAGGGCGGCACAGACCTGTTCTCCCGTTGCAACCAGGGCATCCTGTTCCCTGCCGGGAGGATTATCGGTAATTTCGGCAGCCAGTTCCAGCAAATGGTCGGTTTGGCCGCCCATTGCCGAAACAACCACGGCAACCCGGTTTCCCTTTATTTTAGTCGACGCAACTCCCATTGCCACACGCCTGATATGATCTGTGGTGGCTACTGATGATCCCCCGAATTTTTGAACGATTAACGGCAATGCAATCACACACCTTTGCTGCTATAACTGGAGGCCTGAAAATGAATGGTAATATTTTCTCATATTTTAGGCGGCAGCACAACAAAAATTTACCTGGAAGCGCTAAATTGTCAAAACTGATTGCATCGCGTGGCTGTTTAAACCGGCTGTTTTTAGTCTGCAGTACTGCAATCCATGATGGCGAAGCAATGGCGGAAAGGCAGGAGGGCGCAGGCTGAATCAACCCGCCCCGATCATTTCTATGAACGCCTGCAGCCTTGTCTTTATTGAACCAGCGGGCTCGAAACTGTAGTTGTCGTCAATTAGGAGCATGGGCAGCCCGGCTGCTTTCAGGTAGTCACGCAGGTCGGGGTAATCAAATTTGTGAGGATCGCAGAAAGATATGCAGTAGCCGATTATTCCGTCTGCATTGTATTCCCTTGCCCTTTGCAGCAGGTAGTCAAAGCGTCCCGTGCCGGGTCCGCGATCCGTTCTGGGGCACTGAAAGTTTACAAAGTAATGTTCTGTGAAACCGTCTAAGGGATCTTCCGTAACAGGAACATCTTTTTCCCAGACCCGGAAGCCGATACAGGTATCGTCGGCAACTACCCTGCCCCCGGCTTCTTCGATCATCCGCAGCAGGGAGGGGTCGTCCATGATGCTGCCCCATACCATAAGCCTGGGCGCTCTTACCGTACCGCGAGGGCGTTTTTTTATCACGGCAAGTTTTTCCTCGAGCAGGGTTGTGAAATATTCCGGGGGGAGAGAACCTCCTTCGATCAGCAGATCAAGTATTTCGCTGCCTTCGACCGGGGGGATTGCTTCTTTTCGAATATCGTACAGCTCCCGCACCAGCGAGCGGTTGCGATTAAAGACAGCGGTGGTTTCTTTTAGGGATTCAGCAGTGATTTTTCCCCCGGTGAATTTTTCCAGGCTTTCCCAGAAAAAAGCGAGTTCCCGTTTAAAAAAGTCCTGTCCCCAGGGGCTGACCTGGTGCGGGACATTGAACATGTACGAATAGGGCAGGGGGTGATAATAAGTCCAGATTCCATAAAGCCGCTGAACCATGTCACAGCTGTGTGATATGACCAGGCCGTCCAGGAAGTCAAGCTCGCCTTTTACTGCCCGGGCCAGGATATTGCGCACATAGGTGCAGCCATAGGGTTCAACATAAGCGTCCGCCGCCGAATTGTCTTCCCCGGGGCGCCCCGTGATACGGAAGGGAAGCGCTCCGGAAGCGCTGATAATTTCCGGGGGAGCGAAGCAGCAGAGGTAGCCGATTACGGGTTTGCCGCTTTCCGCCTTAATGCGCCGGATCCTGTTTTCGCTCTCTTCCGCCTGTTTCGTGGACCGGTTGGCAGCATTTAAACGATCAGTCATTATTATTTCCTCCCTTTGCCGCTTTGTCCATTGTTTCCAGGAAGGCGTGCAGCCTGGTTTTAATCTGGGCATCCGACCAGAGGCGGGGATCGGCCATATCGCTTTCGAAGATCAGGGAAGGAACGCCCAGCCCGGCCAGCCTGTTTTTGGTATGTACTTCACCGAATGATACGGCCCGGCAGGAACGGGTCAGGTGCATCAGGGCGCCACTTAAACTGTAGTCTTCAACCAGCTCTTCTAGTACGCTGCTTCCCGAAAAGCCGCCGAATACCGCAGGGTTGCAGAGTTCGGGCATTGTTTCCGCACCGTAGTCGTGCATTTTTACGGCCCGCTGCCAGGTCCGCCTGACCAGCGCTTCCAGGGGATCGCTTAAGTCAACTTCAAAATAATCGCCCACATTGTAAGTTGACTCGTACGCAACTACAGCGCCCAGCGATTCCAGGTAATTAAATATGCCCATGTTGAACCAGGGCGGCAGTCCGAACCAGATCAGGCGGTACTTTTCCTCTTCGGCAATACCTATACCGCGATCAACCCGGTCTTTTACCTCATCATACATCTCTTTGTAAAAATCGACGGCCTCCCGGTCGCCGACCAGGTACATCTGGGGTATAATCGAGTGAAAATAATCGGTAGACCCCATCGGGCAGGGCACGGCTTTTCGCAGGGCGAGGGTATCGCGCCAGTATCCGAGGGCTTCGTGTGACAGGGCCAGGGTTTCCCGCAGCAGGTCGGTATCAAGTTTTTTGCCGGTGTGTTTTTCCAGGAACTCTATCTGTCCGGCCAGGTCTTCCCTCAGTAAAGTCAGGTAGTGGTTTTCAATGCGCGGATCATGCGGGTCAATATCCCAGGGCGGCGCCAGGGGATCGCTGCTGTAAACGGGAACATCAAAAAAGCGGGTGGCTATCGACTGGAACCATTTCCAGCGCGGTTCGCAGATAAATCCCGACCCGAGCAGCATTGAAGGGGTTCCCATTCCGCCCGGCAAAGGCGACTCCTGGGGAGGTTCCCCGCTGTCTTTGGTAAGTTTGCAATAACCCATCGTGTTGGTTACATAGGAACATAATTCCTGTGAATAGCCGTCCCCCTCGGCCACTTCGATAAAATGCGGTGCAACCAGCCTGCTGGCGCACATTGTACCGAAATTTTCCGGCCACTCAAAAAGCAGGTCAAAAGCTTTCAGCAGTTCCGGGGGCACCCCGACCATGCACCAGGCCAGCGGTTCGGTTCCGCTGAAACGCCGCTCCATCTGGCGCATAAAAAAGCGGGGCAGCATTTCTTTCATTTTGCGGGTAGTTTCCAGGTGCCGTTTTGCCCGGCTCATTTCACTCTGGCTCATTAAACAGCCTCCTTAAATTAGCTGCTGAACATTATTCTTTAAAACCTGCTTTATCTCCTGCCATTGTGTAAACTTATAGTGCGCCATGGTGACTGCCGGCGCTTTCTTTTTGCAGGGGTGCTGTTTTTCCCCGGCGGCCTTCCAGCGCCTGTTAAAAGCTGAAAAGCTGAGCCCGCTCATTGACAGCCTTCAATCAACATGCTACCTTATGAATACTCACAACTTAAAGGAGCGAGTGTTATGAATAAGTTGAAGCTGGGCCTGCCGGCCGGCAGCCTGCAGAGCACCACCCTGGAAATATTTAAAAAAGCCGGCTATAATATTCAGATCGGAGAACGCTCTTACTACCCGTTTATTGATGATGATGAAATAGATTGCGTTCTGATGCGGGCCCAGGAAATACCCGGTTACGTGGAAGACCAGGTTCTTGATGTCGGGTTGACAGGAAAAGACTGGATAAACGAAACTGCAGCCGACGTAATGGAGCTGACAGATCTCCATTATTCGAAACGAGGCCTGAGGCCCGTGCGCCTGGTCCTGGCAGTGCCACAGGATTCGAAGATTCAAAAAGTGGAAGACCTGGAAGGCAAGCGTATTGCTACCGAACTGGTTGAAAGTACAAGGCGTTACCTTGTAGAAAAGGGAGTCAATGCCACGGTTAATTTCTCATGGGGGGCAACAGAAGTCAAGCCGCCCCTGCTGGCTGATGCCATAGCCGAACTTACCGAAACCGGCCGTTCGCTGAAAGCAAACCAGCTCCGGATAATAGAAACTATTCTTGTTTCCACGCCCCGCGTGATTATGAATCATGACAGTTACGGGGACCCCTGGAAGAGGAAGAAAGTTGAACGGATGATCACGCTCCTGAAAGGCGCGCTGCTGGCAGAACAAAAGGTTATGCTTAAAATGAATGTTCACAGCAGCAACCTGGAGAAAGTTATTGAACTGCTGCCGGCCCTGCGCAAACCGACTATTTCCAACCTCTGCGCCGATGAGTGGGTGGCAGTGGAAAGCGTTGTCGATGAGAAAAAAGTCCGCACCCTGATCTGTGAATTGCAGGAAGCGGGCGCGGAAGGTATCCTGGAGTTTCCGATGAATAAGATAATTCCCTAGTTAAAGGGAAAAAGAGGGGTGAAGTTTTTGGAAAATAAAAGTGTATCTTTTAGTGAACGTCTGCAGGTTTTTATGAAACCGCAGTTTCTTCTGGGAGCGGTTGCCGTCCTGGCGGCAGCCGTAGTGATCCTGGCAGTATTGCTCGCGCAGCAACCCGCGGCAGGCCCGCAGGGGGAACGGGGAGAATTAGTTGCCACTGTTAACGGCGATCCGATCACCCGGGATCAATTATTTGACCAGATGTATTCCCAGGGAGGACAGGAAGCGCTGGATCAGTTAATTACCAGGCATTTGATCATTCAGCTGGCCGACAGTGAAGGTATTGCTGTTACTGAACCCGAGCTGGATGAAGAAATCGAATCGATCGTTGCCGAAAACTTCCAGGGTAACCGGGAACAATTTGAGATGGTCCTGGAGCAATACGGGATTTCCCTTGAGGCTTTCAGGGAAGATGCCCGGCTTAACCTGCTGGTCCGTAAAGTGGCCAGGACAAGGATTGACACTTCCGAAGAGCAGGCCCGGGAGTATTTTGAAGAACACCGCTATATGTTTGACCAGGAAGAGGAAGTGGAAGCCAGGCATATCCTGGTTGAAACCGAGACGGAAGCAAAAGAGGTCCTGGCCCTGCTTGACGGGGGCGAAGATTTCGTTGACCTTGCTGCCGATTATTCAACCGACACATCCAATAAAAATGACGGAGGCTACCTCGGGTTTTTCGGCAGGGGCAGAATGGTGGAGGAGTTTGAAGAAGCGGCCTTTTCTCTTGAGGTAGGTCAAGTCAGCGATCCCGTAGAGACCGGTTTCGGCTTTCATATTATCGAGGTGCTCGACCGGGTTGAGGCCGGGGATGTTGCCTATGAAGACGTGGCGGATCAGGTTGAAGAGGCCATGGTTGAAGACAACATGTCTGTAGTGATCAATGAACTGGTTCAGAATCTTTACGAAGAAGCTGAAATTGAATACCTGATCGAACTATAAAAAAAACCGGACCGGACGATTTCAGGCCCTGGTCGAAAGCCGCCTGTGGCGGCGTGAACCGGCCAGCCTGATTGCGGCATCATGAGCCTGATGCTCCATGGAATCGTCGAGTTCCGCGGGTTTAAATTCCTGGTTTCGGAAACTGAGGGCTTTTTCCAGCAGGTAGTCTGTCAGCCAGGGATTTTTGGGAAGCAGCGAACCGTGCAGGTAGGTGCCGATTACATTTTTGTAAACGGCGCCTTCTGTTTTATCAGTGCCGTTATTGCCGGCTCCGATTATGACTTTGCCCAGGGGCTCCAGTCCCGGTTCCAGGTATGTCCGCCCGGCGTGGTTTTCAAAACCCACCAGGGTCCGGGGCGGTTTCCACAACGGGCAGTTGATTACCGCATTACCGATCAGCCTTTTTGGCCCCGCTTCCGTGTAGAGGCCGGCAATTTCCAGGCCTTCGATTTTTTCGCCGCTGCCGGTAATATAATACTGGCCGAGCAGCTGGTATGAGCCGCAGACGGCGAATACAGTCATGCCGCCTTCAACGGCCTGCCGCATCTCGCTCTTGCGGCTTTTTAAGTCTTCGGCTACAAGCTTTTGATCGCTGTCCTGGCCGCCACCCATAAAAAGCAGGTCACAACGGGCAAAATCGATCCTGCCGCCCGGTTCGACAGGAATAATCTCTACACCGATCCCGTGCCATTCGGCCCTGCGGCAAAGAGCCAGCATATTGCCCCGGTCACCGTAAAGATTTAAGTGTGCGGGATAAAGATGATAGATTCGTATTGCAGCCATCGTTATTCCTCCCAGTAGGGTTTACCCAGGCCCATCCGGTTCAGGATGCGGCGCATTTCAAGCATGGCCGTATAAGTGGGCAGAATAAAGATTTTGCCCCCGGGGACGGCTTTTTCCACCGCTTGCCCGATTGCCTCTGCCATGTTATCCCTGATTTCTACCTGTGCCGGCTCAAGCCCGGCGTATTTAAACCGCACGGCCATATCATGAGCCCTCAACCCTGATACAGTCAGGCCGGAAAGCCGGTTTTTAATCGAAGCGAGCTGCTCGAAATCGACATCCCATAACCATGATACATCAGTGCCGTCGGCAATTTTATCATTTATGGCTACCAGCAGGCTGATCTGATCGGGCTGAGACAGGATTGTTCTTAAAACTTCGTTTGCCCCGACAGGGTTCTTTATTAAGGCCATGACCACGGTTTTGCCTTCCAGTTCGAAGAGCTCCATTCTGCCAAATGAGGGTGCAGATTTCTCCAGGGCGCCGGCTATTGATCCCGTTTCTATGTTCAGCGCCCGGGCGCAGGTTACGGCAGCCAGCAGGTTGTAAAGATTGTAAGTGCCGAGCAGCGGGAATGTAATTTCTATATTTTCGCCGGGCAGGCTGATTTGAAGCAGTGTTTTGCCGTCGGAGGTTTTTTCCATGCCGGTCAGCTTTACATCCGGTTCCTGCCGGCTGTACCCGCAGGAAGGGCAGCGGTAGTGGCCCAGGTGAGCGAAGTAGATTTTTTCATAGGACAGTTTTTCCTTACAGACGGGACAGCTTTTTATATCCCGGCCGGTGTTCTCAAAAGTGTCTTCGGGCAGGTCGATTTCCAGGCCGTATGACCATCGCTTTTTCCCGCTCTTTGCTGCAATGCTGACCAGTGACGGGTCATCGGCGTTAATAACTTCAAACCCGTCTTCAGGTTGAATATCCAGGCCCCTTCTGATTGCTTCCAGAACATGGTCGACCTCGCCGTAACGGTCCAGTTGATCGCGGAAGACATTTGTAATTACCACGCCGCGCGGCCTGATATCCCGGGCTACTCCCGGGAAAGCGCCTTCGTCCACTTCCATGACGGCCCAGTCTCCCGGCAGCCGCCCTGTCCAGGTAGCGGCGGCAACCAGGGAGGAGGCTACGCCCCAGGACATATTGGAGCCGGATTGGTTGTGGACGCATTTAAAGCCGGCTTCCTTTAAGATCCCTGTTATCAGGGCGGAAGTTGTGGTCTTGCCGTTGGTTCCGCTCACTATAAGGCTTCCTTCAGGGAGCATGTTGGTAAGGGAAGAGGAAAGATGCGGGGCAATTTTTAGAGCCGTTCTGCCGGGCAGGGTGGTCCCGCCCCGTCCCAGAACCCTGGTAAGGGAAATGAGCATTTTCCCGGTCCAGGTTGCGGCCAACAGCTTTAGTTTAAAAAGGCGGTTATTTATACCGCCCTGCTTTGAATGTTGCCTTTTTGCGCTGCGCACTTCCAATCGCTCATCTTTCAACGCTAAAATTTAGCCATGCACTGCACCATGTCAGCCCTGGTTACGATGCCCACCAGCTTGCCTTCGCTGTCAACCACCGGCACGCGGTTAATATTACGCTTGCTCATAAGCCTGGCCACTTCGCCGGCATCAGTATCTTCATGGGTGGTATGCACTTTTTTAGTCATAATATTTTTTATCCTGGTGGTGCCCAGCAGCTCATAACCTTTGCGCATGCTGGCCAGGTCTTCTATATCGGTGTACGGGGAAACCCAGCCGGATAGGGTGGCATGAGGCACAACATTTAGTTTCTGAGAATAACGGATAATATCTGTATCCGATATAATTCCGATCACATTGTTCTGGTCGTCCACCACCGGCAGCCCGCTGATCTTTTTCTCGGCCAGTGTTTCAATAGCTTCCCGGAGGGTTTCTTCACCATCTACACTGACAGCCGGAGCGCTCATAATATCTTTAGCCTTATACACGATTGTACCTCCCGTTCTTTAGTAATGACAAATCTTCCTGCCGTAGCCGCGGGGGCCTGACCTGTAATTCCCTTTGATTGTCTAAATATTCTACAGCGGGGCCCGCTTTCCTGCCAAGGCCCTGTTTTGCCGCGAAATGTCTTAACTTTTAGGTTTCTGAAAAGCCATTGCGTCAATAAAAATATCCTGGAAATCGGAACGGGTTGATAGTTCCAGGTGCTCCACCCTGTCGGGGAGGGCCATTGCTCTTTCCCGAACAGTTTTCGAAGCCAGGGCCAGCTTGGATCCGTCCCCGGCGGCATTTCCAACGGCAATAATTTTTTCCGGGGGCAGCTGGGGCAGCAGGCCTATAGTAAGGGCGCTTTCCTTGCGGACGTAGTTACCGAAGGCGCCGGCCAGTAATATACAGTCAAGCTGGTCTTCGCTAAGTTCGGCTTCCTTCAGCAATATCATCAGGCCGGCATAAATAGCTCCCTTGGCCAGCTGCAGTTCCCGCAGGTCGCCCTGGGTCAGGACAATATCATCACCGTTGGCGGAGTCCCCGGCCGAAACCAGCACAAACTCAAAACCGTTCCTGCCGGGACGCAGCCTTTCCCTGAACTGCTCAGGCACTTTTTCCGGGTTTTCCTCAGGGTTGACAAAACGCCCGCTCGGCTCAATCAAGCCGGCATCGAGAAGAGCAGCGGCGGCGTCAATCAGGCCTGATCCACAGATGCCGCAGGCGGGTAAATCATCAATTGTGCCCATCTTAAATTCACCATCGATATAATCGCAGGATTCAAGCGCTCCTCCGGCAGCCCTCATGCCGTGCTTGATCTGAGCTCCTTCAAAAGCAGGACCTGCAGCGGTCGAACAGGCCATCAGCCTGCCGTTAGCTGCGAGGACCAGTTCGCCGTTGGTGCCGATATCAATGGCGGCACAATTATCTTTGCGCCGGTCCATATCGGTGGCCAGGATCACCCCGACAGTATCAGAGCCTACGTAACCGGCAATATTGGGCAGAAAAGTTACCCGCCCCGCCGGGTTGATCCGGAGCCCCAGCCGGGCTGCCTCGACCTCCAGGGCGCGCCTGTAGGCGGGCACAAACGGCGCGGGAGCCAGGTACGTCGGGTCAATTCCCATAAAAAGGTGGCTCATGGTTGTGTTGCCCACGGCTGTTACCTCGTACACACGGTCCCGGGCTACACGGGTTTGTTTCAGCAAATCCTTGATTAACATATTGGCCGCTTCTATAACCTTGTCCTGGAGCTGCTTTAAATTTTCCCTGCTCTCGGAAGCATGGGTAATCCTGGAGATAACATCCGCGCCGTAAGCGTTCTGCGGGTTGGTCGTAGCCGCAACGGCGACTACTGAAGCGGTTTTAAGATCCAGGAGCGATCCCATAATGGTGGTTGTTCCGATATCAAAAGCAACCCCGTAAATTTGATCGGTTGTATCCCCGGCTTCTACGGAAATAATCCGGCTGCCGGTAATTGCCGCGGTCACGGCGAAAGAGTTTTTCCTGAGCAGCGCCGGCAGGCCGGCCAGTTCGCGCAGCTCTATGTCGAGATCGGGGCGCTCCAGGTTGTCAAGCAGCCTTTCCAGGTCGGCCCGCTGGTCTTTAACAGCAGGGCGGTCCAGTTTTACGGCGATCTTTTCAACCATCGGTTCCGCAGTCAGTTCTTCGACCCCGCCGGCCAGGGTTGTTTTGCGCAGGTGGGCATCTTTCTGGATCGGGACCTCTACAACTATATCCCGGTCAAGGGTTCGCTGGCAGGCCAGCACCCATCCGTTGTCCAGGTCTTTTTCTGAAAGATGTTTTTTTTCGGCTGTGGTGGGTTCTGCCCTTTCGTCTCCGGTGATCCTGACCCGGCACTTGCCGCAGGTGCCCCGCCCGGCGCAGTCGCCTTCAATATACAGGCCGGCCTGATCGGCTGCTTTTAGAAGATTGGTTCCGGTTTCGACTTGGATTTCTTTGTTTTGGGGAGTAAACTTTACTTTTGGCATCAGTTCAGGACTCCTTTTTTAATAATAAAGCAACCTGCAAGCAGGTTGCTCCTTGAATAATTGGTACGCCCGCAGGGATTCGAACCCCGACTTCAGGCTCCGGAGGCCTGCGTGATATCCCTTTCACCACGGGCGCCTGGCATTTTGTGCATTTTCATAATAACACCAAGGCCAAAACAAGTCAAACCCCGGAGGTTTCTATCCTCCCGGCCGGCATCTGCGTAAACCGTTCCGGCAGCTAAAGACCGTCCCCTTGTTATCTGCTCTTATAATAGTAGAATAGAAAGTAGAAAGCCCGGGTTCAGATCGTTATTGTCACTGCAGCTGGAACAGCGGCAGAAATGCTGCCATTCCAGCGGGTTCCGGGAACTGCCAGCGCGGCAGGAATAAGCCTGCCGGCAGGGAATTGTAAATGGCAGCGGGGGAAATAAAAGTTCCCCCGGGACCGGTTTATTTATTACAGAGGAGGTCCGGATTTGCAAAAAGGCTACTCATATCACTATTTACCTAATGGGATCAGGCTGATCTTTATGCCGACCGAAAAATTCAAAACCATCTCGATGGGGCTTTTTTTACACCAGGAATTGAAACCCGATCTGGCGGCTTCAAATGCCCTCCTGCCGTCAGTTCTCGAGCAGGGCAGCCGCCTGTACCCCGATTACCTGACCCTGCAGCGGGAACTGGAAAATCTTTATGGGGCCGACATCAACACGGATATTATGAAAAGCGGGGAAAGGCATATCCTTGCTTTTACCATGGAAACGGCCCACGATAAATTCCTGGGCGAAAACGGCAGGCTGCTCTTTGACGGCATGTCCATTCTCGGCTCAGTTGTCGGGGATCCGCTGGTTGTTGACGGCGCTTTCAGGGAGGACTATGTCAGGCAGGAGAAAAATCAGCTGGTCAAGGACATCAGGGCCATGCTGAACGATAAGGTATCTTACGCCCTTGAACGCTGTATCTCCCTGATGTGCGCTGATGAAAACTATGGTGTTTACAAGCTGGGCCGGATCGAAGACTACGATCGGGTTGATCAGGCCGGCCTTTACCGTTACTACCGGGATCTTTTTGCCCGCAATCCGATTGACTTTTATGTGATCGGAGATTTAGAGGAAGAAGAGGTTGTCGGTACAGCCGGGCAGGTATTTAATTTTAACCGTAACGGGGAACAGCTTACTCTTGCGGAAACCGATATAATGCATCCCGTGCATGGTGTCCGGCAGCAAGAAGAAGAAATGTCGGTTAACCAGTCCAAGATGGTGATGGGGTTTCGCACCTACACGGGCTACCGGGATGAGTTATACAGCGCCCTGCTGGTCTACAGCGGGATCCTCGGAGGTTTCCCTCACTCCAAGCTGTTCATGAACGTTCGCGAAGAAGCCGGACTGGCTTACTATATCCATTCCCGTCTGGAAAAACACAAGGGCCTGATGGTTATAGCGGCCGGCATAAACTACGATGAACGGGAAAAAGCGCGCGAGATAATCGATCTCCAGCTGACAGACATGGCCGCCGGAAATATTAGCGACTCAGAGCTTGACAATACCAGGCGGGGTTTGTGCAACCAGCTCCGCTCAAAACAGGACAGCCCGGGCCAGCTGATTTCTTTTCATCTCGATGGCTCTGTCGGCGGCAAAACATACAGCATAGGAGAGCTGGAAACCGCAATTAATGCTGTAGGCAGGGAAGAAATAAAAGCTGTGGCTGAACGGATAAAACTTGATACAGTTTATCTCCTGCGGCCGCGTGAAGGAGGCGCCAGTTAAAATGACCGAGCACTACCGGCTTATAGAAAACAGGGAATTGCAGGAAACCCTCTATCACTACCGCGTTCATCCCGGGATGGATCTCTATGTTTTGCCCCGTCCCGGCTACAGGAAAAAGTATGCTATTTTCTCGACCCGCTTCGGATCGATCGACAACCGTTTCCGGGTTGAGCCGGACCAGGAATTAACCGTCCTTCCCGACGGGGTAGCCCACTTCCTGGAGCATAAACTTTTTGAAGACGAAAGGGGCAATGTTTTTGACCGTTTTGCCGCTCTTGGCGCCTCGGCGAACGCTTTTACCTCTTTTACCCAGACTTCTTACCTCTTTTCCTGCACCGAAAACTTTGAACAGAGCCTGGAACAGTTGTTGGAATTCGTACAGGAACCTTACTTTACCGAGCAGACCGTACAAAAAGAGCAGGGCATTATCGGGCAGGAAATAAAAATGTACGAAGATCATCCTCACTGGAGGGTATTCTTTAACCTGCTGGAAGGCCTTTACGTTGAGCATCCCGTCCGCAATGACATCGCCGGCACGCTGGAGAGCATTTCCCGCATTACGCCCGACCTGCTCTACCGCACGTACAGGACTTTTTATCACCCCAGCAATATGGCCCTGTTTGTGGTCGGCGATCTCGATCCCGGCCGGATAGGCGCCCTGGTGGAGGAAAATCTCGCCGCGCACAATTACCGGCCGATGGGGGCAATCGTGCGCAGCTACCCCGGGGAACCGGCTGAGATTGCCAGGCAGCGGACAGTCCAGGAACTGGTTGTATCAGAGCCGATTTTCCTGCTTGGCTTCAAAGATATGGTTGCCGGGGAACTGCAGGGACGAGAACTGATGCGCAGGGAAATATTGATGGAGCTGCTCCTCGATGTCATGTTCGGTTCAAGCGAAGCCCTCTACAACGACCTTTACCGCGAAGATTTAATTGATGAAAACTTTGACTCCGAATACACCGCGGAAAACACGTACGGCTATACCATGATCGGCGGAGAAACCAGGGATCCCGAGCAGCTTTACAGGCGGATCATGGAAGCAGTTGCCGGGATAAAAAAAGAAGGAATCAGCAAAGAACAATTCGAACGCCACCGCCGCAAAGTACTGGGCAGTTATATCAGGCGTTTTAATTCGCTTGAGTTTATAGCCAACAATTTTCTGTCTTTCCGGTTCAAAGGAATAGACCTGTTTCAACTACCCTCCATCCTCCACGAAGTAAGACGGGAAGAAGCCCTGGCCCTGGTTGAAGAAAACCTGGACCCGGACCGCCACGCGGTTTCCCTGATCGTGCCCCCGGAAGAAGAGTAGAATATCTTTTTGCAGGGTCGCCTGACAGGGCAGGATGAATTTAATGCGGCCCTGCCTGTGAACCGGGCAATTTAGTGTGACCGGGAAGGAAACCTCGGCCATCTGTCGAAATAATTGAATAGCGTATATTTTTCAGCGAATGGAAGGCGGTTAAAACTGATTGGGGAGGGAATACCATGAAAACGACTTTGAGTGTAATCAAAGCCGATATCGGAAGTATTGCCGGCCACATTAAGCCCAGCCGGGCCTTGATCGATTCAGTAAAAGAATGTATTGACAGGCAGCTCGGGAAATTAATTACCGACTTCTATATCGGCAGCACGGGAGACGATGTTGCTATTTTATTCTGCCATAACCATGGAACCGGTTACGGTGAGCTTCATCAACTGGCCTGGGATGCCTTCATCTGCGGAACTGAAAAAGCCAAAGAGCAGGGCCTTTACGGAGCAGGCCAGGATTTACTGGCCGATGCCTGCTCCGGCAACGTGAGGGGCCTGGGTCCGGCAGTTGCCGAAATGGAATTTGAAGAGCGGGAAGCCGAACCCTTCCTGCTTTTCACGGCGGATAAAACCGACCCCGGCGCTTACAATCTTCCGCTCTATCTCGGTTTTGCCGACCCGATGCACTGTTCCGGGTTGATTCTCTCGCCTAAAATTGGCCGCGGTTTCAGGTTTGTAATCCTCGATGTAGCTTTCACGGAAGAAGACCGGGTCATTGAACTTGATGCGCCCGAGGAGCTATATGATATTGCGGCGCTGCTCAGGGATAACGAACGGTTTGTTGTTTCGGCCATCTATTCCCGGGCAACCGGTAACCAGGCCGCAGCAGCCAGTACTACCCGGTTGCACAATATTGCCGGGAAATACACGGGCAAAGACGATCCTGTACTCCTGGTGCGCTGCCAGGGCGATTTCCCCGCCACCGGAGAAATCCTGTCCCCCTATAGTATCGGGCATTACGTGGCCGGCTTCATGCGCGGCAGTCACACCGGTCCCCTGATGCCGGTTAAAATGGGCGGCGCCATATCCTACTTCGACGGCCCCCCGATTGTCAGCGCTGTCGGTTTTTGCGTACACAACGGAAAATTAACCGAACCGGTAGACTGTTTTGACCACCCCTACTGGGATTTCGTCAGGGAAAAAGTGGCCAGGAAATCTTACGATATGCGGGAGCAGGGTTTCTCAGGCCCGGCCATGCTTCCCTATGCCGAACTGGAATACGGGGGCATTGTCAGTATCATGGATAAACTGGAGAAGAAATTTTCCAGGTAGGGTACTTTTCCGAATATGCTTCTGAACCTTTATTACTGCGGGCTGCCTCCGGGCAGCCCGCCTGCATTTCCCGGGTTTCTATTCCTTGTTGATTTTTACCGGGGTTCGGGTTAAAATGGGACTATTGGTGTGCACATAAATGTGCACAACCTGACAGGAGGCCTGACAATGAACAATTACACCCGCTTCGTAAATCCCTACCTGGGCGAGATGCTGGAAAGCATTAAACTCGATCAAAAATATGTGCGCGGCGAAGGCTGCTATCTTTACGATGACCGGGGCAACCGTTACCTGGACTGCATTGCCGCTTACGGGGCCCTTCCCTTCGGTCATAATCCCCCTTCGATCTGGGCGGCGGTTGAGCGCTACCGCGATTCGGCAGAACCGAACTTTATGCAGCCTTCGGACCTGGATGCTGCCGGAGAACTTGCCGGCGCCCTGATTAACCTGGCCCCGGAAGGATTGGAATATGTAACCTTTGCCAACAGCGGTGCCGAAGCTGTAGAAGCGGCAATCAAGCTCTGCCGTTCTGCTACCGGGCGGGCCGGTATACTGGCAACAGATAACAGCTTTCATGGAAAAACCTTTGGCGCTCTTTCTGCTACCGGTAACCCCGGCTACCA
The DNA here is from genome assembly GCA_007130585.1 of Syntrophomonadaceae bacterium. Lineage (GTDB taxonomy): Bacteria > Bacillota > Dethiobacteria > DTU022 > DTU022 > T3SED10-7. The sequence continues at coordinate 45,109 of SLSE01000030.1, read as the reverse complement.
GTCGGCTTTCAATGCTCCCGCAGAAGGGTTTAATCACATAGCTTACGGTGACAGCGCAGCCCTGCAAAAAGAACTTGCCGGAAAACCGGACTATTATGCCGCCTTTTTGGTTGAGCCGATCCAGGGCGAAGGCGGTATTGTGGAGCCGCCGGCAGGATACCTGGCTGCGGTAAAAGAGATCTGCCGTGAACACGGGGTTATGCTTGTCTTTGATGAGGTCCAGACAGGACTCGGGCGCACCGGTGCGCTTTTTGCCTGCGACCAGGAAAATGTTTCTCCCGATGTCATGGTCCTGGCCAAGGCGCTGGGTGGCGGGATCATGCCGATCGGGGCCTGCCTGTGCACGGATCAGGCTTATACTGAAGACTTTGGATTAAAGCATTCATCGACATTTGCCGGCAATGCCCTGGCCTGCCGGGTCGGGCTGCGGGTCATAGAAGAACTGACCGCCAAAAACAGCGCCCTGATTAAAGATGTTCGGGCCAGGGGAGAACTCCTGAAAAACGGCCTCCATGAACTGAAAGAGAAGTATCCTGACCTGATCAGGGAAGTTCGCGGGCGCGGTTTGATGCTCGGGTTGGAATTTTACATGGATCGCGAGCACTTTCCCGGCAGCCTGCTGGGTGTCATGGCCGAGCAGGAACTGCTTACCCCGGCAATTTCCTCATACCTTTTAAACGTGGAAAAAGTGCGGGTTGCCCCTACCCTGAACGGAAATGCCGTTATCCGTATCGAACCGCCTCTTACGATCAGCGAAGAGCAGTGCCGCACCGCCCTCGCAGGGCTGGACTCGATGCTGCAGGTCCTGAACAGGGGCAGCACGGCACAGTTTCTGTCGTACCTGGTCAGGCCGGGCAATGCGGGCAGCTTCCCGGAATTCAAGCCCTACCGGGCTGAAAACTATTTCCCCGGCGGCGAAGACGATGAAGGGCGTTTCGCCTTCCTGGTCCACGCCCTTGATTTGCAAAGTTATCATCAGTTTGACAGCAGCCTGCTTGCTTTCAGTGAAGAAGAGCTGGCCGAACTGACAGGCCGCTTCGGCGGTATGATCGAGCCTTTTATCGCCGGTAAAACAAAAATTACCTCTGCCGCCGGGAAAAAAGCTTACGGTGAATTTATCGGCCTGCCGCGGACAACCGACGAGTTTGTGCAGATGCCCCGAAAACAGGTTTTAAGCGAGCTTAAGGCTGCAGTGGCCCTGGCCCGCGAACGGGGGGCAAAAATTGTCGGTCTCGGCGCTTTTACCGCCGTTGCCTCCATGGGCGGCCTTTACCTGAAAAATGAAGGAGTGCCGATAACTACCGGCAACAGCTATACGGTTGTATCGGCGGTTGATGCGATTACTACCGCTACCGAAAAATTACAGATTGATCGGTCCCGCACAACAGCGGCCATTGTCGGTGCGGCGGGTTCGATCGGGCGGGGGATTTCCCTTCTCCTGTCGGAAACAGTGCCCCGCCTGATCCTGATCGGCAACCCGAACAATAGATCGGCCAGTGAAAGGCTGCACCAGGTGGCTGCCGAGATTTACCGCTACCAGGCGGCTCTTCTACAGCAGGGCCGGACTCTTAAACCGGGCAGCATGGGCTTTATGCTGGCCGGGTGCCCGGAACTTCCAATGCCCGATGCCCCCATGGAAGCTTTTGAAGCTTTTGCAGAAGGAGAAGGTAAAAGCAGGGGACTGATCGAGTTCTCAACCGATATCGACGCGGTGCTGGCCAGGGCCGACATTGTTATCAGCGCGACGAGCGCCACTGAAAAAGTGATCCATGCCGGGAACCTGAAAGAAGGAGCCATTGTTTGTGATATTTCCCGTCCTGCCAATGTCAGCGAGGAAGTTGACCGGGCCCGTCCGGATGTCCTGGTCATTGACGGTGGAGTGGTTGAAATTCCCGGACAGCCTTCATTAGGCTGGGATTTTGGATTTGAAGAAGGCCTGGCTTATGCCTGCATGGCAGAGACCATGCTCCTGGCCCTTGAACAGCAGTACAGGCACTACAGCTTAGGCTCATCCGGGGTTAACCTGGAATCGATCTTGCGCACCAGGTACCTGGCTGACGAGCACGGCTTCAAGCTGGCTAATTTCCGCAGCTTTAACCGCCCCCTGAGCGATGAAAGCTGGCAGAGATTGCTGCAAACCCGCAGGAAACTGGCCGTTCGCTAGAAACTGTGTTAGAATAAGCAGATAAAATAAGCAATGCAGAACCGGAAAGGGTGGAATTAATGGAGCAGAAAAGCGGGCAGAATAAGCCGTCCCGGGACAAAGAATTTGTAAAAGAGATTACCCCAAAAGCTGTAGACTATTCGCAGTGGTACATCGATGTAATTTTGAAAACGAAGATGATGGATTATGCTCCGATGAAAGGTTTTATGGCCATCAGGCCTTTAGGTTACGCCCTCTGGGAAAAAATACAGCAGCAGATGGACCGGCGCTTTAAAGAAACGGGCCATGAGAACGCTTACTTTCCGACCTTTATTCCCCAGAGCCTGCTGGAAAAAGAAGCCGAGCACGTGGAAGGGTTTGCCCCCGAGCTTGCCTGGGTAACCAGGGGCGGAAACGAAATATTAAATGAACCGCTGGCAGTCAGGCCCACTTCTGAAGCCATCATTTGCGATTTCTACTCCCGCTGGATTCAATCCTGGCGGGATTTGCCTGTTTTAATCAACCAGTGGTGTAACGTGGTCCGCTGGGAGAAATCCACCCGCCCGTTCCTGCGCACCTCCGAATTCCTGTGGCAGGAAGGGCATACCTGTCATCGCAGCGAGGAAGAGGCGGAAGAAGAAACTCTCAAGATGCTCGAGGTTTACCGCGAGTTTCTGGAAACAGAGATGGCCATACCGGCTATTGCCGGGCGCAAGACGGAGCGCGAAAAGTTTGCCGGGGCCCTGAGAACCTACAGTGTTGAGGCCCTGATGACAGACGGGCGCGCCCTGCAGGCAGGCACCTCTCACAACCTTGGCCAGCATTTTGCCAGGGTTTTCGATATTACATTCCTGGATCAGGACGATCAGCTTAAACATGTCTGGCAGACAAGCTGGGGAGTTTCCACCCGCCTGATCGGCGCGCTGATCATGGTCCACGGCGATGACCGCGGCCTGGTCCTGCCGCCGCGCCTGGCTCCCACTCAGGCTGTAATTGTGCCCATCCTGAGCAAAAAAGATCGGGAACGGGTCCTTAATTCGGCCCGCGAACTGGAAGAGCAACTGAAGGGACAGGTCCGCATTAAGCTGGACGATCGCGAGGAATACTCGCCGGGCTGGAAGTACAACGAGTGGGAGATGCGGGGAGTCCCGATCCGTATCGAAATCGGTCCCCGGGACCTGGACAAAGGCCATGTTGTTATAGTGCGGAGGGATACAGGCGATAAAGAGTTTATAGCCCGCGAAGAACTGCCTGCCTTACTGCCCGGGCTTCTGGACCGGATCCAGGACGACATGCTCCAGAAAGCCCTGGAATTCCGGGAAGCAAATACCCGCAGCGGTTCTGATTACGAGGAATTCAAAAAGATTATGGAAACTGAACGCGGGCTGTTCCTTGCTCCCTGGTGCGGTGATGACTCCTGTGAAGAAAAAGTGAAAAACGAAACCAGGGCTACAATTCGCTGCCTGCCGTTCGACAGGGAACCGGAAGGCGATAAATGCTTTGCCTGTGGAGGAAAAGCCGTAGAAGCCGCCTACTTTGCCCGGGCTTACTAGGAGTAGCCGGATGAATAAAAAGGAATTACGTAAAAAAATAATTAAGAGGCGCGATCAGCTGACCGGGGAAGAGATTAAAGAAAAAAGCCGCCTGATTAAAGAAAAACTGTTCAGCCTGCCGGAGTACCGTGAAGCCGGTAAAATAATGTTTTTTATTACCTTCGGCACAGAAATTGACACCAGGGCCATGGTCGAAGAAACAATAAGCAGCGGTAAAGTAGCGCTTGCTCCCAGGCCTGTACCGGAAAAGCGGGAGATGATCCCCTCGCAGATCATTGACTGGGAACGAGACCTGGTTCCGGGAGCCTACAACATACCCGAACCCGGCGACCATGCCCTGCGGCCCTGCGGGGTTGAAACAATCGACCTGCTAATTGTCCCCGGGGTGGCATTTGATGAAAAGGGAAACCGCCTCGGTTACGGGGGCGGCTATTACGACCGCTTTTTTCCACTTCTCAGGCCGCGGGTTCCGCTGGTTGCTCCAACTTTTGAACTGCAGGTCGTTGATGAAGTCCCCGTCGATGAATGGGACCGCCGCGTGGATATAATCATTACCGAAACGCGGATCATTGAATGCCGGAACCGGCAATAAAATTAAAGCCCGGGCCGTGGTTTGCCCGGGCATTAAAGTATTAAGGTTCAAAACAAACATTATTCAGGTTTCAAAAAACCATGGAACAACATATCCATAATTGTGCTGGCAATATGCTCGAGATTGTCTTCCTTTTCATTTACTACTTCCCATATAAAGCGATCTACCAGTAATATGTAAGCCTTGGCTCCCAGGTGGATATCAAAATCTTTGGCCAGGCCTTTTTCCTGCGAATAAACGAAAGAGCGGGAAGAGCTTTTAATAAACTGGCTGATGATGTCTTCCCAGTGTTCGGCGATTGAGTCTGATTGGCCGAGGGCTTCCTGGTAAACTTTCATAATCGGGCGGTGCTGTTCGGCCAGGCGGAAAGAAGTAAGCACCAGTTCATAATAAGCGCTTCGTGCTTCCTCCTGGGTTTCAGGCGCGAAAGGTACTTCCAGAAGGTTGTAAAATTCATCAAGGACGTTATCAACAACCTTATTTAGAATATCATCTTTTCCCTTAAAGTGGCTGTAAACTGTGCCATAACCAACTTTAGCCTGCTGGCTGATCTTGGCAATAGTGGTTTTGGCATATCCTTCATTCAGGAACACGTCAAGCGCTGTATCCAGGATGAGTTTACGGGTAATGCGACTGCGCAGGTATCGGCGGGGTCTTCTGGGCGTTTTTTGCTCCACAGAAAATAACCTCCTTTATTATGGTGTTTTTAGTGAAACTGTGGCGACATTATATCATTTTATAAAAATATTTGCAAAGCTTAATTTCAAAAGAAAAACGTGTTAATGGGCAGAAAAAACCACCTTTTGCATTTTAGTTGTTGATTTAGTAATATATGTAGGGCAGGAGTCGGTTCCGGGGCGGAAACCGGGCCCCCGGTTAAGTTTTTATGACCCCCTGAACCCTGAATTTCCCCTGCCGCAGAGGTGAAATATGGGAATATTTGCTATAGGAGATTTGCATCTTTCCATGGACCGGTCAAAACCGATGGATGTTTTCGGTCCTGAGTGGGAAAACCATGCCGAAAAACTGCAAAGCAACTGGAACAGGGTTGTCGGCAGTGATGACCTTGTTATTGTTGCCGGCGATATTTCCTGGGCGATGCGTCTGCCTGAAGCTGTGCCCGATCTGCAATGGCTGGGCGCCCTGAAAGGCACTAAACTACTGATCAGGGGCAATCACGACTACTGGTGGAGCTCGGTTTCGAAAGTCCGTGCCGTTTTGCCTCCGACGGTGCACGCCCTGCAGAACGATCATTTTACATGGGATGGCCGGGCCGTATGCGGGACCAGGGGCTGGATCTGCCCCGGCGAGGAAGGTTATGAGAGCGAACACGACCAAAAACTTTACCGGAGAGAAGCCGGACGCCTGCGCCTGTCCCTGGAAAGCGCTGCCCGTCAATCCCCGGCGGAAATAATTGCCGCCCTGCACTTCCCGCCGTACAACAGGAGAAACCGCCCCAGTGAGTTTACAGATTTACTGGAGTATTTTTCTGTTAAGCTCTGTGTATTCGGCCACATCCATGACAGCGGGCGGGACTTTATTTTTCAGGGTAAAATGAGGGGGACCGAATACCGTTTTGTAGCTGCTGACGGCATCAACTTTACCCCCCTCCGGCTGATCTGAAATTTTTATATAACCGGCAGGATTGAGAAGCCGTTTAGTGTAATTATAGTAAAAGTGTGCATACGGCAAAAAACATGACGGTCGTAAGAAGAGGCAGCGGACTGTTTTTTGGGCCGGGATAAGGAGAAGCTTTTTATGTCTCCGCGCAGCCCGGGCCCGGGGGTTCGTCCGGCCCTGCTTACTGACTTCAACTCTTTGATCGGGAGGTCGGCGCTTTGAACAGGGAAATAGAGGCTGAAGAAACAGTTACTGAAGGAATTGATCTCGAGCGGGTTGATTCTTTGATAGAGCCGTATCTCGGCAGGAAAGAAATGATGATTCCCGCCCTGCAGAAAGTGCAAAACCATTTCGGCTACCTGCCGCGCCCCGCGATGGAGCAGGTTTCAAAGCGGATGCGCGTGCCCCTGAGCAGGCTGTACGGCGTGGCCACATTTTATGCCCAGTTTAAAATGAAGCCGCGCGGGCGCTACATTATCAGGGTGTGCAAGGGAACGGCCTGCCATATCCAGGGCAGCCCGAAGATTGCCGAACGCATCGAAGAGACTTTAGGCATTGAAAGCGGAGAAACCACCGATGATCTGCGCTTTACCCTGGAAGAGGTGGCCTGTATCGGCGCCTGTGCCCTGGCTCCGGTAATTATGATCAACGATGATCCGCACGGCCGGCTCAGCCCCGATAAAGTAAAAGATATTCTGGATAACTATCAATAAAAAGCTGGAGGGAGTTCCTGTGGAAAAATTTATCGATCACTGCTGTGATGAGTGCACCCATACAAAGGAAAGCCCCTGCAGGGATTTTGTCAGGTGCTGCCTGGAAGGGCCTGTATGTCATGAAAATGAAACCTGTGCCCAAAAAAGAAAAATTATTATGGAGAAAGTGGCTTTAAACGAAAAATTTATTATCTGCTAGCAAAGAGGATATGCTGCTGAAAAGGGAGGTAAGGATATATTGTATGATAAACACCTCATGATTTGCGGCGCAACAGGCTGCCTTTCCTCAGGTTCGCACCTTGTGGAGCAGGCCCTGGTTGAAGAGCTTGAAAAGAAGGGGATTAAAGATAAATTCCGCCTGGTAATGGGGGGCTGCCCGGGATTCTGCGAGGTCGGGCCGATTATCGTTGTTTACCCTGACGAGGTATTTTACTGCCGCCTGAAGCCGAAAGATATGGCCGAGCTTGTTGAAAAACACCTGGTCGGGGGGGAAATAGTCGAGAGATTACTATACAGGGGCCCCGATGTCGATGTTCCCTCCCGCTTTTATGATACGATACCCTTTTACGCCAAGCAAAAATTTAATGTATTAAGAAACAGCGGAATAATCGATCCCGAGAGTATTGATGAATATATCATGCGCGGCGGTTACCGCGCCTTCACTCGCTCCCTGGAGATGGAACCTTCTGCAATTTGCGAAGAAGTCAAGCACTCCGGGCTGCGGGGGCGCGGCGGGGCAGGTTTTTCTACCGGTCTGAAGTGGGAATTTACCAATAAAGCCCCCGGTTCAAAAAAATACGTGGTTTGCAATGCCGATGAAGGCGACCCCGGCGCTTTTATGGATCGCAGTATTTTGGAAGGTGATCCCCATGCCATCCTGGAGGGTATGCTGATCTGCGGCCGGGCTATCGGCGCAGACGAAGGCTATATCTACTGCCGGGCTGAATACCCCCTGGCCATCAAACGATTAAGAATTGCCATTGAGAAAGCTGAAGAATACGGGCTGCTCGGTGAAAACATTCTCGGCTACGGTTTTAACTTCAGGCTGCATATCAAGGAAGGGGCGGGAGCATTTGTTTGCGGTGAAGAAACAGCCCTTCTTGCTTCGATAGAAGGCAAACGGGGCATGCCGCGTCCCCGCCCTCCGTTTCCGGCCCAGTCCGGCCTTTTCGGCACGCCGACTACTATAAATAATGTAGAAACCCTGGCCAATATTCCGCTCATCGTCAGGGAAGGCGGCGCTGCTGAATTCAGGAAGGTTGGGACGGAAGGTAGCAAGGGAACAAAGGTTTTTGCCCTGGCCGGTAAAATTCGCAATACCGGCCTTTGTGAAGTACCGATGGGAATTACGATCAGGGAAATTATATACGATGTCGGGGGCGGGATAAAAGGCGGCCGGGAATTTAAAGCCGTCCAGGCCGGCGGTCCCTCCGGCGGCTGTATCCCCGTTGATCTGATTGATCTGCCCATTGACTACGATTCCCTAAACCAGGCCGGTGCGATCATGGGCTCTGGCGGGCTGGTGGTTATGGATGAACGGACCTGTATGGTTGACCTGGCCCGGTATTTCCTCAGCTTTACCCAGAAAGAATCATGCGGCAAGTGTACGCCCTGCCGGGAAGGAACAAAACGCATGCTCGAGATCCTGGACCGGATTTCCGAAGGCCTTGGCGAGCCGGCCGATCTGGAGATCCTGGACAACCTTGCCGTAAGCATAAAAGACAGCTCCCTCTGCGGACTGGGGCAGACCTGTCCCAACCCTGTCCTGAGTACGATCCGCTACTTCAGGCCTGAATATGAAGAGCACATTACCGATAAATTTTGCCGGGCCGGGGTTTGCAAGGAACTTTTCTATTACAAAATTGATGAAGAAAAATGCACCGGTTGCCGGGCCTGTGTCCGGGTCTGCCCCGTTGATGCAATAAAAGGCGAGAAAAAAGAACCTCACGAAATTATCCGGGAATTGTGCACCAGATGCGGCAGCTGCGTGGAAAAATGCCGCCAGGACTGTATCGTGGTCGCGCCTGTAAGGAGGGAAGCCGATGTCAGCAATTAAACTGACTATCGACGGAACAGAGGTTGAAGTAGCTCCGGGTACAACTATCCTGGAAGCCGCCCGCCGGCTGGGCAGGGACATCCCCACTTTTTGCTACGATTCGGAACTGCCGCCAAACGGGGCCTGCAGGATCTGCCTGGTCGAGGTTGAGAATGCGCGAACCCTGGTGGCTTCATGCGTTGCCCCCGCCGGCAGCGGTATGGTGATCCATACCGAATCCGAAAGGGTAATCCGCGCCCGCAGGGAAGTTCTGACCCTGCTGGTTGCCAACCACCCCCTGGACTGCATAACCTGCGAAAAGACGGGGGAATGCAAGCTCCAGGACTACTGTTACCGTTACGGCGTAGCCGACAGCAACTACGGCGGTGAAGTAAAGAAGCTTGATTACGATGATACGAACGCTTTCTTTTTACGGGACATGAATAAATGCATTCTTTGCGGGATCTGTGTTGGCAAGTGCCAGGATGTGATCGGGGCCGGCGCGATCGATTTTGCCAGGCGCGGATTTACATCCAATGTCGCTCCCCCTTTTGAAGATCCGATTGAAGACTCCACCTGTATATTTTGCGGCCTTTGCATGGACAGCTGTCCGGTCGGGGCATTGATACCGAAGTACAGTTTCAGCAAGGGACGCCCCTGGCAGGTTGAAAAGACCAGGTCCGTTTGCCCCTACTGCAGCGTGGGCTGCAACATATATTTGCATGTTAAGGACAACGAAGTGATCGGGGTTACCCCGGTGGAGGAAAACCCCGTTAACCGGGGCCATCTCTGCGCCAGGGGCAAGTTCGGCTGGGATTACCTGCAAAGCGGTGACCGGCTTACCAGCCCCCTGGTCAAGTCGAACGGCGTTTTTATAGAAGTGAGCTGGGAAGAAGCGCTTGGGTTCATTGCTGACAGTATTGAAGAGATAATGGAACGCTATGGCAGCGACGCGATCATGGGCCTTTGCTCGCCCAAAACAACCAACGAGGAAAGCTACCTTTTTCAAAAACTGATCCGCTTCCTGGGAACTAACAATGTCGACAGTTATACCAGGCACTGCCATGCACCGGCGGTGGACGGTATGATGAAGGCGTTCGGCAGCGCTGCCATGACCAACAGCATTGAAGAGCTGGCCTCAACCGGGGCGGTATTCGTAATTGCCGCCGATCCTTACGTGAGCCACCCGATAATCAGCTACAGGGTGCGCGAAGCGGTCCGGAAAGGGGCAAAACTGATTGTTGCCGATCCCGATCCGATCGGCCTGACCGATATTGCCCATCATCACCTCACCCTCAGGGATGGAAGCGCGGTTGCCCTCGTTAACGGAATTGCCAACGCGATTATTGAAGAGGGTCTTCAGGATCAGCTTTTTATTGACCGGCGCACCGAGGGTTACGATGCTTTCAGGGCTGCTGTTGCCGAATACACTCCCCGCTACACTGCCGAAGTCACCGGCATCAGCGAAGAAGATTTGCGCAGCGCTGCACGCGCTTACGCCGGCGCCGGGAGCGCTGCTATTATTTCCACGGTCGGCATGGATTACTCTGCCGGAAACGGCGGGCTGGTCCTGGCCCTGGCCAACCTGGCCCTGCTCACGGGCAACCTGGGGAAAGAATCAGCCGGCCTGTACCTGCCCTACGGTGAAAACAACCTGCAGGGGGCTTCCGACATGGGCGCCCTGCCTGCTGTTTTAACGGGCTACCAGCCTGTTAAGGAAAAATCAGTCCGTGTTAAGTTTGCCCGGGCCTGGGGTACCGATATCAGTGACCAGGAGGGACTTTCCGCGGCCGATGTTTTTGAGGGCGGCGCCGGGGATAAAATTAAAGCGATGTTGATTCTGGATGAAAACCCGGTCACCTGTGTCGGAGGAGAAGATGAGGAAACCGCCTGCTACCTGGCCGGCCTGGACTTCCTGGTCGTCCAGGATATCTTTATGACCGAAACTGCCGCCCTGGCCGATGTGGTCCTGCCTGCTGCCGCTTTTGCCGAGCAACAGGGCACCTATACCAATACAGAACGGCGGGTGCAGCTTACCCGGCCGGCGGTAAAACCGCCGGGGGATGCTTTCCCGGGCTGGGCGATCATTGCTGAACTGGCCGGATGGCTGGGATTTGACTGGGCTTACGACGGCGCTGGCGACGTTTTTGACGAAATGGCCTCCCTCACGCCCCAGTATGCCGGTATGTCATACGAGAGGCTGGCGCAAGGAAGCCTCCAGTGGCCGTGTCCGACAGGGGAACACCCCGGAACGGCATATCTTTACGAAGGGCGCTTCAGCCGCGGCCTGGGCCTGTTTTCGGTGGTTGAGCAGGAAAAACTGAAAGTTTCAGAAGCTGCCGGGACGAAGAAAGACGCCCTGGTTCATCATGCCTGCCAGTGCCAGAGCGACAGCATGAATAAGCGCTCGGTGGTCAGAAATTTTTACAGGACTGTCGGGAGGTAACCGGTATTGTCTAAACTGCTCTTTCCGGAAGGTTTTTTATGGGGCGCGGCAACTTCCGCCTACCAGGTAGAAGGTTCTCCTTCCGCTGACGGAAAGGGAGAATCCATATGGGACCGGTTTGCGCACACTCCGGGCAATACCTGGAATGGTGAAAATGGCGATACCGCCTGCGAGCACTACCGCCTCTACCGGGAAGATGTCGGCCGGATGGCTGACCTCGGTTTAAACAGTTACCGGTTTTCTGTTTCCTGGCCCCGTATATTTCCGGCCGGCGGCGGCAAGGCCAACCGGAAAGGGCTTGATTTTTACCGCAACCTGGTTGAAGAACTTCACAGGCACAGGATCCGGCCCGTGGCAACGCTCTACCACTGGGATTTGCCCCAGGCTCTTCAGGATCGCGGGGGATGGGCCAACCGTGATACGGCCGAATACTTTAACCAGTACGCCGCCTTTGTTTTTGAAAACCTTGACCTGCCCGTGCACCTCTGGATAACCTTGAACGAGCCCTGGGTTTCGGCATTTCTCGGTCATGCCCTTGGCGTGCATGCCCCGGGCCTGAATGATTTTAACACGGCGCTGCAGGCGGCCCATAACCTGCTTTTGGGACACGGCCTGGCTGTAAAAACTTACCGGGAAAGCGGCCGTAAATCCGAGCCGATCGGCATAGCTTTGAACCTCACTCCCGTTGAACCTGCCTCTGACAGCAGCGCCGACCTGGCCCAGGCCGTCCGGACAGACGGCTTTATGAACCGCTGGTTCCTGGATCCCATATTCAGGAGCAGCTACCCTCGGGATATGATTGAGCTGTTCTCCCGTTCTTTCCAGGTGCCTCACAGTGAAGATGACGCTGCCGTAATTGCCGAGCCGATCGATTTTCTGGGTATCAATAACTATACCAGGATAGTTGTCCGGGCCGGCAGCTCCGGGGAAGACTTTATGGGCAGCCCGGTTAACCCTCCGGAAAAAGAATATACCGAAATGGGCTGGGAAGTATACCCGCGAGGCATCTACGAATTGCTAACCCGTGTGCATCATGATTACGGCGCCCTTCCGCTCTACATTACAGAAAACGGAGCTGCCTTTCCTGACCGGCTAAAGAAAGACGGAACAATTGATGATTCCCGCCGGATCGCCTACCTGGAAGGTTACCTGGCCGAAGCATGGAATGCCATGCAGGAAGGTATTCCCCTGCAGGGTTATTTTGTGTGGTCATTGATGGACAATTTTGAGTGGAGCTTTGGCTACAGCAAACGTTTCGGCCTGATTTACATAGATTACCAGACCCAGGAGCGTTACCTGAAAAACAGCGCCTGCTGGTACAGAGATGTGATCGGCCGTAACGGCCTGGAGGTTTAATATGGAACAGGATAAGCTGATCCGGGCTAAAATAACGAGAATCCGCCGGGGTGAAAATGGTTGCCTGGAGCAGCTGGAAGACCTGGTAACCGCCGAGGCTCCGGTAACTATATTTTTAAATGGCAGCGAACTTGTCACCCTGCTTTGCACACCTGAGAAAATTGACCGGCTGGCCCTGGGCTTTCTGCAATCCGAAGGGCTCATTTCCACCATTGAAGAATTGGAATCGATCCGGGTCCTGGAAAAAGAGGGCCTGGTTGAAATTGAACTGAAAAACAGGGCTGATCTGGCCGGGAAACTGTACGGAAAAAGGACAGTTACTTCGGGCTGCGGAAAAGGCACCGTTTTTTTTAATGTTCTCGATTCACTGCGCAGCAGGCCCCTGGAAGGAAGAATGACAGTTAAAGCCGACCGGATCCTTGACCTGGTGAATTCCCTGCAGGAGCGGGCTCTTGTTTTTAAACAGACCGGCGGCGTACACAGCGCCGCCCTGGCCGACCGCGAGCAGCTGCTCTACTTTTACGAAGACATAGGCCGGCATAATGCTGTTGATAAAATAATCGGTGAATGCCTGATTAATGGAGTTGCCACTGACGATAAGGTGATAGTAACCAGCGGGCGCCTCAGTTCGGAAATCCTGCTCAAGGCGGCCAAGTTAAAAATTCAGCTGCTTGTTTCCAGGTCGGCTCCCACTTCATTAAGCATAGAACTGGCCGAAACTTTAAATATTACCCTGGTCGGGTTTGCCAGGGGCCGTAGAATGAATGTATACAGTCATCCGTGGCGGGTTGAAGAATGCTGATACCGGTAAGCCGGGGAGCGGTGTTAAAGATGTTTTTTTACTGCCCGGCTACTTGCTCTTAGTCCGGCGGAGCGCATCCCGGTCCTTCTTAATATCTCTCTGCAAATGCAGTTTTCTGGCATTGACGTTTACCCGGTCAAGGTAAAAACCGGTCTGATATTCTATTTCCTCCTTGGCTGCCTGCTGTACTTCCTGCAGCAGGGAATCGATCCTCATTCCCGGAACTGAAACCAGGTCGATGGAGAGGTCAATATTTAATACCACCTTTATCTTGCCGTTTTTCAACTCTACATTAAGCACCCTGTGAACGCCGGGAATATGCGAAATGACATACTCTACCAGATCGGTAATTACATGTTCGGCAATAAAGAAACTGCCCAGTGTGCTGAAAACGGGCCGGACAACCGATCGCTCAATCGGGGGCAGCGCTACGGGCCGGGTAGGCGGAAAGCTGAAAAATGAACGCAGCGGATCGATTATGTAGCCGGGGAATTCTTTCTTGATCTCAAAAGTGGGCAGCGGTATGGCATGCCGGTTTTCAGATGCCCTGATTGACAGGGCAGTCTGGATCGATTCGGGGGTTGAGACTTCCTCAATGGCGAAGTAACGCGTCGGGGCCGGCAGGCCGAGGTTTTCAGCTATTACTTCAGTCATCCGCCTGGACGTGCCGATAATCATGATCCGTTCAGGCTTTATCTCATCAATTTTGGTTTTTAATTGATCGGCATGTTCGGGATCTGTAAACAGGGCTCTTTTAATCGCGCCGTAGCGGGTACTCTCCCGCTTGGCCGAACGGCCCGCTAAATTCCTGTTTTCTTTTATTAGAAGACCGTCATCGATGATATAGTCGATGTTGTGCTGCCTGGCCGTTATTGGCGCATGGTGGCTTTTACCGGTTCCGCTGTGGCCGATTAACGCGTATATTTCCACTCAATCACTTCCAATGCTGCAGATTTATTGGTTACTTGCGTCTGCCGGATAAACTGTTTATTATTATAGCATAGATGCCTGTATCATTCAGCAGGATTATGCAGGCCGGAATTAAACAGGTTAAGAGACAGGGGGCCCGCTAAAGGTGATCATAATTACAAACCCGCCCGAGAGATTTTGCGGGGAAATAGCAGTTCCGGGCGACAAATCAATTACACACCGTGCCCTCATGCTGGGCGCCCTGGCCCGAGGCGTAACTGAAGTTAAAGGTTATCTTGATGCCCGGGATTGTCTTTCCACGATCAGGTGCCTGCAGCAGTTGGGAGTTAAAATAACGCCGCAGGGCAATAACCTCATCATAGAGGGAAGAAATATGGTTTTGAAGCAGCCTGCAGATATTCTGGATGCCGGCAATTCAGGAACAACCGCCCGCCTTCTGCTCGGTATCCTTGCCGGACAACCCTTTAAAACAATGCTTACCGGCGATAAATCTTTACGGAGCCGGCCGATGAAAAGGGTAACAGAACCCCTGGGCCTGATGGGCGCTGCAATCGAAGGCGAAGGAGGCACCGGCAACCTGCCCCTGGCCGTGAGCGGTGGCGATCTCCGGGCCATCAATTACAAATCTCCCCGGGCCAGCGCCCAGGTAAAAACGGCGGTTTTACTGGCAGGGCTGTATGCCGAAGGGGAAACCACAGTGGAAGAACCGCACCGCAGCCGTGATCATACCGAGCTGATGATGAAAAAATTCGGCGTTCCTATCAGGAGCGAAGGCTTAAAAGTAGCCCTGGAGGGCCGCCCTGTTTTGAGAGGCAGCCAGGTCCGCGTTCCGGGGGATATATCTGCTGCCGCATTTATGATGGTAGCTGCCGCCGTTATTCCCGATGCCGAAGTACTCCTGAAGGATGTGGGAATTAACCCTACCCGCAGCGGTATCATCGAAGCGCTGCAAGAAATGGGAGCGTCCCTGGAACTGCAAAACAAACGCAGCTGGGGTGAAGAGCCGGTTGCCGATATCCTGGTCCGGGGCGGGAAGCGGCTGGAAGGTATAACCCTGCAGGGGGAAATTATTCCCCGCCTGATTGATGAAATTCCCGTCATAGCGGTTGCGGCGGCGCTAGCTGAAGGAAAGACCGTGATCAGCGATGCATCGGAGCTGAGGGTTAAAGAATCAGACCGGATTTCCGAACTTTGCGCACAGCTGCAAAAGCTGGGCGTGCAAATTACAGAAACTGAAGACGGGATGATTATTGATGGCGGAAAGCAGCTGAAAGGCGCGGAAGTCGAAAGCTGCGGCGATCACCGCATCGCCATGGCCCTGGCCGTTGCCGGGCTGGTGGCGGAAGGGGAAACAGCGGTGCACGGAGCAGAGGTAATCAACATATCTTTTCCGAAGTTTATGCCCTCAATGCGCTCCCTGATCGTGAAAAAACCCTTTAATTGACGCCTGTGGCCGGCTATGCTAATATATGGTTGTTCTTTCCGCTTATCCGCGCCGGCAAATTTTCATGCGGCAGATTAGGAGATAACCAATGCCCTTGCCTGTTTACTCCTTCGATCAGTATAAAAGAAGCCACCCTGCAACAACCCTGAGTGACTATCCTCATGAGAAACAGCAGGTTCTTGACATTATAGAAGCGGTTCGCCGGGACGGAGATGAAGCCCTTTACAGGTATACCCGTAAATTTGATCAGGCCAGGCTGGATCAGCTGCAGGCCGGTGCCGATGAAATCTCCGAAGCTGCCGGACTTGTGGAGCCGGACCTGCTGGATGCGATCAGGGAGGCAAAAGAGAACATTGAACGCTTTCATCTCCGGCAGCTTGAAACAGGCTGGTGGGAGAACGGGCCGGGCTGGCTGGCCGGGCAGAGAGTGGTTCCCCTGCAAAGGGTGGGCGCCTATATTCCCGGGGGAACGGCGGCTTATCCATCCTCGGTACTGATGACGGTTATCCCTGCCCGGGTAGCGGGAGTACGTGAAGTATTCCTGTGCACCCCGCCTGATACCGACGGGAAGGTCAACCCCCTTACTCTTGCCGCCGCCCGCCTGGCAGGCGCTACCGCCGTTTACAAGGTAGGCGGGGCCCAGGCCGTGGCGGCCATGGCTTACGGCACGGAAACGGTACCCGCTGTGCAAAAAATAGTCGGCCCCGGAAATATATTCGTTACCCTGGCTAAAAAAGAAGTTTTCGGACAGGTGGGCATCGATATGCTTGCCGGCCCCAGCGAAATAGTAATAGTTGCCGGTGAAGGAGCCAACCCCTCCTACATTGCCGCTGATCTGCTTTCCCAGGCGGAGCATGACCCGCTGTCGCGTTCAATTCTGATCACATATTCCGAAACGCTGGCCGGCCAGGTACGCGATCACCTCGCTGATCAGCTGGAAACACTGCCCAGGAAAGAAATCGCCGGTCAGTCCCTGCATCAGCATGGAGCGATTATTATGGTTCCCGGTCTCGAAGGGGCCTGGCCGGTAGTCAACGAACTGGCTCCCGAGCACCTGGAACTCCACCTTGAGGAAGCCTGGAGTTGCCTTGAAAACATTACCAGCGCCGGAGCCATATTTATCGGACCCTATACTCCCGAATCCCTGGGCGATTACTGGTCCGGCTCAAACCATGTTTTGCCCACGGGAACCGCAGCCAGGTATGCTTCACCGCTCGGGGTGGCCGATTTCATGAAAAGATCTAACGTGCTCTGCTACACCTCCGGGGCCCTGCAGCGGGCAGCGCCTAAAATTGCCGCCCTATCCAGGGCAGAAGGTCTTGAAGCCCATGCCAGGGCCGTACTGATAAGGAGGCCGAACGATGACTCGCCGGAAAAAAATTGAAAGAAAAACTGCAGAAACCAATATTACCCTGGAATTAAACCTGGATGGCAGCGGCAGCGCTGATCTAAGCACGGGCCTGCCGTTTTTTGAACACATGCTTGCCCTCTGGTGCCGCCATGGATTTTTCGACCTGTCCATCAGGGCGGCCGGAGACATTGAAGTCGACCCGCATCACCTTGTTGAAGATACAGGAATCTGCCTGGGCCGCGCTTTCCTGGAAACCCTGGGCAGCAAAAAGGGAATCCGGCGTTACGGCTTCAGCGCCGTACCGATGGACGAAGCGCTGGTAACGGCAGTCGCCGATCTTTCCGGGCGGCCCTGGCTGCATTACGATTTCGATCTTCCGCCGGGACCGGTTGCTTCAATGGATCCGGAACTGTTCAGGGAATTCTGGCAGGCTTTTGCCAACGAAGGAAAATTAACCCTGCATTTAATTATGAACCACGGCCTGAATAAACACCATATTATTGAAGCAGCATTTAAAGCCGCGGGGAGGGCTTTAAATGAAGCTTCATCAGCCATGGAAGGATTTGATGGTGTCCTTTCAACGAAGGGTAATTTATAAATGAGGTGAGCTCCGTGCTGGTTATACCGGCTATTGATTTGCACCGGGGGCGCTGTGTCCGGCTCTACCGGGGAGACCCCGAAAGGGAGACCGTCTACGGGAACAATCCCATAGAAATTGCCCAGCAGTGGGAGCAGCTGGGGGCAAAAATGCTGCACCTGGTAGATCTCGACGGCGCTTTTACCGGTCATTCAAAAAATGCTGAAATGATCGAAGCAATTGGTGGAGAAGTCAGCATCCCGCTCCAGCTGGGCGGTGGAATACGTTCAAGAGAAGCTGTTGAAAAAGCCATGTCAGCCGGTGTATCCAGGATCATAATGGGCACCATTGCAATTGAGCAGCCTGAACTGGCCCGCGAACTGGCCAGGGATTACGGAGAAAGGATTTTAGTTGGCATTGATGCCCGCAAAGGAGTGGCGGCCGTTAAAGGATGGACAGAAACATCTGCTGTAAAAGCGCTTGACCTGGCCTTACGCGTTCAGGAATGGGGCATCAGGGAAGTTGTTTACACCGATATAAACAAAGACGGCACCCTGCAGGGCCCCGACCTGGAGGGACTTGAAGAGCTGATAGAAAAAACTGCCCTGCAGGTAATTGTTTCCGGGGGCATTTCATCACTCAATGATCTGCGGTCCCTGAAACCCTACAGCGAAAGGGTCAGGGGAGTCATTATCGGTAAAGCTCTTTATTCCAACCAGCTGACACTCCCCGATGCCATGGCGGTATTTAATTCATAGCCTGCGGCGCAGCAGCTGCAGGTGAATGTAATGCTGATCGCTAAAAATACTAAAACACAGGTGGTAAAAAAATGGGAGATAATGTGAGTGAAAAATTACAGCCCCTGGGTGCGGGGCAGCTTAAATATGATCAAAGCGGCCTGATTCCGGCCGTCATCCAGGATTTCCGCAGCGACGCCGTCCTGATGGTTGGTTACATGAACGAAGAGGCGCTAAACAGAACGCTCGGGGAAGGCAGGGTTTGTTTCTGGAGCCGCAGCCGCAGCGAGTACTGGGTAAAAGGTGAAACATCCGGTAATTATTTCGAAGTAAAGTCGATTCATGCAGATTGTGACGCCGATGCCCTGCTGGTAAAAGTCATCCCCCTTGGGCCCGGCCTGGCCTGTCACACCGGCCGTTATTCCTGCTTTTACAATACCCTGGAAGGCTTCAGTCAGCAGGAGCAGGAAGATGATTGATTATCACCTGCATACTCCGCGCTGCTGCCATGCGGAAGGCGCCCCGGAAGAATACCTGGCCGCAGCAGAGCTTAAAGGTTTAAGCGAAATAGGGTTCGCCGACCATTTCCCCCTGGGCCTGCTGGGCTGCACCCCCCGCGTCCCGGTAACGATGAAACCCGGGGAACTTGATGATTACATGGAGCAAATCGAAGCCCTGAAGGGTTGCCCTGGCCCTGTTAAGATTAAGGTTGGCATTGAAGTGGACTATCTGCCGGGAACTGAGCATAAGCTGGAGGCATTACTGAAAGAATACAATTTTGATTACGTAATCGGATCGATACATTTCATGGATGACTGGGATTTTACCCATCCGGTCTATGCCGACTCATACAGGCATAGAAATATTGACAATCTCTACAGCGCCTATTTTAAGCTGGTCCGGGATCTTTGCCGCAGCGGTCTTTTTGACATTATCGGTCACATCGATGTGATTAAAAAATTCGGTTACCGCCCCGCCGGCGGCGCCGATCATTACTGGTCCGAAACGGCCCGCGTCCTTAAAGAAACCGGGATCTGCCTTGAGCTTAATACTGCCGGCAGGGATGCTCCCGTGGAAGAATTCTACCCCCACAGGCGGCTGCTCGAGGCTTGCTTCAGGGAAGGGGTTCCGGTTACCATGGGCTCAGACGCCCACGGCCCCGGCCAGGTCGGACGCTATTTCACAGAAGCGATTGAGCTGTTAAAAAGCGCTGGTTACAGGGAACTGGCTGTATTCGAAAAGCGGTCCATGGGCAGCCAACCCCTGTAATTTCCCGGGCGGCGGGAAGCCGGCGGGCAGGAAACTTTGGCATAATACTACTATTCGGGGCAGCCTGACCGGGCTGCCGCAGTACCGGGAGGGATTGGTTTGCCTGAACTTTACCTTGATCGGATTAATACGCCTAAAGGCGTTTTTTTGATTCTTTTCAGCTCTGAAGGAATCTATGAAATATTTTTTCCCGGCAGCGGGCCCGAACTGGAATACAGGCACCGCAAAGTTCCCTGGACGCAGCTGGCGGCCGATTTGAACCGCTACCTGGCCGGGGAAGAGGTTGACTGGGGGAAATATCCTCTTGACTGCAGCGGGTACCCGCCTTTCACCGCTGCCGTGCTCAAAGAGGTAAAAAAACTGCCCTGGGGCCGGGTTTGTTCGTACCGCAGCGCTGCCGGGAAAGCCGGTTCTCCCCTGGCCTGGAGAGCGGCAGGCCAGGCTCTTAAAGCAAACCGCCATCCGATTATTGTTCCCTGTCACAGGGTAGTGGCCAGCGACGGTAAACCGGGCGGTTTCAGCGGTCCCCCCGGCTGGAAACAAATGCTTCTCGAGCTTGAAGGGGCAATTGCGCCGGATAGTTTACAGGACAGAAAGTAGCCCTGCTTGCCGGCGGAACTAAGAATAATTACTGCCGGAAAGGACTGTTCAGGGCAGATGCGGGGCGCAGTTCAGGCCGGCAGAACAGGGTCCATGATCTATTTAAAACGGGGGTTATTTTATGCGCTACCTGACAGGCGGTGAATCGCACGGCCCGTGCCTTACTGCAATTATAGAAGGACTGCCGGCGGGATTGGAAATTCAGGCCTCCGACCTGGACCGGCACCTGGCCCGCCGCCAGCACGGTTTCGGCCGGGGCGGGAGAATGAAGATTGAAAAAGACCGGGTTGAATTCCTGTCCGGGCTGCGTTTCGGCCGGACAATCGGGAGCCCACTTACCCTGCAGATAAAAAACCGGGACTGGGATAACTGGCGAAGCCTTATGGCCCCGGAAGGCAGCGAGCCGCCGGAAGCCGTTCACCTCAGCAGGCCCCGGCCGGGCCATGCAGACCTGGCCGGAGGCCTGAAGTACAACCTTGAAGATTTGCGGCTTGTCCTTGAGCGTTCCAGCGCCCGTGAAACCGCGATAAGAGTCGCGGTTGGCAGCGTGGGGCGGCTTTTGCTGGAAAACTTTGGCGTCAGGATTTACAGTCACGTAGCCGGCATCGGCCCTGTCGAAGCGGCAGTTAACGGCACCGCCATTATCGGGCTTGCCGGCATGATTGAGGAATCTCCCATCCACTGTGCCGATCCTGATGCCGGGAAAAAGATGGTCCTCGAAATTGAGAAAGCCCGGGATGAAGGCGATACCCTGGGCGGAATTATCGAGCTTGTCGTGACGGGACTTCCCCCCGGGTTGGGCAGCCATGTTCACTGGGATCGCCGTCTTGACGGCCGCCTGGCTGCTGCGATTATGAGTATCCAGGGGATAAAAGGGGTCGAAATTGGCGCCGGGTTTAAAAGCGCCGCCCTTCGCGGCTCGGAACTGCACGATCCGATCGTCATGGAAGAAGGCAGCGGCATCAGCCGTCCTTCCAACCGGGCCGGGGGGCTGGAAGGCGGGATAACCAACGGTCAACCGCTGATCATCCGCGCGGCCATGAAACCGATCCCGACCCTCGCTTCGCCCCTGCCCAGTATCGACTGGAAAACGGGAGAGCAGGCGGCCGGGGCCACCGAAAGATCTGATGTATGCGCTGTCCCATCGGCTGCCGTAGTAGCCGAGGCGGCTGCAGCCTGGGAACTGGCTTCCGCTTTCCGGGAAAAATTCGGAGGCGACTTTATGGAAGAAGTCGAAGCCGCCTGTAATTTTTACATGCGCCACGTTAAAAGGCGTTTAAGACAGGAACCGGGGGAGTGAAAGTATGACCGGCGAAGAAATAATGGTGCGGTCTTCGAACTTAACCTACAGGGTGCTGATTGAAAACGGCGCCCTGCGGGATCTTGGGAAAAGCGTCCGCCTGCTGATACCATCAGGCAGGGCCATGCTTGTAAGCGATTCAAATGTTTTCAGTCTTTACGGTGAAACAGCGCTAAAGGCCCTGAAATCTGAGAAATGGGAAGTAACTGCCTTTGAGGTGCCGCCGGGGGAGCAATCAAAAAACCTGGCTGTGGTTTCCAGGCTTTACGATGCTGCTGTTGATGCAGGCCTGGACCGTAATTCCCCGGTTATTGCCCTGGGTGGGGGAATGATCGGCGACCTGGCCGGTTTTGCAGCCTCGACCTACATGCGGGGCGTGCCCCTGGTCATGGTTCCCACATCGCTCCTGGCCCAGGTGGACAGCAGCGTAGGAGGCAAGGTAGCTGTAAACCATCCCCGGGGGAAGAACCTGATCGGCACAATTTACCCGCCCCGCCTGGTTATCATCGATCCCGGGCTGCTCGGTTCACTTCCCGAACGGCAGCTGCTGGCCGGGCTGGCCGAAGTTATCAAGTATGGCATTATTGAAAATAAAGAATTTTTCCTCTGGCTGGAAGAAAATCTTGATCGCCTGCTTCGGGGTGACAGCGCCCGCCTTGCCCGGGCCGTGGGCGAATCGATCAGGGCCAAGGCCAGGGTTGTTGAGGCAGATGAGCACGAAAGAGATTACCGCCGGGTTCTTAATTTTGGCCATACTATCGGCCATGCCCTTGAAGCAGCTACCGGGTACTCTCATTACCTGCACGGCGAAGCCGTCCTGGCCGGCATGGCTGCCGCAGTCCGGATCGCGATCGCCGGGAACTTAATTGACAGCGCTTCGTCGGAACGGATTTATGCCCTGCTGAATAAAACAGGTTTTAAAAAGCCGCCCTCCGGTTTGACCGCTGAAAAAATAATCGATAAACTTAAGCATGACAAAAAACGTCGCGACAGCGATCTGATATTTGTCTTGCCGTCGGGCATCGGTTCTGCTAAGATAGTTCCGGTTAACGATGAACAACTGATCAAGCAAACTGTGGAGTCTGTTTTACATTAAATTGCACAGCTGTTCAGTAGAATGGAGAGTGGTAGATTCATGAATCCAAAGATAAACCCGGGCCGCGTTCTGATCCTGGCTGTCCTGTGCCTCCTGATTATAGGATCAGGTTACTATGCATTTCAAAACGCGGCCGACCGGGAAGATGGCATCAGGCGCGGCCTTGATATTGCGGGCGGGCTTTATGTCCTCATGGAAGCCGTGGAAACAGAAGGCCGCGAGGTTGATGAAGATACAATCGACCGCGCTATTCAAATTATCCGCATGCGCGTCGATGAACTCGGTGTTGCTGAACCGGTCATAGCAGCACAGGGCGATGACCGGATCCGGATCGAGCTGCCGGACCTGGAAGAAGTCGAACAGGCCCGGGCAATTATCGGGCGGACGGCCCTTCTCCAGTTTATCGGGCCCGACGGCGAGGAAATCCTTACCGGCGCCAACCTTGTTGATGCCAGGGCCCAGAGAGTTATCGAGCAGTCCCCTTATCCTTTTGTCAGTATTGAATTTGATTCTGAAGGGGCCCAAATCTTTGCCGCGGCCACTGAAGAATACCTGGGACAGCCGATCGCCATTGTCCTGGATGGTGAAATTATTTCCGAACCTGTTGTCCATAGTGTGGTTCCCGACGGCCACGGCAGCATAACCGGCACTTTTACTTTTGAAGAAGCCGCTGAACTGGCCCTCCTTTTGCGCAGCGGCGCCCTGCCTGTTGAATTGCGGGAACTTGAATCCCGCATGATCGGCCCCACGCTGGGCCAGCGAACTGAAGAGATAGCGGTTTATGCCGCCGGAATCGGCCTGGCCCTGGTCCTGTTGTTTATGGTAATATTCTACCGGGCAGCCGGGTTAATCGCCGGTATAGCCCTGGTCTTTTACATGACCCTGGTGTTATGGGCCCTGACTTACCTGCCCATGACCCTTACTCTTCCCGGTATTGCGGGCCTGATACTTTCGATCGGGATGGCAGTTGATGCCAACGTAATTATTTTTGAAAGGATCAAGGACGAACTGCGCTCGGGCCGCACCCCGCGCAGCGCAATGGAAGGCGGTTTTCAAAGGGCTTTTCGGGCTATTCTCGATGCCAACGTAACTACCCTTATTGTTACAATCGTCCTTTTTTCCCTGGCCAGCGGACCGGTCAGGGGTTTCGCCGTGACCCTGTTTGTGGGAATCATCTGCAGCATGTTTACAGCTATAGTCTTTACCCGCCTGCTGATGCGCTTTGCTTTCAGGGCCGGCCTGATCCGGAGCGGGGCTTACGTGGGGGTGAGAGGACAATGATTGATTTTATTGGCAACCGCCGGAAAGCATACCTTTTGTCAGCAGTCCTTGTTATTGCCGGGATCCTGTCCATGGCTGTTTTCGGTTTAAACCTGGGGATAGATTTTACAGGGGGGACGGTACTGCACCTGAACCTCGGTGAAGAATTTTCACTTGAGGAAGTGCGGGAAGTCACCGCCCCTTTCGAAGAGCTTGATGGAGCAGCCCTCCAGGTTGTCCAGGGCCGGGATCTGACCGGCGAGCTTACCGATGAAGGCCTGGTAATTAAAGCCCCCGTAATCGGCGAAGAACGGCGCGATGAAATCTTGAATGCCTTCAGGGAGCGCTGGCCCGCCCTTGACCCCGGTGATTTGCGCATCGAAAGCGTTGGTTCCGTAATCGGGGCCGAACTGACCCGCCAGGCAATTCTGTCCCTGCTGGTGGCAATCGTCCTGATGATTGGTTATATAACGTACCGGTTTGAGTTCAGGTTTGCCCTGGCCACTATCGCCGCCCTTCTGCACAACATTATTGTTGTAGTCGGCATTTTCTCCATCCTGCAGCTGGAAATCAACGTTCCTTTCGTCGCTGCCATACTGACCGTTTTCGGGTACTCCGTAAACGATACCATTGTAATTATCGACCGGATCCGGGAAAACATCAGGCACGGGCGAAGGAGCGAATACGCTTCAATCGTTAACGAGAGCATCAACCAGAGCCTGGTCCGTTCAATAAATACATCACTGACCACCCTCTTTGTCCTGGTGGCCCTGTTGTTCGGATTCCATTACTTTATCGGCAGCCTGGATTTGGTTGTTTTCGTGGTTGCCCTGATCCTGGGAGTACTGGTCGGCACCTATTCTTCTATCTTTGTGGCCAGCCCGCTGTGGCTTAACCTGCAGGATGTGAAGTTTGGCCGGCAAAAACGCACCGCCGCTTGATATATTATCGGGGAGGGGAAATTGATGGGTTCATTTTATCTCATTTTAGGCCTTGTCTTCAGCCTGATCATAGCCATAATCGCTCTTGCCAACACGGAGCAGGTTACTGTCAGCTATATTTTCGGGCGGGCTGAAATGCCGTTGATCCTGCTGATCCTGGGTTCAGCTTTTGTCGGAGCCCTGGTAATGGGCTTTTTTGCCCTTTTCCGCGGGATCCGGAATGCTTTTGCCTTTCGCGAGATGCGGAGCAGGCAGGAAAAACTGGAAAAACAGGTTAAAGCCCTGGAAGAAGAAAAAGTTTTCCTGGAAGCCGAATTAAATAAAGCCGTTTCTGTCCCCGAAGAAGATACGGAAGGGGAAAGCGAGGAAGGCCGGGCAGGGAAACCGCAAGCTGATCCCGCGCCTGCCGAAGAGACTGCTGCCGAAGAAAAGGTGGAAGAAGAGCCGGATGAGCCTGAGCGATAGAGAATGGATCTGGCCCGCCTGCGATCAGGGCCGCGCAAATGAACTGGCCCGGGAAATAAACGCCCCTCCTGCCCTGGCCCGGCTGCTGCTTAAACGAGGAATCGAAGATTCCGGGCAGGCCGGGGCATTTTTATGCCCTTCAACTGAACAGCTGTATCCGCCCGGGCAGATGCTCGGCATGGAAGAGGCTGTCGCCAGGCTGCTGGAAGCGATCGGAAACGATGAAAAAATTATCATTCACGGCGACTACGATGCAGACGGGATCAGCGCTACGGTAATCATGGTCGAAGCCCTTAACCGGCTGGGTGCCCGGGTAGACTATTTTCTGCCCAGCCGTTTCGAAGAAGGTTACGGCCTGCACATTGAGCCTTTAAAAATGTTTAAAGAAGACGGCGCTTCACTGGTGGTAACGGTCGACTGCGGGATTAACGCCGTGCGGGAAGCTGCCTATGCTTCAGAGATCGGCCTGGACCTGATCATAACCGACCATCACCAGCCCCTTGACCTTCTTCCGGAGGCTCTTTCAGTAATTAATCCCCTGCAGCGGGATTGTCCTTATCCTTTTAAAGATCTCTCCGGGGCCGGCATCGCTTTCAAGCTGGCTGTGGCCCTGGCGGAAAAGGCAGGCCGGCCTTTTCCGCTGGATCTGCTCGACCTTGCTGCACTGGGAACAGCTGCCGACGTGGTGCCCCTGGTTGACGAAAACAGGGTGATTGTCGCAGCAGGCCTGGAAGTTTTGCGCGGCCTTAAACGGATCGGTTTCAGAGCCCTGGCCGGGGAGGTTAGGCTGGAGCCTTCCCGTATTAACAGCTCTGCCCTCTCTTTTATCCTGGCGCCGGCAGTTAATGCTGCCGGGCGGATGGGCGAGGCGCTCCCGGCTGCCCGGCTGCTGCTTGAAGATGATGAAGCGAAAGCGGAGGTTCTCGCTGCCGGGCTGCACCGCTCCAACCTGACCCGCCGGGCAACGGAGCAAAAAATACTGGCAGAAGCTGTGGAGGCTGCCGAAAAACTGCTGGACGCAGAGGATACAAAAATAATTACCCTTGCTGCTGAAAGCTGGCACCACGGCGTTATCGGAATTGTTGCCTCGCGGCTGGTGGAAAAATTCCACAGGCCGGTAGCCCTGGTTGCCATTGAAGATGGCCGGGGCCGCGGTTCAGCGCGCAGTATTCCCGGCTTTGATATAACCGCAGCCCTTGCCGGCAGCGCTTCTCTGCTGGAACGCTTCGGAGGACACGACCAGGCGGCGGGATTTACAGTTGACAAAGAAAAAATTTCCCGGCTGCGCGACAGCCTGAACTGTTATGCCCGGGCCAATCTCGATGAAAACAGCCTAAAAGCCAAACTCTACCTGGATGCCGGGCTGGAAGAGCACGAAATAAACTCCGGGCTGGCCGGACTGCTTGAACAGCTGCAGCCTTTTGGAACAGGCAACCCCAGGCCGCTGTTCGGGAGCAGGGACTGGGAAATAGTTTCCTGGCGCCCGGTTGGCGCAGACAAACAGCACCTGAAGATCAGCGTGCAGAAAGGGGGCCGGCTCCTGGATACCATTATGTTTGCCGGCGCCGGCCTGGAACGCCTGCTGGAAAAAGGACGCCGGGCGGACCTGGCATTCCGGCTGAAAAACGGGTTTTTCCGCGAAAAAGAAACCCTCGAAATTGAACTGAAGGATTTAAGCTACAGTGACAGCGTGACCTGTGAAAATATAGAGATCATCGACCGCCGCGGCAGCAATAACCGCGCTGCCCTGGCAAAAGAAATTCTCGGCCGGGAAAAAGGGGCGGGGATACTTTTTGCCGCCACCGTTTCAAGGGCCAATCAAGTCAAAGCTGCCTGCCCCGGGGGGAAAACCCTGCATCTGGTTACCAGTGGAGGCGCACAGGGCGAAGCTGAACTTCACGCAGCTGCAGAGGCGCTCTTTCTTTACGATCTGCCCCTGCACGAAAGTATGGTAGAAGAGATTTTCAGAAGCCGTTCCGGCGGAAAGCAGTTAAAGGTTTACCTGCTCTATGATCATCCTGACCAGGAGCGGAATAGCAGGCTAACGGAATTATCCCTTCCTTCTGCGGAAGCGCTGGAAACGATTATTGCCGGCCTGCTTCAAACCGCAAACACGGGCGCTAAAATAATTTTGCCCGGTCAGGTCGGCCGGCACCTGGGTTACAAGCCGGTCAAAAGATTTTGGGACCGGGTTGGAAGCATCCTGAACGAAATTGGGCTCCTTGAGGAAGGCGGTCTTCTTTCCGACAGCGCGGCTATAATGAAAACCTGGCCTGCCTGCCTTGAATCGTCGCCCACCTATATTGAATGCGAGGAACTCTCCGAGAGCTGCGAACACTTCCAGCGTCTGCTCCTTGACGGAACCCCCGAAGAAATCTGCCTTTACTTTAAAGATCTCAGCGGCATTTAACTAAGTACTATAGAATTTATAGCCATTTTTTAGTATTATAGAGGGTGTCTATAACGGTAGCGGCCTGCCTGCACGGACCTTTCCGGCAGAGGCAGGCCGGTTACGGATTAAGGCATGAAAAAAACAGTGCCGGGGAACGTTAAATATGGCTGTAAAAGAGCAAAAATTAAATGAACTGAAAAAAAGAATCCAGCGGTACTATCCCGACCTGGAAGACTGGGCCCTGGTCGAAAAGGCCTATAGATATTCTCTTGAAGCTCATTCCGGGCAGCTGCGCGAATCGGGAGAATCTTATATTACCCATCCTATCGGGGTAGCCCTGATCCTGACAGAACTGGAACTGGACCTGGTAACGATCATAGCCGGGCTGCTTCATGATGTAGTTGAAGATACCGAAATATCCCTTGAAGAAATCCGGCAGGAATTTGGGGATGAAGTCGGCGCCCTGGTTGACGGCGTGACCAAACTGAGCCGTCTCGACTTTTCTTCAAAGGAAGAGCAGCAGGCTGAAACCCTGCGCAAGATGTTTATTGCCATGGCCCGGGATATCAGGGTGGTTTTAATCAAGCTGGCCGACCGCACCCACAACCTGCGCACGCTGCGCTACCTTAACACGCACAAGCAAAAAGAAATTGCCCGGGAAACCTTGGAAATTTATGCGCCGCTGGCTCACCGCCTTGGAATTTACATGATCAAATGGGAGCTTGAAGACCTGGCTTTTCGCTACCTGCAGCCCGAGGAATACTTTCAGCTGGTTGAGAAGCTGGACAAGAAGAGACGGGAACGCGAAAAATTTATCAACCGGATTATCTGGATTCTGCAGGATTACCTGTCCGAAGCAAATATTGAGGCAGAAATCCAGGGCCGTCCGAAGCACCTCTACAGCATATATAACAAAATGAAATCCCAGGGTAAAGATATTAACGAAATTTACGATCTTACCGCAGTCAGGATTATTGTTGATTCGGTAAAGGACTGTTACCATACCCTGGGTATAGTGCACACGATCTGGAAACCGATCCCGGGCCGTTTTAAAGACTTTATTGCCATGCCCAAACCCAACATGTACCAATCCCTGCATACCACTGTTTTTGCCGCCGAGAACGAGCTGGCCGAAATTCAGATCAGGACATGGGACATGCACCGGACTGCCGAATACGGTATTGCCGCCCACTGGCGTTATAAAGAAAAAACCAGGGATTCAGACGAAATAGACGATAAGCTGACCTGGTTGCGCCAGTTGATGGAATGGCAGGGCGATTACCGCGATGCCCGCGACTTTATCAAAGACCTGAAAGGCGATCTCTTTACCGATGAAGTATTCGTATTTACCCCGAAAGGCGATGTTATTGATCTTCCTGCCGGCTCGGTAACCCTTGACTTTGCTTATAAAATCCACACCGATATCGGAAATCACTGTACCGGGGCCAGGGTTAACGGGCGCCTCGTGCCCCTGGATTACCAGCTGAAAACCGGTGACATGGTTGAAGTTGTTACTTCCAAGCAGGGATCGCCCAGCCGCGACTGGCTCAAGCTGGTCAAAACCTCTCATGCCAAAAACAAGATTCGAAACTGGTTCAAAAAAGAGCGCCGCGAAGAGAATATTGAAAAAGGCCGCGAAATGATAGAAAGGGAAATCAGGCGGATTAACGTCGAGCAGCGCATCCAGTTAAAGAACGATCTTTTAGACGATGTGGCCCGTTCCTTTAACCTGGCCGGGGTTGAAGATCTTTATGCCGCTGTCGGTTACGGCGGTGTTTCAGTACACCAGGTAATCAGCCGGATGCGTGAAGAATACCAGCGCAGGCACAAGGATAAAGAACCGGAAGAAGTAATACCTGAATTTAAGCCGGTTAAGCGCCAGAAACCCGGTTCGCCCGGCGTTGTAATCGAGGGCATGGACGACCTCCTGATGAGAGTGGCCCGCTGCTGCAACCCCGTTCCGGGCGACGACATTGTGGGCCTGGTCACCCGCGGACGAGGCGTATCAATTCACCGCCGGGATTGCCCCAACCTGAAGCATTACGGGGGAGATGAAAGCCGTATGCTGGAAGCGTCCTGGGAAGGCGAGGCAGGCGCTTCATACCCGGTAGAAATAGAAATCAGCGCCACTGATCGCAAGAACCTGCTGGCTGATATTATGACCGCTGTAAACGAAAGTAAAATCGAGGTGAATGCAGTTTCAGCCCGGGCTGATAAAAACAGGGATGCGACTATCCATATGACCCTTGTTGTTCGGGATCAGGTTCATCTCGATCAGATAATGTCCAAGATAAACAAGATAAAAGATGTTTACTCCGTCAACCGGTATGTCTATGGCTCGAAAAGCTAGCCTGCTCTCCCGGAGCAGGATGGCTGCCTGGCCGGTCCGGTTGGCTGATTTTTGCGCCGGCCCGGGATTTTTCAAAGAATCCCGGGGCCTGGATTATGAGATTTCACGGGGGATTTCATGAGAGCGGTTGTTCAGCGTGTCAGCAGGGCCGGCGTGGAAGTCGGTCCCGAAACAGTTGGAAAGATCGGAAAAGGACTGGTCGTTTTCCTGGGAGTGGCCAGGGAAGACGGGCCTGCCGACAGCGATTACCTGGCCGGGAAAATTGCCGGCCTGCGCATATTTGAAGACCAGGCCGGGTTAATGAACCTGTCTGTTACTGATGTGGGCGGTTCCATTTTAAGCATATCGCAATTTACCCTCCTGGGGGATTGCCGCAAAGGGCGCAGGCCCGGTTTTTCGGCTGCGGCCCCGCCGGATCAGGCCGAAGAACTTTATAACCATTTTAACGAGAGCCTGCAAAAGCATGGAATTACCGTGGCCACCGGACGCTTCCAGGCTGAAATGCGCATTATGGTTGATAATGACGGCCCGGTAACCATGCTTATAGACAGCAAAAAGCTATTTTAGCGATTACTGGAGAGGAGTACTGAGATGAACTACAGGGCACCCCGGGGAACCCGGGACATACTACCGGATGAAGCAAAAAAGTGGCAGCACCTGGAGAAATTGTTCAGCGATTTCTGCACCCTTTACGGGTTTGGCGAGATTCGCACCCCCATGTTTGAACAAACCGAACTTTTTGTCCGCAGTGTGGGGGAGGACAGCGACATTGTTTCAAAGGAAATGTATACCTTCAAGGATCGCAGCGGGCGCGACTTAACCCTCCGCCCGGAACTGACCGCTGCTGTTGCGCGGGCTTACCTTGAACACAACCTGAAAGAACAACCCCAACCGGTTAAGCTTTATTATATCGGCCCCATGTTTCGCTACGATCGCCCCCAGGCCGGCCGTTACCGTCAGTTTAACCAGTTTGGGCTTGAAATATTCGGGGCGGCCCATGCTGCCGCCGATACGGAAATCATCTCTTTTTGCTACAGGTTTTTTCGTTCGCTGCAGCTGGAAAACCTCTCTATTGAACTGAACAGTGTGGGATGCCCGGTTTGCCGGCCGCAGTTCCGGGAAGTTCTGGTGCCTTATCTTGAAAATGCCGGGGCAGATCTCTGTAAAGAATGTGTTAAACGCTACAGGAACAACCCGATGCGCGTCCTCGACTGTAAGGCGGAAAGCTGCCAGGCCGCTATAGAGGCGGCACCCAGGATGACTGATTACCTGTGCCCCGACTGCGACCGGCACTTTGCCGCAGTCAGAAGGCTGCTGGACAGGCTTGAAATACCTTACAACCTGAACAGCCGCCTGGTCAGGGGCCTCGATTACTATACCCGCACGGCTTTTGAAATTACGGCCGGGGCTTCGGGTTCCCAGGCGTCGCTATGCGGAGGAGGCCGCTACGATCACCTTGTGGAGCATTGCGGCGGGCCTCCCACCCCGGGAGTAGGGGTTGCCTTCGGTGTGGAAAGAATTCTCCTGACCATGGATTGGAGCAGGCAGATGCCCGAACCTTTAACATCGGTATACATCGCCCCGGCGGGCAGCGGACTTGAAGGTGAAGCTCTTCTGCTTGCTTCCGAACTGCGGGAAAAGGGCATTGCTGCCGAAACGGAGATGATGGAGCGCAGCCTGAAAGCCCAGATGAAATATGCCGGCCGGCAGGGTTACAGGTATGTAGCCATCATCGGGGAAGATGAAATTTCCCGCGGCGTTGTTACCCTGCGTAACATGGAAAGTGGTCAGCAGCAGGAAGTGGTGCGTGAGGCAATCTTTGAACTCATCCTCGAAGACTGCCCCCCGGAAACGGAAGCGGTTACCGCTCCCGCCACGGCTGAGGTTACCCTGCCGCCCCTGGGTGCCCCCGACAGGAAAACTCACTACTGCGGCGTTCTCGATGCCGATTATATCAAAAGCCGGGTTAAGCTGGCCGGCTGGGTAGGCAAACGGCGCGACCACGGCGGCCTGATCTTCATTGATCTGAGAGACCGCAGCGGAGTAGTGCAGCTGGTTTTCGATCAGCAGCTTGGCTCCGGCCTTTTTAATGAAGCTGAAAACCTGCGCAGCGAATATGTCGTTTCCGTGGAAGGCGAGGTTGTCAGGCGGTCGGACGAAAATATTAACCCTGCCCTGCCTACGGGCCGGGTTGAGGTGCGTGTCGACGGTATGGAGGTTTTAAATACTTCCAGGACTCCTCCTTTCTATATAGAAGATAATACAAATGTTGATGAAAACCTCCGTCTGCGTTACCGTTACCTTGATCTAAGGCGCCCCGAAATGCTTGGCCGGCTGCAGTTGCGCCACAGGGCTGTTAAATTAATCCGTGACTACATGGATCGTTATGATTTCATGGAAATTGAAACGCCCATGCTGACCCGCAGCACTCCGGAAGGGGCCAGGGATTTCCTGGTGCCCAGCCGCCAGCATCCCGGTTCATTCTACGCCCTTCCCCAATCGCCACAGCTGTTCAAGCAGCTGCTCATGGTTAGCGGCGTCGAGCGCTACTTCCAGATCGTGCGCTGCTTCCGTGACGAAGACCTCAGGGCGGACCGCCAGCCGGAGTTTACCCAGGTTGATATCGAAACTTCATTTTTCGGCCCGGAAAACCTTTTTGCCCTTTTGGAAGGGCTGGTTGCCCTGCTCTGGAAAGAGATTCACGGCATTGAAATCAAACGGCCTTTCCTGCGCATGCCTTACCGGGAAGCCATGAACCGCTTCGGGTCAGATAAACCGGATTTGCGGTTCGGTATGGAGCTGCTCGATCTTGATGACCTGGCCGGAACCAGCGATTTCAAAGTTTTCAAATCAGCCCTTGAGACCGGAGGTTCGGTTAAGGGCCTGCGTGTAAAAGGCGGCGGCAGGATGAGCCGCAAAGACCTCGATGATCTCACGCTGCTGGCCCGCCAGCTTGGCGCCAGCGGCCTGGCCTGGGTTTTTGTCGAAGAAAACAGCTGGCGCTCTCCAATCAGCAAGTTTTTCAGCGAACAGCTGATCGGGGATATTAATAATCGGATGGAAGCGCAGCCGGGCGATGTTTTGCTCTTTGTAGCCGACAGGTGGGAGACAACCTGCCAGGTTTTGGGCCACCTGCGCCGTCACCTGGCTCCGGAAGATATCTCAGCCGACCCGCATTTTCTCTGGGTTGTGGATTTCCCGCTCTTCCACTATAACGAAGATGAACGGCGCTACGACTCCGATCACCATCCTTTTACTGCGCCCAGGG
Organism: Syntrophomonadaceae bacterium; assembly: GCA_007130585.1. Classification (GTDB taxonomy): domain Bacteria; phylum Bacillota; class Dethiobacteria; order DTU022; family DTU022; genus T3SED10-7. The sequence goes on along the minus strand of SLSE01000030.1, from coordinate 11,869 downwards.
TGGAAGATATGCCTGTCCTGCAAAGCGATCCCCTTGCCGTGCGGGCCCAGGCCTACGATCTTGTGCTCGACGGAGTGGAGATAGGCGGAGGGAGTACCCGTATCCACGACAGCGCAACCCAGGCCGAAATATTTAAGCTGCTGGGCTTATCGGAAGAAGAAAGCATTGAAAAATTCGGCTTTTTGCTGGAAGCTCTCTCCTTTGGCGCTCCCCCTCATGGCGGGATTGCCCTCGGTTTGGACCGCCTGGTTGCCCTGCTCGCAGGGGACGATTCAATCCGCCAGGTTATACCTTTTCCGAAAACGGCGGCAGCCAGCTGCCTGATGACCGGCGCTCCCGCTTCCGTTGACGGCGGACAGCTCGATGAGCTTAAAATTGAACTGCAAAAAAGGGAAGAAGAGGAGTAGATATTAACGCTTAGCCGGAAAGAGGGGCTGTTTTTAAACAGCCCCTGTTTTTCTACGGGTTGTAAAGCGCTTACAGGCACAACCCGGGCTCCGGCGCCCCTGTTAAAACAGTTGCTTCCCGGGAAAGGTTTAGGAGGAAGAAAATAACGGAGTTAAGAAGCAGGATCGTCTCTGCCAAACCTTGCGCCAATCCCTCAAATGTGCTATTATCTTAATGAAAATAGAAACAAATATTTGCAATACCCTGCGGTGTTCGTGGCAACCTATAAGTTTTGAGCTAACACTTTTACAACGGGAACCCGGACTTCTTCTGCGGCGCAGCAGCCTTTGAAAAGAGGACCTGCAAAACAGTTGAGAGGGTACCCACCTTTCGGGGGAACAGTTCAAAACCATGGCCCACGGCACAGCGGGGTTTTTTAATGCTTTTCTGCGTGCTATAATAATAAAGTGTTTGCAGAATCGGCCTGCCATACGGCTTCCTTGAAGAAAAACGAATAATAAGGGCCGGACCGGAACGGAAAGATCCCTGAATTGATCAGGGGAGGTGGGAGCTTTGACTGTCGAACAAATCTATAACCGGATCAGGCAGGAACTGCAGGCGGGAACCCACCCGGGAGACCTTCTCGATTTATTTGAAGACCTCGAACTTGAAGAAAAAGTCGACCTTATACACAGATTGCCCGCAGAAGAAGCTTCCCTCATATTTAATGAAATGGAAGATTTTGAGCAGGCTGAAATACTGCCCTTCCTGGAACAGGAACGCACTAAATCTGTTCTAAGGAGCCTCCCTTCCGATGATGCCGCCGACCTGATGGGCGAGCTTTCGCCTGAAGACGCCCGGCAGATAATTGATCTGGTCAGCGAAGAAGAAGCCCCCGTTGATTTCGGTGATCTCATGAAATACCCGGAAGACACGGCCGGCGGAATCATGACCACCGAGTTCATTTCCCTGCCCGCCGACATACCGGTTGAAGAAGCCATTAACCGCCTCAGGGAAATTGCCCCCGAAGCGGAAACCATCTACTATGTTTATGTGGTTGACGAGAACGGCCGCCTGATCGGCGTGGTCTCGCTTCGCGACCTGATCGCATCTTCCGATGGGACGCTGATAGAAAGTATTATGCGTACCAATGTAATTAATGTTAACGCCGAGCTCGACCAGGAAGAGGTGGCCCGGATTGTATCCAAGTATGACCTGCTTGCCGTACCGGTAGTGGACGATCAGGAAAGGCTGCTCGGCATTATTACCGTGGATGATGTTATGGACGTTATGGAACAGGAGGCCACGGAAGATATTTACCGCCTGGCCGGAGCCAGTGAAGTTGAAGGGGTCGAGCTGACCAAAGCTTCCGTGAACAAGGTTGTCCGCCTCCGGCTGCCCTGGCTGGTCATCAGCCTGGCGGGGGGTATTTTATCGGGAAGTGTAATCGGCGTCTTTGAAAACACCCTCGAAGCAATAGTTATGCTTGCCGTTTTCATACCCGTGCTTATGGACATGGGGGGAAACGTGGGGACCCAATCATCCACCATATTTGTCCGCGGCCTGGCCACCGGTGAGATAGAGAGCAACGAAATGTGGCCATACCTGTTCCGGGAAATTAAAATCGGCCTGGTGATGGGAGTTCTCTGCGGCGTCCTGATCTCGGTTACTGCCTATTTCTGGCAGGGCAATATCTACCTGGGCCTGGTAGTCGGTATTTCCATGATGGCTACAATCAGCGTGGCTGCCCTGATCGGCACCCTGGTGCCGATGATCTGCAATCTGATCAATATTGATCCGGCAATAACCGCCGGCCCGTTTGTCACTACCATAAAAGATGTTACCGGGCTGCTTATTTACTTTGTCATAGCGACAGCTTTCCTCGAATACCTCCGCTAAAACTGAAATAAACCTTGATCTGGGTCTCTCCCCGAAATTGCTTGCTTTATCTGATGCTGTACACCGGAGTGTTAATCTGAAAGCGATCGTGGATTCGGCTAATTCCCGGGGGCCGAAAAAAGCGGGCCGAGCCCGGCAGCGAGGCCTGCGGGTGATTATTAACCGAAATGCGGCCAGTCCGGGATTGCGTGGCTGGTAATCTTAAATACAGGAAAATAATGGGAGTGTTGAAGGGAATTAATCCATAATTTCCTCTTTTTTTTATATTTTTTTAAAAAAACAGGCAGGAATGCATGAAAAGGGGTTGAATTATAACGTAAAGTGGTGTAAAGTGGTGAAAAGTGGTTGTAAATGCCCCAAACGGAGGCGAACACATGTTTACAGGCGAATACCAGCATACTTTGGATGGGAAAGGCAGGGTGATCATTCCCTCGCGCCTGCGCGATGGCTTGGGGGATAGTTTTGTGGTTACCCGCGGCCTGGATCAGTGCCTGTTTGTCTACCCGAATTCCGAATGGGTTCGCCTGGAGCAAAAGCTGAAACAGCTTCCCTTTACGAAAAGTGATTCCCGCGCTTTTACGCGCATGTTTTTTTCCGGAGCGATGGAAGTCGAAACTGATAAGCAGGGCCGTGTTCTGATTCCCCAGAACCTGCGGGAATATGCCCGCATTGATAAAGATGTTATGATTATCGGCGTTTCGAACCGGGTTGAAATATGGAATGAAGCGGCCTGGAAAGATTATTTCAGTGAAGCCAACGAAAATTACGAAGAACTTGCCGAAAAGCTGGTGGACTTTGATCTTTAAAAGTGGTGTTGAGCGTGGTTGATCTGCACCTGCCCGTTATGGAAAAAGAAGTGCTTAATTATCTCGACTGCCGCCCGGACGGCGTTTACGTCGACGCCACACTCGGGGATGGCGGGCACGCGGAAGCAATATTGAAGAACCTTTCCGGAGAGGGCCGCTTGATCGGGATAGACTGGGATGCAGACGCCCTGGAACGGGCGCAATCAAGATTGAAAGATTACGCAGACCGCCTGATTCTGGTCCGCGCCGACTATACAGGGATGGAAGAGATCCTCAGAAAAGCGGGTTATTCCCGGGTTAACGGAATCTTAATTGACCTGGGGGCTTCAACCCTGCAGCTAATGGCAGCAGAACGGGGATTCTCTTTCCATCATGAAGGCGGCCTGGATATGCGAATGGACCGCCGCCGCTCTTTGACAGCCGAAGATATTATAAACCGTTATACAGCCGAACAGCTGACGGAAATCTTTTTCCGCTTCGGCGAAGAACGCTGGTCGAGGCGTATAGCCGAGAATATTGTCCGGGAACGAGACCGGAAAGGGGCAATTGAAAGCAGCCGGGAACTGGCCGAAATAGTAAAGAACGCTATTCCGGCCCGCTACAGGCGCCAGGGGGGCCATCCGGCCCGCCGGGTATTTCAGGCTTTACGTCTTGAAGTAAACAGGGAGCTGGAAAATATTACAGAAGTACTGCCGCAGGCGGCCGAATCCCTTGCCCGGGGCGGCAGACTCATAATAATTGCCTACCATTCACTGGAAGACCGCCTGGTGAAAGAGTTTTTCAGGGGAAAAACGGGCCGCTGCAGCTGTCCCCCCAATTTACCCTGTATTTGCGGGCAGCAGGCGGACCTGAAAATATTGACCGGCAAAGCAGTCAAGCCTGGTCAAAAAGAAATAAACAGCAATCCGCGGGCCCGCAGTGCCCGGCTGAGAGCTGCCGAAAAATTATAAAGCAGAGCAGGAAGAGGTGAGTAATATGCAACAGGCCAGAAAATTACCCAGGTCCAATCGCCTGACCTCATTGCCCCAGCCGGTCAGGCAGCCGGCTGTATATCCGCAGCCGGGGTCCGGGTTAAGAAAGTTTAAGTTTATAGTTATCCTGATTACATGTTTTGCGCTCAGCCTGGCCGTAGTCGGGCAGTACTCATCACTGGTGATATATAACTACCGTCTGAGCGGTGTCCGGGCCGAAGTGGCGGCTATGCAGGAAATAACCCGCGAACTGGAATTTGAAGCGGCCCGTTTTGGCTCAATCAGCCGTATCGAACATATCGCCCGCGAAGAACTGGGCATGGTTGAGCCCGGCGTTGATCAGGTCAGGGTTGTTACCGCCGGCAGGAGAACTGTTAACCGTCTGGGGGAGTGAATTAAGTGGCTGAATTTCCTGTAACCAGGGCTATCGTAAGAAAAAGGCTTATTTTTATCTTCGCCATAACCGTGCTGGTAACTCTGCTGCTGGTAAGCCGGTTAGCCTGGATCCAGATTGTTATGGCTGATGAGCTTTACGAACAGGCCTGGGAACAGTGGAACCATAACATGCCGATCAGTACCGGCCGGGGTTCTATATATGACAGCAGCGGAAGGCTTCTGGCGGGAAGCAATGCAGTTTCTACGGTGGCAGCCATCCCTCCGCAGATTGACAACCCGCAGAATGTAGCCGGAGCGCTGGCCCCGGTCCTGGAAATGGACAGCCATAAAATTTACGAGCTCATAACGTTGGAGCGCAGCGCTGTTTATATAAAGCGTAAGGTTGAACCTGAAGTTTCCGAGGCGGTAAGAGAAATGAAAATTCCCGGTATAGTTTTTTTCACCGAAGAAAAACGCTACTATCCCGGAGAAAGCCTCGCTTCTCAGTTACTGGGCTTTGTTGGCATGGACCAGGGCTGGGCGGGGCTGGAAACATATTATGAGCATTACCTGAGCGGCAGTGAAGGGAGAATGCTTTATCCTGCCGACGGGAGAGGCAAACAGCTGCCCCATAACTTCAGCCGCTATACGGTGCCTCCCCGGGGATACGACCTGCACCTTACCGTGGACGAGTCAATTCAGCATATTGTTGAAAAGGAGCTGAACCGGGTTATGCAGGAGGCAGCGCCGAAACAGGCCATGGCCCTGGCCGTGGATCCCCGGACCGGGGCGGTTTTGGCGGCGGCTTCCAGGCCGGACTACAATCCGGACAGGTATGATACCTACGATCCCGAAAGCTGGGCCCTGGCTCCGTTCACATCATCTTTCGAACCGGGATCCACTTTTAAGATGATAACACTGGCCGCGGTAATCGAAGAAGGACTATTCAATCCTGATGAACACTATCACTGCCCGGGGTACACTGTTGTTGACGGGACAAGGATTAACTGCTGGACAGCCGACCGGGGCGGGCACGGCGACCTGACTTACTTTCAATCGGTCGGCGGGTCCTGCAACCCCGCTTTTATCGAACTGGGCCGGCGCCTGGGCAAAGAAAAACTGTTCCGCTATATCGATGCCTTCGGTTTTGGCAGGCCAACCGGCATCGATTACCCGGGAGAAGGAAGCGGTATGATTTTTCACCCTGATGCGGTAGGTTCTCTTGAATTGGCCACTACCACTTTCGGGCAGGGCGTGTCGGTTACCCCGATTCAGCAGGTTATGGCAATTACGGCCATGATTAACGGCGGTTATTTATACAGGCCTTACCTGGTTGAAGAAATCAGGGACCGGGAAGGCGGGGCCTTATACGCCCGGGAACCTGAAGAGCTAAGGCAGGTTATCTCCCGGGAAACGTCGGAAATGCTGATCGAATTAATGGAGAGCGTTGTTTTGGACGGCACGGGTTATGCAGCCGCATCAGATATTTACCGGATTGCCGGGAAGACGGGTACGGCAGAAAAAATTGATTCCGACGGAAATTACGGCGGCAATGACTTTATTTACTCGCTGGTGGGATTTGCCCCGGTTGAGGATCCCCGCCTGGTGCTGTACGTGGCGGTAGACGGGGTTACCAGGGGCCCCCGCCTGGGTGTTCACACGAGCGCCCCGCTTTTTAAAAATATTATGGAAGATACCCTGAATTACCTGCGGGTGAACCCATCCGGGTTCTCACCGCCGGAAGAAGAAATTTAATGCTGACGAAGGAGAGTGCGGGTGTGAAGCTAACGGGGCATGAAATAATCGAAGCTTGCCGGGGCAATTTGCTACAGGGTAATCCCGGGCAGCAGGTTACCGGGTTCGCTATTGATTCGCGGCAGGCCCGGCCCGGGGATTTTTTCATTCCTTTTGAAGGCGAGCATACCGACGGCCATCTCTTCATAGCCGGGGCTGTAAAAGCAGGCGCGGTCGGCGCTTTTCACCACCGGAGCAAAACACCCGACCCTGAAATCCCGCCCGGTTTCCTCCTGGTCGGCGTCGACGATTCACTCAGCGCCCTTCAGCAGCTGGCCGCAGAATACAGGAAAAGATTTGAACTGCCGGTAATCGGGATAACCGGAAGCAGCGGAAAGACCACAACCAAAGATTTTACAGCAGGTGTTTTGTCGGCAAAATACGACGTTTTGAAAACAACCGGTAACCTGAACAATGAAATCGGGCTGCCGCTGACCATATTGCAGTTGGAAAAACACCACCGGGCTGCCGTACTCGAGATGGGGATGAGCGCCCGCGGTGAAATAACAACCCTTTGCGAGATAGCCGACCCTTCGATCGGGGTTATAACCAACATAGGCGAAGCTCATATTGAACAGCTTGGCTCGATCGAGGCTATTGCAGAGGCGAAAGGCGAACTGTTAGATTACCTCGGCTCAGGCGGGGTAGCCGTTTTAAACGGCGATGATCCCCGCCTCCTTGAAATCAGAAAACGCTACCCGGGGAAAGCATATTGTTATGGCTTTAACCAGGGCGATATAAAAGGCTTAAAGTTGTCTCTAAGGGGAGAAAAAAGCTTTTTCCGGGTGCGTTTTCCTGATAAATCGGAGGGGATGTTTGAATCGCCCCTTCCCGGACGGGAGTCAGTCGGCAACGCCCTGGCGGCTCTTACCGTCGGATATATCCTTGGGTTGACCCTGCCGGAGATGGAAAAAGGACTTCGCTCGAGCGAAGCCACGGCAGGGCGGCTCCAGGTTATGCGCACTAAGCAGGGCCTGAACATTATCGATGATACCTATAACGCCAATCCCGATTCCGTGCGGGCAGCATTAAATGTGCTTTCCGACATGGGCGGATCTGAAACAGTCGCCGTCCTGGGAGACATGCTGGAACTGGGCCCCGCTTCCCGGGAAGCGCACGTTGCTGTGGGCCGTCATGCCGCCGGCCTCGGGATAGGTTACCTGGTCACAGTAGGGGAAATGGCCCGTCACGCAGCCGCAGAAGCAGAGTCTGCCGGTTTAAAAAGTTATCCCTGCAGTGACCATGACGAAGCCCTTGCAGTCTTGAAAAAACTGCCCCTGGGAGAAAACTGGTATGTGATGGTTAAAGGCTCACGGGGCATGCAAATGGAAAAAATTGTTCATAACCTGTTCGGGGAGGAAGGAGCGGGAGGATAATGGCTGTTTTGATAACAGCAGCGCTGATTGTTACATTCCTGGTTACTGTTATCGCCTGCCCTTATTTCATTAACCGCATGAAGCTTCTCCAGTACGGCCAGCAGATCAGGGAAGACGGCCCGGCCGGTCATTCGATGAAAGCGGGCACACCGACAATGGGCGGTTCGGTTTTTATTCTATCTGCAGCCGCGGTCAGTATTATTATGGCCGGCGGTTCGCCCGTTCTCTACGCTGCCCTGCTGGTTACCCTGGGGTGCGGGCTGATCGGCTTTCTCGATGATTACCTGAAAGTGGCCCGGAACCGTTCCCTGGGTCTGAAAGCCAGGTCCAAGCTGGCCGCGCAGGCGGTCCTGGCCTTTGCCTTTATTATCCTTCTCCGCTACCTGGGCCTTTACTCGACAGAAGTCATTATTCCTTTTATTAACGTGGAAATTGAGCTGGGAGTATTTTACCCGCTGCTGATATTCCTTATAATACTTGCCGCCAGTAATAGCGTTAACCTGACTGATGGAATTGACGGCCTGGCAGCAGGGACCGCCGTTATTGGCCTGGCTGTTTTTGTCTACATTGCCTGGCTGGCCGGAAAAAGCGAAACAGCCCTGTTTAGCGCAGCCTTAGCCGGGGCCTGCCTGGGGTTTTTATTATATAACCGCAACCCGGCCCGCCTGTTCATGGGCGATGTCGGCTCGCTGGCCCTGGGAGGGGCATTTGCCTCCCTGGCGGTGCTGACCAAAACTGAGTTCTTGCTGCCGGTTATCGGCGCTGTTTTTGTTATAGAAGCGCTGTCCGTTATTGCGCAGGTTGCTTCCTACAGGCTTTTCGGGCGCCGTATCCTGCTGATGAGTCCCCTGCATCACCACTTCGAACTGAAAAACTGGACGGAGTGGAGGGTGGTTCTCACTTTCTGGGCAGCAGCTTCGGTTTTTGCAATTCTGGGGGCCCTGTCATACAGCCGTCAATTCATCGGGTAAATCCGGGAGGTTAAGTGGTGATCGATTTAATCAGGGGACAGGAGGTTTTGGTCGTCGGTCTGGCCCGCAGCGGAATGTCTGCTGTGGAACTGCTGATCAGGAGCGGTGCGGCCAAAATTACAGTTACCGATCAAAAAAAACCCGATCAGCTTGAGGCCGAAATGGCCTGGCTGAAGCGATATCCCTCCGTAGCGATAGTGACCGGCGGAAACCCGCCTGAACTGGTCACCGGGGAACTTTCATTGATTATTAAAAGTCCGGGTGTGCCCCCGAACCTGGAACTTTTCAGAAGAGCCGTTGAACTGGAGGTGCCCGTTCTGTCCGAAGTCGAGCTGGCTTACTCATTTATAAAGGCTCCCCTGATCGGCGTTACCGGCACTAACGGAAAAACCACGGTAACCGCCCTGGTAACGGCGATGCTCAGGGAAGCGCGCATAGAGCCTGTAGTTTCGGCCGGCAATATTGGCAACCCCCTGACGGGTATAACAAACAAGATCAGCGCCCAGGGTGCAGTAGTTGCAGAATTAAGCAGCTTTCAGCTCGAAAATATCCGTGACTTCAGGCCTGCCGTGGCAGTATTTCTCAATTTTGCCGAAGATCATATCGATTATCATGGCAGCATTGAAAAGTATTTCCAGGCCAAGGCGAGGATTTTTGAAAACCAATCTGAAGGCGATTACGCTGTTCTTAATGCCGGGGATCAAAAAGTGGCTTCTTTAAGCGATCAGTTAAAGGCAGCTGTTATCTGGTTTGACCGCGCCCCCGTGAATCCCGGAGTGGGCCTGGAAAACGGCCGGATAACTCTTTATAACGGCAAAGAAGAGCCCCTTGAAATCTGCCCGGTTTCGGAGGTGTCATTGCCCGGTGCGCACAACCTGGAAAATGCCCTGGCCGCTGCTGCCGCGGCATGGGCCCTGGGCGCCGATCCTGCGTCGATCGGTGCAGTACTGCGCAGCTTCCGCGCCATCGAGCACCGCCTGGAGCATGTCGCAACTATAGACGGCGTGGAATATATCAATGATTCCAAGGGAACCAATCCCGGGGCGACAATCAAGGCGCTCTTATCCTTCCCGGGCAAAAATAAAATTCTTATAGCCGGAGGTATGGACAAGGGCAGTGATTTTACGGCGTTTGCTTCCCTGCTGCCTGCTGAAGTCCGCCTCCTGGTCCTGCTTGGCGAAACCAAAGATCAGCTCGCCGGGGCAGCGGAAAGAGCCGGCTTTAGCAGCTATATTAAAGTGGAAAGCCTGGAAGAAGCTGTGGCGATCGCACACCGCGAGGCGAAAAGCGGAGAAATTGTCCTGTTATCTCCGGCCTGCGCCAGCTGGGACATGTTCGTTGATTTCGAAGCAAGGGGAAACCTGTTTAAGCATCTTGTCCGCGGCCTGCAAAGCACGCCGGACGGCAGGGGGGGTAGGACCGGTGGCCAATAACAACACGGGTGATGGTTACGATCGGGTTTTACTGCTGGTTACCGTGCTTCTCCTGGCTATCGGGCTGATCATGGTTTTCAGCGCCAGTTTTATCGTAGCCCAGGAAAGCAGGGGCGATCCCTATTATTTCCTCAAGCGCCAGGCAATGTGGGTGGCAATCGGCCTGATGGTCATGATGTTGCTTTCCCGTGTAAATTACAGGTACCTGAAAAAGTTTTCCCTGGTCATTCTGCTGCTCAACTTTGTCCTGCTGGGTTTGATCTTCAGCAGTTTCGGTTCCGACCTGGGAACGGAAGCCAGGCGCTGGCTGGTCCTGGGGCCTGTTATCCTCCAGCCCTCGGAATTCAGCAAGCTTGCGTTTGTCATATTTACAGCGGCATACATGAGCAGCCGCCGACTGAACCTGAGAAGTTTCTGGACAGGTAGTTTTGTGCCCCTCTTTTTCGTGGCGGTAGCCTTTTTGCTGATACAGATTCAGCCTGACATGGGTACGGCCCTGGTTGTGCTGGCGGCAAGCGGTCTGGTCATAATTTTTGCCGGTATGCCTGTGGCCCAGATGTTCGGTTTGACCCTGCTGGCCCTGCCGCCGATTGCATACTTTACGATCCAGGAAGATTACAGGGTCCAGCGCCTGTTTACATTTGTTGACCCCTGGGCGGATTCCAGCGGGGCGGGATACCAGATCATCCAGTCACTTTATGCGCTCGGACCGGGCCATATCTTCGGCACGGGCCTGGGGCGCAGCACGCAAAAACTGTTTTACCTGCCCGAGCCCCAGAACGACTTTATCTTTGCCGTAATCGGGGAAGAGCTGGGGTTTATCGGCGCCGTAGCGGTGCTGATGCTCTACATGGTCCTGGCCTGGCGGGGTTTTCTGATTGCCCAGAAGGCCCCCGACCTGTTTTCCAGTTTGCTGGCCGGGGGCATTACATTTATTATTGTCGTCCAGGTTTTGATCAATGTGGCTGTAGTTACCGGTTCTGTGCCTGTTACGGGGATAAACCTTCCCCTGATCAGCGCAGGCGGCAGCTCTGTTTTTTTTACACTGCTCAGCATCGGTATTCTGCTTAATGTTTCCAGGCACGGCCGCGGGGCGGCCGCTGCAGGGAGGAGAGTTTAGGATATGAAAATTTTAATCGGTGGTGGAGGAACAGGAGGGCATATTTACCCGGCCCTGGCTTTGGCCCGCTACGCGCAGGCAGCCGACAGCGCTAACGATATTCTTTTTGTCGGTACAGAAAAAGGCCTGGAAAGCAAAATAGTTCCCTCTGCCGGTTTTCCGCTCCGGACTGTTCCGGTCCGCGGCTTCCAGCGCAACCTGAAGCAGCTGGGGGCGGTTCTGATCGATCTTTTAAAGGGCTTGAGGCAGTCTTCAAAAGTAATTACCGAGTTCAGGCCCAATGTGGTCCTCGGCACCGGTGGATATGTGGCAGCTCCCCTGGTCATCTCGGCCCTGCTGAAAAGGTATCCGGTTGTGCTGCACGAACAAAACGCCCTGCCGGGCATGGTTAACCGCCGGCTGGCCCCTTTCGTGAAACGGGTCTGCCTCTCTTTTGCCGAAACCGAAAAAAGATTATCCCGCTTCAGCAGGGTTCTCTATACCGGGAACCCGCGGGCATCGGAAGTATCCACGCTGAGCAGGGAAGAAGGCTGCCGTTACTTTGACCTCGACCCTTCCGCCAGGAATATTCTCGTATACGGGGGCAGCAGGGGGGCGCAAAAACTGAACCGGGTCCTCACAGATTACCTTAAAGCGGGGCACCTGCCCCCGGGGGTTAACATGATTTATGTTACCGGTGAGATTTACTACCGCGAAGTTTACAGGGAACTGGGCCGAGAAGATGAAAGGATCAGGCT
>SLSE01000209.1 GCA_007130585.1 Syntrophomonadaceae bacterium | reverse complement strand
TACGGGATCGGCCGGCTATTTCACCTGGGACCCACTTTCAGTTTTATTGCCGTTCTTTCTTCTTCGTCGATCCTGATGTCTGCAAAAGCCGGGACTACGACAAGGTCAATCCCGCTGGGGGCAACAAAACCCCTGGCGATCGCAACTGCCTTTATCGCCTGGTTAAGGGCGCCGGCTCCTACCGCCTGTATCTCGGTTTTTCCCCCATCGCGGATAGATCCTGCTATCGCTCCGGCTAAAGCATTAGGCTTGGATTTTGCAGATACTCTCAATACTTCCATTTCGGTAATGCCTCCTTGTATATTTTGTACTGTTATGATGCTGCCATGATGCTGTTACTGAAAATGCTGGCTACCTGACTTTCTCAATCTTATATTTCAAAGTGCCAATGGGAGCCTTTACAATAACCCGTTCTCCCGGGGCACGCCCCATTACTGCCCTGCCAACGGGCGATTCGTCGGAAATTTTCTGGTCAAAGGGATTTGTTTCAGCAGTGCTTACCAAGGTATATTCATATGTTTTCCCGTTCATTAAATCTCTTAACTTAACTGTTGAACCAAGTTCAACATGATCGCCGTTGTCCCTGTTCTTTTCGAGCAGACGGGCCCGGCGCAGCATTTTTTCCAGGGTGATAATTCTTCCTTCAATAAAAGCCTGCCCGTTTTTAGCATCTTCATACTCAGGGTTGTCTGCTATATCGCCATGCGAGAGCGCTTCCCTGATCCGGTCTGCCATTTCCTGACGTTTAACTTTTCTTAAAAAGTTGAGCTCATTATCGAACCTTTCCATTCCATCCCTGGTTAATAAAAGCACTTCATTGTTTTCCATTTCGCTCGCCACCCTTTCGTAATTGACTTAATCTCCCCGGAAACTGGTGCTTCCCTCTTATTAAGTCTATTATCGTAGCGTTAAACTTCTTTACCGGGTGCTTGAATAATATCTCAGAAAATGCTCATATATCTATTAGCAAAATCCCCATTTATCCCTAATCCTTTACCCAAATAAATGCAACCTGAAATCCTGTAAGGGGCATAAAAAAATACAGGAGCGCTTCTCTCCTGTATTGCAGTTTGCGTGGCAGGTTCATAAATAAGCCAGGTTCCAACAAACCTTCCGGCTAACCTTCAAAATCTTCTTTTCCCCAACCATCCTCAGCGGATTCCTTCGCCCCTCAGGGCAAGCTCTTCTGCCTACGGCCGGTTCTTTCAGATCCTGAGCTGCGGTTTCCTGAAACTTTCCGGCTTCGTTCAGGCTTCACCCTTCACTCTGCCTTTCCGCTTCAGTCCCTTTCAGCTGTCCGGTTCTTGCGGATAGTTCCGGCTTTAAAGGCGGGCCTGCGCCCTGCTCTTCTTCCGGCTTTTCCTTTTAAACCGAACCCGGTTATCCTTTCGGATTCTCGGAACCTGGTAAAAAAATAATACCACCTGCACCGGTACTTGTCAATAGCTTTTTAAAGATTTTGAAAAATAAATTTAAGCAGCGATCTGCACTCTACTTTTTCAGGATTGAACTTATCTTATCCCTGAGGGAGCGGTAAAAGCCTTCAAACCCCCCGCTGTAAAGCGCATCCCTGCTCCTGCGCAGCGTATCCACCGTGGTGGCCTCAACAACTTTCCACAGCATGTCCCGCTCTGGGGTTTTTCTAAAGTAATCAAGGTTAACCTGGTACGCTCCCTTGAACTGCCTTCCTCCCCCGTTGGGAGTAATTTGCTTGACAAGCCTGTTCAGGTCAACCGAACTGCTGCCCGAGCGCAGGGAAACATCAAGAAACATCTCTTCCTTTTTTTGATTTTCTATCACAGCGAAAACAACAACTGTCTCGTGATCGGAATTTTTTAAGATTGTATCGGCAGCTATGGCAATGTAATCCCTGTTTTTAGCGTCGATAAAACCAATGCCGTAAAAACCCCAGTTCTTATAGATTTTCTCGTTTTCTTTTGCTTTTTTGTAATATAAGAGCATATCAGGTGAAGGGGGAATATCATTTATATCCTGGATTATGTTCCTGTCAACAAACTCGGAAAGATAATTTAAGGCCTCAGTGTCCAGGGAGTTGGTATGGCTGAAATTATCTGTATCGGTCTGAATTCCAAAGGTCAGGGCCGTAACTATTGAGACCATTTCTTTTTCGGGGAAGTCAATCTCCAGGTTCTTTATCAGCAGGGCAACCAGGGTGCTTGTAGATCCCGAATCGGTCCTGATCAGGGTGAAATCTGATTCCACGCGGTCTTTCAGTTTGGGGTGATGATCAATATGGGCAGCGCAGGGAAGCCTGTCACCGATACTCGCTACCCGGTTGTTCTGGTAGTCAGGCACAATGTAGGCATCATATTTGCGAGGGCTTACTTCCCGGCCGAAATAAACCGGGATTTCCAGCCTGTCAATAAATTTTTGATTCTGGGGCAGGGATAACCTGTGTTCAGCAAAAATATCTGCCTCCACAGAAAGGTGAGCAAGGATCTCCTTTATGGCATAGGCCGAAGCTATGGCATCGGGATCGGGAGAGCCGGGAATATATATGGCAATGGATTTGTATTTCGTAACTGCTTCGACGAAACGGTCAGCCGCTTTTTTCATAATCTGATTTAACCTTTTTGATTAGTATACCATTTTTTTGCATAAAACGGCAGGACCAGGATTAGATTCCTCACTTATTCTTAATAGAAATCCCTGCAGGCCCCTGCGCTATTATGCAATATTCCCGGGGTAAACATTCCAAAAAGATTACCGGATTTATCGGAAATGGGCATAATATGCCGGCAACCCGGGTGAAAAAACGCTTGCTATGGTTCACGAGCCAGCTTACGGGAACAAGGGGCGGTAATGTGGTTTAATCGACTTTAATGATTTTGCAGGATGGGAGGAGCTTAAAGACTTCAGGAAGGGGAAAGCTTTCGGGAAATAATTTGGTGAGATTAAAATGCAGATAAAACAGGGCAGGAAACAGGCTCCCTGCCCCTTTGACTTTTACTTTCCGCCGTTTTCCAGGCAGTAGTATGTTTTTTCCAGGCCATATTCCTCGAGCACTTCGCAGTCCGGGCAAATACATCCCTTCTCATCGCTTATACACTGGCTTTTGCCGTAAGCGCAAAACATTGTTTCGGCATGAAGCCTGTCATCCTTGGCATCCATCAGGAGTATGATATTTCCGGGCATTGCCGACAGTTTACAGGCAAACGTGTAGCTGGGGCAGCTTTTACACCGGCACTTTAACAGATTTTCCCTGGTTTTTTCCACTTCCGACATTAGATCACCTCCAGGATTTGGCAAGCAATTTCATTGCATAACTAATAACCTATCGCTTAATTTTACTGTATAGTTTTCCGTGTGAATTGTCAATAAAAGCAGATAACAGGAAAAATTCCGCTTTACGTTGATCGGAACAGAACCACGTCTATTTGTAGCTTCGCCCTTTCAGGCTTAATATTCCCGCAGAATTCAGTCCTGTCTGATTATTTTTATCGTCAGTATCACCGCGAAGACAATCAGTACAGCAAACATCAGCGCCAGGCCGGTTTCACCCTGGTGGATAAAATACCCGGGGCTCTGGATCAGGGTGTAAAAGAGAGCACCCGCGGCCAGCAGGTAGACCCGGCGGCCCCACGGTTTTCCTGTTAACAGCCCCCAGCCGGCGGCCAAAAGGGCCACAGCGGTTGCAAATTCGGCAGCAAGATGCATCATTATCCGGGCCGGTTCGGTTTCCAGTTCCGGGATCGAGCCGGTCAGGTAAAACATAAACCACATCGCAATCATTGAGAAACCAACTACCAGTGAATATATCGCGGCAGCTTTAGTAAACATAGAAAGCCCTCCCCGCCGGTTTTCATCAGCAGTTTACAGTGTCCGTAGTTTTTCCCTGGTAAAATAAGGCCAAATCCCGGAGCGGCAGGCGCTAAGCGGAGGCAAAGAAACCCGGCAAAGCTATGCCGCCGGCACATTTAAGCTGTTCCTTTTACTACAATAAATATTTTATCAAATTGTAAATTCCGAATACTGCTCCCAGCAGTATGTAAACCAGTATTCAGGGAGATATTTTTTTATACCAGGAAACTTTTTCTTCTGTCATTTTCAACTCTGCCATAGCGAACATCCTTTCCCAGGTAATACAGCAAGCTTAATTATAACATAGCTTTACAACCCGGAGTACTCTGCGGCCGGCATTCCGGCCGGGAGAACTCCACTGAGGCATGATGCAGGTTTATTAGAAACGCGCTTCCCCGGGCTTTGGCGGAACCTGCCGGCAGCGCCGCATGCCGGCGAGGAGGGCATTTATTTAAACTCTGACAAACAAACAGCTGCTCAGAAATTCCAGCGCGGCCCTTCGGGTGTATCTTCCAGCACAACTCCTGTATTGTGCAGAAGGGAGCGGATTTGATCTGCTTCAGGCCAGCGTTTTTCCCGGCGGTACCGCTCCCGCAGCTCAACCAGGTCGCGGATTAGCCCCTCAAATTTACGGGGGATTACAGTTGCGGCCCGGTCAATTCCCGTACCCGCGAGGACAATCATCTCACGGTAAAGCTCCCGGCCCTGGGAGACAAACTCCGGGTTTTCCAGGTCCAGCTGAGCCTGCCATAGAAGCCTGTCCGCTTCCAGCAGCTGGGTAATCATTAAAACTGTATCCTTCTGTTCAAGGGCACGCTGAAAAGCCGCTTCGATGCTGTGCATCTTTTCCCAGAAGGGCGCCGCCTGTTCACCATCTCTTTCGGAAGGCGGCTGCCCGGAAGCGGTTTCGGCGCCCTCCCGGGTAACAGAAACATCCTGCAGCTGTTTAAAAGTAAATTTTTCATCGCGTCCGAAACTTATTTCCTGCCCGTTCCGCCTGATCGTCACACACCCCAGCCCGTACACTGCAGCCTGGCGGGAAGAAAAATCGAGGACACAGGCTGTATGCTCGTCAATCCCCAGGATAGTTGTGTCCGGTGAAAGCCGGGCTTCCAGGGCCCGGAAACGGGTCTCGCCCATGTAGCAGAAACGGGTGTCATGATTTCCCCCCTCGGCATTATTCCAGTGGGGGATCACGACCAGATCAAGACCGAGATGGCCCAGGATATTTAATCCCTCCACCCAGTGCAGGGGTTCGCCCACTTTGTATATTTCGTAAACCGGAAGGGTCCGGCTGCCTACGGTAAGCGCCGCGGCACTGGCGGCAACCAGGCAACCGCCTCTGGTGACCATGGCATCCAGCAGGGCGGGAATTGGAGTTTCTTTTAACTGGCGCACGGCATAGGTCGGGCTTCCCGGCCCAACCAGGACATAACCGGCTTCACTGAGAAGACGGTATACATATCCCGCTTCAGTTGCATTAACGGACTCAGTTGACCTGAAAGAGGCTATTTCCATGCTGTGATGCACATGCTCCGCAAAATATTTAACCGCCCGCCGGGCAATAAGGTCAACATTTTCCTGGAACCCGGCCGGTGTATCCAGGAACAGAGCTTTTCCCCGTGATTGAATTCCGGAAAGGAGCAGTTT
Source organism: Syntrophomonadaceae bacterium (assembly GCA_007130585.1). Taxonomy (GTDB): domain Bacteria; phylum Bacillota; class Dethiobacteria; order DTU022; family DTU022; genus T3SED10-7. Next base: position 5,484 of record SLSE01000209.1, on the reverse strand, counting down.
ATGAGTTTCTACCATGGTACCCGAAAGCTCTCCCGACCCTACCAGCGCAACCAGACCCTTAATCTTCGACATCAGATTTCTCCTGCCTTATAAAACCAGTTATTCACCCGGTCGGCTGCCATGAATAGAGCATTAAACATCCGGGCTTAGTTATAAGTTCTTTTTTTATGAATCAATTCCTTTCCGGTATATTAATTGCCCCGAAGACAGCAGTCCGGGTATGATAAAATAAAGCCAGGGGCAGTATACAACCCCGGAAAGTGGATGATCATTACATGAATTCTAATTATAGCAAAGAAGTTAGGGCAGCCCGGGAAGCAGCACGCCGGGCCGGAAAGATCATCATGGAAAAACTTGGAAAGACACCGGTTTCTGAAAAAGCAAAAAACAACCTGGTTACGGAAGCAGACCTTTCTGCACAGAAGGCGATCATTGAAACAATCAGGAGTTATTTCCCGGAGCACGGAATCATGGCGGAAGAGCAGGATTTATCGGAAAATAGGGATGCTGCCAGCCTCTGGATAATCGATCCGCTGGATGGAACAAACAACTTCGCCCATAATATCCCCCACTTCTGTGTATCGATAGCCTATGCCCGGCACGGAGAGGTTGCGGTTGGAATTGTATTTGACCCGGTACGCAGGGAAATGTTCAGCGCATCCCTGGGAGACGGGGCCTGCCTGAACGGTGATCCGATCCGCGTCTCCGACGCATCCAGCCTGCGTGAAGCAGTTGTGGCTACAGGATTCTATTATGACCGGGGCATGATTATGCGCAAAACGCTCGGGAGCATCGAAAAGCTTTTTGAAGCCAATGTCCACGGCATTCGCCGTTTCGGCAGCGCGGCGCTTGACCTGTGCTGGGTTGCCTGCGGCCGCTTTGACGCTTACTTTGAATACGAACTTTCCACCTGGGACTTTGCAGCCGGGATGCTGATCGCCGGGGAAGCGGGAGGTCGCTGCTCCGACCGGAAAGGCGACCCGCTTGATTTAAACAGTAACGGGATTGCCGTTTCAAACGGAAAATTTCACCGTGAATTTTTGGCCGTAGTCAGCCTGAGCGGCGAGGTTGACAGCTGATTGTTATATATCGTTTCTCCGGATTTACTGTCCCTCCATCTGCTTTTTTTACCAGGGAATAGAGCTAAACCTGAAGCCTTCGTTTATACTAAATATTTAAAGGGAGCGAACAACCAAGGTGACTGCTTCGAAATCCTCCACCCTGCTCAACATAATGCTTGGATTGCTTCTTTCCGTCGCCGGGGGTCTGGCTTTTGTCCTGGCCTTCCCCCCGTACGAAATCTGGCCCCTGGCTATGTTCGGTTTCGTCCCGATCCTGGTTGCTCAGCACAGGCTCATGCCGGAGAAATTTTCATCAGCCGCCACGGGTGTGGGCCTGGGGGTCTGGCTGCAGGGCTACCTGGGTCCGGTATTTGCCCCGATAGGCACTTACATGGTCTGGCTGCCCCTGATTGTCATGGCTGTTGCCTTCCTCGCTGACCGCGGCCAGCGCGCTTTTCACAACAGAACGGGTTACCGCTGGTTCGTTATCAGCGGCATTGCCACCTGGGCCGGGATAGAAATGATCAGGCTCTTCATACCGGTTGCCGGAACCTGGGCCTTTATTGCTTACCCTCTTTACCGCCAGCTCTGGCTTATACAGCCGGCAAGCATTTTCGGGATTATCGGCACGGGAATGCTGGTCATGCTGGTCAACCACGTTCTTGCCCTGCAGGTTATCGGCTGGATCGATAGGCGCCGGCAATCTCAACCGGACGGCAGTGATTCTTATCGTCCGCTTAATGGTGCAGTGCCACGTCGCTGGGCCGGGATCGGCGGAGCAATCCTGGCCGGATGGATTATTTTAAGCCTTTTGCTCTGGCACAACACACCCGAAACTCCTTCAGTAAGGGCTGCAGCCATTCAACCCGCTGTATCGCCGGTTGTGAGCATTAATCGTGGCGAATATACCGGTGATTTACACAACCGGATGATCGAGCAAACTCAAAAGGCTGCAGAAGCAGGAGCGCAATTTATTGTCTGGCCGGAAGCTTCGTTCAACTGGGATCCCCGGAAAGAAGACCGCTTAGACCTCGCCGGGCTGGCTACCTTGACAGGAGCCCACCTGGCTACCGGTTACGTCGTATCAGCAGGCGAAAAGGGCTTTTATAATGAAGCAACAGTGATAAACCCGGAAGCCGAATTCCTGGGAGTTTTCGGGAAGGACCATCCCGTCCTTTTTGCAGGCGAGACCAGCTTAAGCCGAGGCACCTATCCGGTTTATGAAACCCCAATCGGAACCCTGGCCACCATAATCTGTTATGACCTCGATTATACAGACACCACCCGTAAAATGGCCTCCCGGGGAGCCCAGCTAATCGGAGTGCCTTCAAATGACTGGAGCAGTATTGCCGATAAGCATTACACGCATGTTGTTTTCCGGGCTTTAGAAAACCGCGTGGCCATGGTAAAAGCCGACGGTAGCTATAATTCGGCAATTATCGATCCCCGGGGGCGCATCCTCGAATTAGCCGTATTCCCCGAAGGAGGCGAGGCCACCCTGGTAAGCGATGTACCGCTTGGCGACGGCCGGGGCACGATCTACACCCGGCTGGGCGACTGGACAGGCTGGCTGGCCCTGGGCGGCATGGTTTTCTTTGCATTCGGAGGGAAAAGGCTGAGAGGATAAACCTGGCGCGGCTGACAGCCAGGCCGGCTCAGCAGATCGGAACCGGACGGCCGCCTAAACTACCTGCGGCGCAGAAAAACATGTTCCAGCAGGATACATATAATCACGCCCATTATCAGGGCATTGCCGAATATATAACGGGCCAGACCGGGCAGTTCAACCAGGGCCGCCTCGGGTAATGAAGCTACCCCCGCACCGATAAGCACGGTCAGGCCGATTACAAAAGAATCGCGCTGATCTAGATCCAGCTTTTTCAGCTGCTGCAGGCCGACAATCAATATCTGGGTAAAAGCAGCCAGCAAAACAGCATAACCAACCGGCTGGGGGATGCGGGCTATAAAAGTACCTGCCTGCGGGAAAAAGCCGGTGCCCATAATCATCAGGCAGAACACAATAAAAGGCTTGCGGGAACTCACTCCCGACATTTTGACAAGGCCGGTTGAAGCGGCAAAAGGTACCGTTCCCACCGAGGCGCCGATGCCGGCCAGCAGGTTGGCAGCCCCGTTAAAAATTACAGCCCGGTTATAATCATTTGCCTGGAGAGGTTTGGATGCAGCCTTCGACATTGCAGCAGTACTGGCCAGGAGGTTTGTTAATATAACTACCGTAATGAGAGCCCCGGTTATGACAGTTCCGGGGTCGAAGGTGGGGAAACCCCAGGCGAATAACTGCGGCAGGGCAAATACTCTGCCGGCTTCTATCGCCTCTGCAGGCGCTTCGACAAACAGGGCATAAAGGATCCAGCCGACGCCCAGGCCGAACAGGACATTAATGCTTCTTAACAGGGGCGGAGCTTTCACGGCGACCATGACTACCGTGCCTATAACTATTATACTGATTACAAGCGGCGCATACTGGAAACCATTTACTCCCGTGCTTGCCTCGATGATCCCGCCGACAAAATTTCCGCTCAACTGCAGGCATAGCAGAATAAGAACAGACCCGATAATCGGTGGCGTAAAAAAGATCATGATCCGGCCAATAATCCCTGTTAAACCAATAACCGCCAGCAACAGGCCGCCAATCAGCATAGCCCCGACCAGGTCGGAACGGAACAGTTCGAGAGGCTTGCCCGTGGCAACCGCGATTCCGGACAGGCTGATGATAACAGCCCACCAGGGAGCGGCCGGGCCTTCAATAATTGGCAGCCGGTGTCCAAAAATAACCTGCAGCAGGGAACCCAGTCCTATAAAAAAAAATATTCTCTGGGCATAAGCTGCGGTGCCAGCCGGGTCAAGGCCCAGGTACGGCCCTAAAACGACCGGGATCAGGGCAACATTGGCGACTGCAAAAGCAAACCACTGCAGGCCGTAGAGCAGGGAACGCCAGCTTCCGGGATCGCTTTCCAGGGTCCAGGCTGGTAATGTTTTGTCCGGGGACTCGTTATTTTCAGCGATATTTATTAACTCCTCTTCATGTCCTGCATAACATATTATGTGTTGCCCCCACCCGATATGTCAAGATAACCGGAAGGAGCAGCAGGCCCGCTGGGTTGAAATTAAACTGCGCCATCACCGTCGGACAGAAATCCGGGCAGTAAAACAGACATAAAAAAGGGACCTGCTTAGAGATCCCTGAATCTTTTACGGTTATAATATTTGCTCAGAGGGTTCCCGTAATAAACGGCGAAACAATTCTTAACAAATAACCTACCTGGGCCCTACAATAATTTTTATTGCCGTTCTCTGCTCTCCGTTGATTTGCACATCAACAAATGCGGGGGTGCAAACAAGATCGACTCCGCTGGGCGCCATAAATCCCCTGGCAATGGCCAGCGCTTTTATTGCCTGGTTAAGCGATCCTGCCCCGATTGCCTGCATTTCTGCTTTGCCATTTTCCCTTATTACTCCCGCCAGCGCTCCGGCTACGGCATTGGGGTTGGATTTGGCTGCGACTTTTAATACTTCCATCGGGTTTCCTCCTTTTGCTTAGGCCTCTGAGCAAATATAATAATCGTGCCCGGAACAATGAGAAAAATAAACATCAATAATTTTCTAAATTTTAGCATACCATAATTTAAGCAAAATAGATACAACAAAATAACTATTCAGACATTTATGGTTCTTCAGATATTTCGGGACCCCGCCGGTGGAGAAAGGGCGGACGCTTTTACTCGCACAGCCGATCAGATATAATGACTGTACCAGGAAAGGCGGTATTACTATGGCAAAAAAAGAAACTTATTTTAATGTCACAATCAGGGATGCAGCAGAGGCAGATCACAGGGATATTGCCGCTATCAACAATAGTGAAATTCACTATACAAATTTTTTCGATGAAAAAAGGGTCCGTTTCCTGGACTCCCTGTCCGTTTATCACAGGGTGGCTGTTTTCAGGGGACAGACGGCCGCTTTTATCCTGGCCATGAAAGACCACGTTCCCTATGAAAACGAAAATTACAGCTGGTTTTCCGAACGCTATGACAGGTTTTTATATATCGACAGGATTGTCGTAGAACGGGCTTTCCAGGGGCTTAATATCGGCAGCCTTTTATACAGAAATCTCTTTCAATATGCCCGCAGAGAAAATATCCCGGTAATAACCTGCGAAGTTATGCTTCTTCCACCCAACGAACGCTCGCTGGCCTTTCACGCCAAACGCGGCTTTAAACAGGTCGGCACCCGCAGCCTTGACGACGGCCGGAAAATATACTCGATGCAGGCTGCTTCTACAACTGGCAATCCCGGTTAAATTAACCTTTTGGCAGGCGGCATACCGTTAAACGCAAGTTTTCTCCTGTTATCTCTGATGAATATTCGCAGTCGCTACCCTACCACAATAAAGGTTACCGGCGAC
>SLSE01000061.1 GCA_007130585.1 Syntrophomonadaceae bacterium | reverse complement strand
TAAGGGAAAAACTTATCGAAAACGACCTGGAGCTGGAAGGTTACTACAAAATTGAAGAAGCTGGTTTGAGGACACCCGTTATAGAGGAGATCTGCTTTGATGAGTGACAAACAGCAGGATAATAGCTGCAGTCATAATTATTACTTCGATAATGCTGCGACTTCCTGGCCTAAACCTGAGTCAGTGTACAGGGCCGCGGAACTGCAAATGAGACAGGCCTGCGGCAACCCGGGCCGCTCGGGGCATACCCGCACCCTGGAAGCCGACCGCCTGATCTACAGGACCAGGGAAGCGGTGGCCGGGCTGCTAAAGGTTTCAGATCCGGCCCGTATTATTTTTACTCTCAACGCTACCGATGCCCTCAACATGGCCCTTAAAGGGCTCCTTGAACCCGGTGACCATGTCCTTTACACGGCAATGGAACACAACTCGGTGCTGCGCCCGCTGGGCCGCCTGCGCCGCGATGGCATTATTACCACAACGATGGTCCCCTGCTCTGAAAGCGGGGACCCGGACCTGGATGCCCTGGAAAATGCCTATCAGGCCGGGACCCGCCTGCTGGTTATTAATCATGCTTCAAACGTGACCGGAACAATCGCCCCCCTGGAGAAAATGATTAAATCAGCGCATACCAGGGGCGTTAAAGTTCTGATCGACGCTGCCCAGACTGCCGGCAGCCTTGAGATTAATGCCGAGGGCCTGGGCATTGACCTGCTTGCCTTCACGGGACATAAAAGCCTGTTGGGGCCGACAGGCACCGGCGGGCTCTATGTCCGGCGGGACCTGAACTTAAAGCCCCTTCGCGAAGGGGGAACGGGCAGCCAGTCTGAGACGGACATCCACCCGGAAAGCATGCCGGAAAGGCTTGAGGCCGGCACGTTAAACAACTCCGGGTTGGCCGGACTTTTAGAAGGGCTCAGGTTTATCGAGCAAACCGGGCTGGCCGCGATCGGCGAACATGAAAAAGAAATCCGTTCCTGCCTTTACAATGAACTGGAAACAATACCCGGTATAAAACTTTACGGGCCTAAAGGCGAGGATCCTGCAGCGTGTATTGTATCCTTCACTTTAAATTCTGCCGACAGCGGCGAAATCGGCTATATCCTGGAAAGCAGTTACGGTATTTTGTGCCGGACGGGCCTGCACTGCGCCCCGCTGGCCCACCAGGCTATTTCCACTTTCCCGGGAGGAACGGTTCGCCTGAGCCCCGGGTATTTCACAACACGGGCGGACATCGATTACCTGGTTAACGCGTTAAAAAAAATTGCCAAACTAACCTGAAGTTGACAGAACCCCCGCCCCCGTATCAAATTTTTTTACCAGGCAGGAGGTGCTAGAAATGAGGTATATAGACTGCAGGGGTCTAAACTGCCCCGAACCTGTATTGCTGACCAGGAAGGCGCTGGCAGAAGAACCGTCAGCCGGGCTTGATGTTGTTGTTGATAATGAAACAGCCCGCGAAAACGTGATGCGGTTTGCAAAAAACCAGGGCCGGGAAGCAGCCTGGCAGCAGGAAGGGGAAAACTACAGGGTAACTATTTCCGGGCAGGAGGCCGGGCAGGAAGCTCCGGCACAACAGCCAGAAGCGGCCGCTGTGGACGCAGATGAACCGGTTTTATTTATAGCCACTGATCAACTGGGCACCGGAAGCAGCGAACTCGGTTTGCTCCTGATGCGCAACTTTATTTACACCCTGACCCACCGCGAAAACCTGCCCCGGGCTATTGTCCTGATGAACGCGGGAGTGAAATTGAGCCTGGCGGACTCTGCGGTTATTGAAGAACTGGAAGAGATGGAGGAAAAAGGTGTCCAGATCCTGGTTTGCGGCACCTGCCTCGATTACTACCAGCTTAAGGAACAGCATAAAACAGGGACGGTCAGTAACATGTATGACATCTCCGACCTGCTGCTGGAAGCATCCAGGGTGATCACAGTCTAGTTCAGCTGTTCCATGAATGACTGGATATCAATATCTCCCGAAAATATAAAGTAGAGGCTGACGGTCATATTGATCAGCGACATGCCGAGTCCCAGGCTGTTTAAGAATATGCCGGCCCTGACTGTATCCCTGCTGGAAGTCGGAATGCTTAAGATGCCGATAACAAGGCCGGTTAAAGCCAGGAATATGCCAATGAGCGGTATGACCCAGGCTGCCAGCATTACGATACCAATTTTTACTGAGTTGCGGGCCATGGATTTATTCCTTCCTATACAAAACTTTCTGCCTCACGATCACGCAGCTTTATCTTATCACAACAGCCTCACTCCTACAAAAATACCGGCATTTTTAACCAGCCGGGCTCCGACAGCCTGATTTTATAACCACAGCTTCCATTCATCGCCCGGAATTTGCAGTTTTATATTAACCGTGATATATTGTTCGGGAATCCAGGTCCCGGGGTTACATTTGCAGCAGCGGAGGCTCTTCAATGATCAAAGCAATTACCGGCACTCATTTGATGCATCCGCACAGGGCCTTGCTGGCCATAGCTTTTGCCGCCGTCCTCTGGAGCACCAGCGGCCTCTTTATCAAGCTGATTGATTTAAATCCCCTGGCCATTGCAGGCCTGCGCAGCGCTATTGCAGGACTGGTCATGCTGCTGGTAATGCGCGGACGTCTTCAGTTTAACCTTTCCTTTCCCCAGGTGACAGGAGCCCTGGCCTATGCATTAACCATGATTCTCTTCGTTTCGGCCACAAAGATGACAACTGCCGCCAATGCAATCCTGCTTCAGTATACGGCACCGGTATTTACAGCCCTGCTGGGTTACTGGTTCCT
>SLSE01000198.1 GCA_007130585.1 Syntrophomonadaceae bacterium | reverse complement strand
CAGGGCTTCTATCCGGCGCTCCATACCGCTGCCGCCTGTATAGCTGGTGACCACTGCCAGCCCCGGTTTATCGCAATCTATGATTGAGCGCCACACTTTGAGCAGGGTCGCTGCATATTCCCCAGGCGTTTGATTGGCAAGCTCCGCCGCTTTCTGATCGCAGATCACTTCTTTTTCAAGCAGGTAACCCCTGAGCAGCAGAGCGCTCAAAGGATTTAACATGGTAATATCCCTGACCAGGTGCAGCAGCCAGTTTTTTAGCGTATCACTCTGGCCGATGTGGATCAGCTCGTGACTTATAACAGCTTCCATTTCCCGCTTATCCAGGAAACCAACTATGCCGGCATTGATGACTATAACAGGCCTGAAAAAACCGGTTGTAAAAGCGGCAAACCCGATCCGCCGGCTAAAAATAACCCGCGGCGGAGAAATGCCCAGTTCCTGACTCTTTGTAATAACCAGGGTATCAATTTCTTCAACAGTTTTACTATCAACTGCAACTGCTTTATTCTCCAGCCGCTTAATCATCAAAACTGCCGCGATAGCTTTAAAGGCGGCTAATACTGTAAAAATACCAAGCAGTGGTAAAAAAAACCTCAGCATCCCTTCGGAAACAACGCAAAGCAAATGAAAAGCGCTTTCCGACCATAACGGCCCCAGACCTGACGCACAACGTTTGACCAGGATAGTATGATAGAGCAAAAATGCTATTATCGGAGTTAAAAAAGCTACAAGGTAAATTCTTAAACGCTGAACCGGCCTGCTGATATCAAATATCCTCAGGCTGGCCAGGACCAGGGGAAATAATAGGGCGTAGCCAAAGACAACGTAGATTATCAGGCTGTGCAATTCGCTAAACCTCGTTATCATTCGTTAACTCCTTTGCTTCGTCCAGGGCCTGTTCCAGCTTTTCCAGAACAGAACGGTCTTTTTCACCAACGCGGCGCACAAAATGACTCATCGTTGTTTCGCTGAAATCACTTAAAAGATCGTCAATTAGGCTACCGACCACCTTTCCGGTAAACTCATCACGGGATAATGCAGGTTTAAAGAGGAATGCGTTGCCTTCTTTGCGTTTTTCCAGAAGTTTTTTTTCAACAAGCCGGCCCATGATTGTCATGACGGTGGTATAAGCCAGTTCGCGGTTGTTCTGAAGGGCATCCAGTACCTGTCGGACAGTAACTTCGCTGCCGCTTAACCAGACAACCTCCATAATTTCACTTTCAAGGCTGCCCAGCATTTTTTCCAGCCCGGGCCTGCCCGGCTTATATCCGCTTAAAAACCGATCCGTCATAGACCAAACCTCCACTTTTGCTATAGCTTCTATAGTTTTAATATCATACACTGTTATGCTACTACATGCAATAGTATTTGAAAAAATTTAACCCCTCCCTGCCAGGGCTTGCAATTGAGTAATTAAAGGGCTGCTTGCTCATATACTCAGCCGGCCCGGGCTTTTTGTTTGCGTATTACCGGGCATCCGTCAACAAGATAACATTAACCTTCTCTGAAAATCCCGGGTAGTAATTTTCAAACCGGCAGGTTTTGTTATAATGGGAAAATGAAACTTAACGTTCAGTATGTCTTGCTCAACAGGCATTCCTGTAACAGGGGAGGATAAATCACATGAGAGCAAACCCAATCACCGGTGACTTTAAAGTTTTTGAGGCGATTAAAGAACGGAACTCGGTGCGCAGCTACTCCAGCCGACCGGTAGAGGAAGCCTTTTACCGGGAGCTTGCAGATTATATCCAGTCCGTGGGATACGGACCCTTTGGCACAAAACCGCGCCTTAAAATGCTTGACCTGAAACCGCTGGACAAAAAAGAGCTGAAAAAGCTGGGGACGTATGGATTCATTAAGGGTGCCCGCCTTTATATCCTGGGTGCGGTAAAAGACAGACCAGGCGCCATGGAAGACCTGGGCTACTGCCTGGAAAATATTATCCTCAAGGCAACCAGCCTCGGCCTGGGCACCTGCTGGCTGGGTGGTTCTTTCAAGCGGGCGGCATTTGCCCGGCAAATGGACCTGCAGGCGGGTGAACTGCTGCCTGCAATTACCCCGGTGGGCTACCCTGCGAATGAAGCAAGCCCCGCAGAACGCCTGGCTCGCCTGACGATCAAGTCCAGGAAACGCAAACCCTGGTCGGAGCTTTTCTTCGGCCCGGACGCCAAAGCGCCGCTTGACGAAGAAGAGGCGGGTCCGTACCATGATCCCCTGGAAGCAGTCCGTCTCAGCCCTTCGGCATCTAACCGCCAGCCCTGGCGGATCGTCAAAGATGAAACAGATAAATTCCACCTGTATTTAAAAGAAAGTAAGATCTACAACCGGATCCTGGGCAGGGTCCGCCTGCAGAACATCGACATGGGTATTGCAATGTGTCACTTTGCCATGGTGGCCCGGGAAAAGGATCTACCCGGCAGGTGGGAGGCAGAACCCGGCGCACCCACCCTGCTTGGCCTGCAGTACATAGCTACCTGGTCCGGTTAAGCCCGGGTATATTCTTAATTAAGCCGCTTGGGCCTCTGTGACAGCATGATCAGCCGTCCCTTATTCCTCTGCTTCCAAAGCCTTTCATTTTGGCTTCTTCGTTAGCTTCACCTTAATTGGGAAGACAGATATACATAGCTGCATGGTTGTCAACATTAATAACCCTGACATCCGAGAAACATTCTTTCAGCTCAAATACGCATTCTTCCATTTCGGTTTTAGCCTTTCTGATAAAACGGAAGTAGTCGCCTCTTTCCAGCCATTCTATAAATGAAATCAGGGCCGACCTTT
>SLSE01000038.1 GCA_007130585.1 Syntrophomonadaceae bacterium | reverse complement strand
CGGAGCAGGTTGCGGTCAATAGCGGAAATCCGGTCCAGGTCCCACCTGACGAGGTGCTTTTTTATAAGATCGTCGAGAACAGGGAGGTTGGCATCGGTCCCTGTTACCAGGTCCCTGACGAACTGTTCCTCATCACTGCTTAACTTAAAGCCCTCGAGGGAATGTTTTAAAGCTAGCTCGGGCCTGCATTTGCCAATATCTACCTGGTAAAGAGCCTTGAATGCAATTTCTCTGGCTAAACGACGGGACAATAGTTCAGTACCTCCACAATGCTGTTAACAATCTTATTCTTCATGTTCTGCTTCTTCATCTTTAGGGGCAAAAACGCGGTTTATGTAAAGGCCGACATTTTTACTGACCTCCAGCCTCCAGCCGATTATCAGTCCGACACCGACGCAGAGGAATATAAATACGCTCCACCAGAAACCTATATTAATTACCAGCAGGGCAAAGATCAGGCCCAGCAGGCCGCCTAATATTTTCCCCCAGTGTTTGCCGGCAAACTGCCACCAGTTATGTTCGGACAAGGCATACTCCCTCCTGTTAACTGAATGCCGCTTAACCTTTGGAAGCGGATTGTTCCATGCTTACGTTATTGACCAGCACTTTTACTTCGTTTACGGAGATTCCCGTAATTTCCTCCAGGTATTCCTTGGTTTTCGCCTGCAGCTCCCCGATCAGGCCGGGCAGGGCAACATCGGGTTTCACATCAATTTTAATCGTGACAACCAGTCCGTCGGGAGTAAAAGCAACCTTACGGCTGATATCTTTTATACCCTGTGTCTGCTGAACAACCCTGAGAACCATATTTTCCACAGCGTTAATTGAAATTAATACTTCACCGTATTCGCTGCCCTTGAGGACCGCGTTACCGGGCTTCCTGGATGGCCGCAATCCTAGCGCCAGCAGGATCAGGCCCAGGAGTAGCAGCCCCGCCCCGCTTGCCAGCAGCAACGTTTCATCTGCCCAGGCAGGAAGGCTGACTGCTTCAGTCAGGTTGGGAATCAGGTTAAAGTTCAGGGCAAACAGGAACAGCGCGCCTCCGATAAGCAGGAGCGCAATAAATACCATTATTATACGGGCAATTGTTTTCATGCCATCTTCCCCCTATCCTTTTCTCAACCGGTCCCTGTTACTCTTTTTCCCCGGCTGTTTCAGCCGCTTCTGCTTCCTCTGCTTCCTCTGCTTCCACTTCTTCCTCGGTCTTGGGGAAGTGAACGCCCTGGACGTGGACGTTGACATGCTCTACTCTCAGGCCGGTCATATTCTCAACTGCCTTTTTGACAGATTCCTGTATGTCCCAGGCCACATCGGGGATGCGCACTCCGTACTCAACAACTATAAATATTTCAATTTTCGCTTCTTCTTCCCCTACTTCTACCTTGACGCCCTTGGAAAAATTGCGCCGCCCGAGGACTTCCGCTATACCGCCGCCGATTCCCCCGCTCATGGAAGCGACTCCTTCTATTTCGGTAGCCGCAAGGCCGGCAATAATTGAAACAACCTCATCGGCAATCCTGACAACTCCCAGTTCTGTTGGTAAGGTCCGGCTTTCGTGTTCAGCCATCATCTTCTACCTCCCGTTTAAATTTTTCCACCAGTTTTAATTCAACTTAATTATATCAGACTGAAACAATCGGTTCAATTTTGGCTTAACGGTTCGCTGTTTCCTGCAAGAAGGCCTCCAACCCGCCAGGGGGAACGGAGACCTTGAAAATGTTAAAAATCAGCCCGGTTTGCAGCTTATTGCTCTTCAGGTTCTTCGGGAAGTTCCTCGCTGTCTATTTCCCATTCTTCATCATCAACCAGGACAACTTCCCCGCAGCCGGGGCAGGTAATTTCGATTGATTCATCCTGGTCCAGGATGTCGTCGTCGACGACGACAACTTCCCGGCAGTTCGGACACTCCATGGAAAAACCGCTTTCGAAATCATCTTCGTAATCTTCATCCTCGTCTTCGTCTTCGTAAAAATCCTCTTCCATTTCAGTCAGGTCGTCATCGATGGCTTCGGTGTACTCAAAGAGTTCTTCATAGTTTACGCTTAGCTGTTCAATTTCATCGGTCATATCCTCGAGCAGATCGATTATGCGCTGCAGCACCTTCTGCTCCTTGCTTTCTTCTCCCAGCTCCAGTCCTTCCGTAAATCCTCTTAAATAGGATACGCGCGCTTTCAAATCTTCGGTCATGCGTGGTCCCTCCCTTGGGTTTAAGTTTTTTTATCAGGCTCTTTCCAGGTAAGAACCTGTCCGGGTATCAATCCTGATTGAATCGCCGCTGTTAACAAACAGCGGTACCTGGACTACCAGGCCTGTCTCAGTGGTGGCCGGTTTCGACGCCCCGGATGCGGTATCTCCTTTAACACCCGGTTCTGTCTCAACAACTTTTAAAACAACATTGGGCGGCAGATCGACGCCAACTATTTCATCACCGTGAACCACTATGTTCAGGCGGTCATTTTCTTTCAGGTACTTGATGCTTTCCCCGATTTGTTCCGCCGAAACGGCAATTTGCTCGTATGTTTCCGCGTCCATCAGGTAATAAGAATCATCGTCCCGGTAAAGATACTCCATTTCTTTACGCTCCAGGTGGGCCCTGGGCATTTTTTCACCGGCCCTGAAGGTTTTATCAACAATTGCGCCGGACCGTAAATTTTTCAGCTTGGTGCGCACAAATGCAGCGCCTTTACCCGGTTTGACATGCTGAAATTCCAGGATGCTGTATATCTCCCCCTCCAGTTCAATTGTTATGCCTGTCTTGAATTCACTTGTTGAGATCATTGTTTTTTCCT
>SLSE01000079.1 GCA_007130585.1 Syntrophomonadaceae bacterium | reverse complement strand
TTTGTATCTCCGACCTTTACATTAAAATGCGCAGCCCTGCCCTTATAAGGACACGCCGTCTGCCTGTCGCTCGGTTCCAAAAGGTCCATCCTGACATCGGTGCGGTACAGGTAGTAGCGGATCGGGTGACCGGTTTCGAAAAGCAGGACCGGACGGTTCGACTCGGCAACCGTCTCACCGTTAATTACCACTTTTACATGGCGGGAGCTTTGCAGCACATCGATACGGGTGTAGGGGTCCCGGGGATGTACGGAAACCGGTTCATCTTCTTCATACCACTGGTCCATGCTTTCCCAGTTAAAAGTAATATATTCCCCGGCATCACCTCCGCCTGACGGCGGCTCAATATACTGCCAGGCAGCTTCCTCTGCCTTCCGATCTCCAACTGTGACAGTCCAGGTTCTCGTCCGCTCCGGCTTTTCGGTATCCGGGGCGCCGGCCGGTTCAAGCCAATCCATGTTTATATCTTCCGGGGGGAAGAAATAACGCTCCGGGCGCTGACGGAGCAGCATTGTGCGGCGGCTGTCTGCAATAATTTTGCCGTTGAACAAAACCCTGATTTGCTTGGGGCAGGGAACCCAAATTTCACTTTTAACCGCCGGCAGATGTTGAAATCCCAGGTTCTTATTCATATAAACCTCCCCTTTTTATGCCGTTTGTTAGCTGACAGGTACCTGCTCAGCAAGTAAACCCGGCAATAAATCCCGGCGCTGCAGTCAACCCTCGATCTTTTTAACCAGGAGTTCATTGACCAGTCCGGGGTTGGCTTTGCCCCCGGTTTCCTTCATTACCTGGCCAACCAGGAACCCGATTACCTTTGTTGCCCCGCTGCGGTATTTTTCCACGCTGTCCGGATTTTCCGCGAGGACCTTCTCAACAACGGCCTCCAGTTCAGAGTGGTCGGATATCTGGAGCAGCCCTTCTTCTTCCACGACCAGGCGGGGCGTTTTACCGCTCTGAAAAGATTTTTCCAGCACATCCTTGGCAATTTTGCCGCTGATCAGGCCTTCGTCGATCATTTTTAAAAGATCAGCCAGGTCTTCAGCCCTGAAAAGACACTGATCGGCTTCGAGGCCGGCCAGGTTAAGGTGAGCCGAAAGCTCGCCCATAATCCAGTTGCTTACAACCTTGGGGTTATTGTAGCTTTTTAAGCAGGTTTCAAAGTAATCCGCCAGGCAGCGTGAAGAAGTCAGCACCCCGGCATCATATTCGGGAAGTCCGTAATCACTTATAAAGCGGGCCGCCCTCGCTTCCGCCATTTCCGGCAGGGCCTTCCGCACCCTGTCCACTTCTTCCGGGGCGAGCTCAATCGGGGCCAGCTCCGGATCGGTGAAACAGCGATAATCATGGGCTTCCAGTTTTCCGCGCATGACAATAGTTTCCTGCCTGTCTTCTTCCCAGCGCAGGGTCTGGGAAGGCACCTCTTCATTCCGTTTCAATATATTTTTCTGGCGTTTAATTTCATGTTCCAGCGATTTCTCCACAGCCTTGAATGAATTCATATTTTTAAGTTCAGTTTTGCTGCCGAGGGTTTCGCTTCCCACGGGGCGCAGCGAAATGTTGGCGTCGCAGCGCAGGCTGCCCTCTTCCATTTTGCAGTCGGAAACCCGGGCATACTGCAGAATCCTTTTTAACTGTTCCAGGTAACGGCGCGACTCGCCCGAAGATCGGAGGTCGGGCCGGGTAACAATTTCGACCAGGGGGACGCCGGCCCGGTTATAATCGACCATGGACGAAGCGCCGCCTGCCGCATGGACAAGCTTGCCGGCGTCTTCTTCCATGTGCACCCTGGCGATGCGAACTGTTTTCGGCTGCCCGCCGTCATCTTCAACAACCAAATACCCGTCGCTGCCGATCGGTTCGAAATACTGCGACAGCTGGTAACCTTTGGGCATATCGGGATAAAAGTAGTTTTTCCGGTCAAAGTAGCTGAAGAGAGCTATTTCGCAATTGAGGGCCAGAGAAGCTGTCAGGGCCTGGCGCACGGCATGACTGTTCAGCCGGGGCCTGGCCCCGGGAAAGCCAAGGCAAACGGGACAGGTATTAACATTCGGCTCGGGGACAAAACAGTTGGGGCAGGAGCAAAAAAGCTTGCTTTCTGTCTGCAGTTCCACGTGCACCTCAAGACCGATTACAACTTCGAATTCCATGGAAACCTTCCTTTCTGTCTTTTACACATTCCCGTGCGGGAAAATATTAATTTCCGGGACGACCCGGTCACAAACTGCGGCCAGCATCTCTTCGCTGAAAGGCGGGCCGACCAGCTGCAGGCCGACAGGAAGGCTTCCCGCCTGCCCGGCAGGAAGGCTGATGGCGGGCAGCCCCGAAAGACTCACCGGGGCACAGTAGAGATCGTCGGTCCAGGAATCAAGTAATTCTGTTTCTCCGCTCACCGGCCGGGGGAGGCTTTTTACAGCAGGCAGCATCAGCAGATCGCATTTGGTCAGGGCTCCGGCAAATTCCCTTTTTACCAGGGACCAGACTTTAAGAGCCTGGCGGTAGTAGCGATCGTAATTGCCTTTGCTTAACAGGAACGCTCCAAAAACGCTGCTGCGTCGTCCTTCCCGGCCGAGAATCCTGCTGCGCGACCTGGAGTAGAGCGCCTCCAGGTCACCGGCCTTTTCAGTTTCGCCAAAGCGGATGCCGTCAAAGCGGGAGTGGTTGGACGACGTTTCAGCCAGGGCAATAACGTAGTAAGCCTGGAGGGCCTCGGCCAAATAATTTAATTCAAGATCTATGAACCGGAAACCCCGGGCAGCGTATTCATCCCTGGCCTGTTCAAAAACCTCCCTCAGTGCGGGTTCCAGGTAATCAAAGGCGGCAGCCGGGTAACCAATTTTTAAATCCATTGAATCCGGCACGTCACCCTGCAGGGGAGGTTCATCCCCGGGCCTGGCTGTAGAAGCATCATTTTCATCAAAGCCGGAAATAATTTTCAGGACACTGTTAATATTCTCGCCCGAGGCGGCGGTAATGCCGATTTGGCCAAAAGAACTGCTGAAAGCATTAAGACCGTGACGGGAAACCCGCCCGGTGGTTGGCCTCAATCCGACAACCCCGCAGTGTGAGGCCCCCTGGCGCAGCGCACCGCCGCTATCGCTTTCCAGGGCTACCATGCAAACGCCCGTGGCAACAGCGGCCGCTCCTGCGCTGCCCGAAAGGCGATCGCTGTCCCGGGGATTAAGCGTGGGTCCGGACGGTGAAGAAAGAGTTGTGGATCCAAGGCTCATTTCATCAAGGTTGGTCTTGCCGATGACAATGGCCCCTTTATCCATTAACCTTTCGACCACGGTGGCAGTATAGGGGGAGAAAAATTCCCTGAAAGCTGCTGAACCAAAACCGGTCGGCAAAACCCCGTAGCAAATATCGTCCTTTACTGCCACCGGTATGCCGGCCAGAGGCGGCCTTTCACCATCTGCGATTTGCCTGTCTACTGCTTTAGCCTGCTCCAGGGCATCGATCCCGGCAATACTGTTAAATATATTCAGGCCTTCATTAAGTACGGCGCAGTTATTAAGCGTCATCTCAATCAACCGGTAGGCACTTATCCGGCCGCTGCAAACTTCTTCTGCCGCCTCGCGGACGGTTGTTTTCCTTAATTCCACTGGAATCCTCCTTGTTTACAGTTGTTATTTATTCAATAACCGGGGGAACCAGGTAAAACCCGCCGGCAAATTCAGGAGCCGCTTCCTGCAAATCCGCCAGCTCGCCCTGGTCGGCCCTGTCTTCACGCAGCACGTTTACAGCATCGTGATTGACAAGGACCTGCCCTGCCTCTCCCGTATTGACGGCCAGCATCGGTTCAACCCACTGCAGGAAGCCTTGCAGCTCCTGCTCCAGTTTTTCCTGCTCGGGAGTATCAACTTCAAGCTTCATGATTCTGATTGTCCTGTCCAGCCCATTAATGGGATCCGGCAAAAATATCACCCGCTTTTCTGTTTCATTAGTAAACCTCGCCGCTGCTACAGGCATAAATTCGGTAAACAGGGGCAAAAACCTGCGCCCCGGGTTCCGCAGGCTCAGTTTTTTACCGGTTTCCGGTGTCCAGGCCTGCAGATATTTGAGCACTTAACACTACCGGTTAATTTCTCAATAAATCGTGGGTGGGATTTCCCGCACATAATTGTAAACCAGGAAAGCCACCAGGTAACAGTATAAAGCAAAATATATCAGCCGGCCCCGCTTCAAAAAATCAATCAGCCAGATAATGCCGACCAGCGAAAATATAAACGATGCCAGGAAGGAGGCAACCAGGGGTCCTGTCCCGATCGCTGTCCAGATTTCCCCTGAGATATCCCCCGCAGACAGCACGGCAGAACCGATAATAGCCGGGATAACCAGCAGGAATGAATAGCGTACTGCAGTATCGCGATCCAGGCCGGCCCAGAGTGCGGCAATCAGGGTAGCGCCCGACCGCGAGATACCGGGCAGAACGGCAATGGTCTGACCGATGCCGACAATTGCAGAGTCTAAAAATGTCATCTTATTTTCCCTGCGGCTGCCGTACTCCCTGAACCGCTCAATAAATATTAATGCCGTTCCTGTCACAGCAAGAGCGCCGGCAATAAAAGGTGGTGTTTTCATCACGTCAACAACCAGGCTTTTCAAGCTCAGGCCAAGTATAGCGGTTATCGCAGTGGCAGTAATAATGTAAATTCCGAACATGAAATGAACCCTGTTTTCCTGGTTTTTTTCCCGGAAGTAGAGGAAAAAACCCCTGATTACAGCCCACAAATCCCGGCGAAAATAAAATGCGACTGCAAATACTGAGGCAACATGGAGGAATATTTCAAAAGCCAGCCCCGGAAAATTATACCCGAATATCAGCTCGGCAATTATGATGTGCGCGGTACTCGATATGGGCAAAAACTCTGTCAATCCCTGGACGATACCAAAAATAATTGCTTCAAAGATTGTCATATATACTAAGCCCTGCTTTCAATATTTAGCTTACCTTTTCCCCTTTAATCCTAAAAAATTTCAGCCATGGCCTGCTCGTGGATTTCCAGCGCATCGGAGCCAAACAGCACAAACCGGATCAGGCGGACACTTCTCAGACCGGGGATAATATTTTTAATCGTCTTGAAGGCAACATTTGCCGCTTCTTCCATGGGATAACCGAAAGCGCCTGTTGAAAGGGAAGGAAAAGCAACCGAATCTATGCTGTTCTCTTCCGCCAGTCGCAGGGCATTACGGTAGCAATCGGCCAGCAGTGTCTCTTCCGGCCTGTCAACTCCGTAAACAGGTCCGAGACAGTGAATAACATAATCGTTGGGCAGATTATGAGCGCCTGTAATTACCGCTTCGCCCGGTCTGATCGGAGCCAGGGGTCGGCCCTCTTCTTCAAGGCCCGGTCCGGCAGCGCGATGCAGGGCACCGGCCACACCCCCGCCCGGCTGCAGCCGGGCATTCGCGGCATTGACCACGGCGGTAACGTCTTTTTGTGATGCAATGTCGCCCGAAATGCATTCCACGGTTACACCGGAAATCGTCTTCTTCATATTACCAGACCCTCCTCGAATAAGCTTCGGCTGCATAAAGTATACCGGTACCCTATTATGACAAAAAGGCCCCGGAGAATCAAACCCCGGGGCCAAAATGTTATTTATGTAAGCTATGCCGGTTAAAGCCTGTTCAAGGAGGAATGGATACGAAGCGTCCGGGTGAACAGGGATGTTAAATTTCCGATACTCTTTTCTGTTTCTGTTCTTCAGCCAGGGCAGCAAGGGTAACAGACTTTAACTCCCGGATAATCGCCCGGTGCACATTTACCCAGACATTCCGGGTTACGCACCGGGGCACCCTGTCGCAAACTTCAGGACTATCAACACAGTCGACGGGAGCAAGTGAACCCTCAACACACTCAACAATATCATACAGAGTCACTTCCCCGGGCTGCCGGATCAGTTTATAACCCCCCCGGCTCCCTTTCTGGGTAGAGACAAAACCGCTGACCCGGAGAGGGTTCATTAATTGTTCCAGGTATTTAATCGAAATATCCTGGTTGCGGGCGATGTCTTTTAATTTAACAGGCTCGCTGTTATAGTTAATCGCCAGTTCAACCATCGCCCGGGCAGCGTAACGGGCCTTTGTCGATAGACGCATTTTTTTGCCTCCTCAAACAATTTTACCAGCACCGTGAACCGTACAGGAGGTGTCCCGGCCATGAAATTTGGATGCCGGCTCCCGCGGGCGCAGGAAGCGCAGCCCGTGGAAGTGATTCGCAGCCTAATTTATTTCATTGCAGGCATACCTCTCCTTCAAAAACTTTTACATCAAATCTTTAATGTTGCCCTGATTACTGATCAAACAAAGCTGTGGAAATATACCGTTCAGCCAGGTCAGGGAATACGGTCAGAACAAGCTTTCCTTCATTTTCAGGACGCGCGGCTACCTGCAGCGCGGCTGCCCCGGCAGCGCCCGAGGATATTCCCACCAGCAAACCTTCTTCCCTGATCAGGCGGCGGGCCGTTTCCAGGGCCTTCACGCTGGAAACCGTTACTATTTCATCAATTAAATCGACCTGCAGTACCCGGGGGACAAATCCAGCCCCGATGCCCTGGATTTTATGCGGTGCCGGACTGCCGCCGGAAAGGACCGGCGATTCTTCAGGTTCAACAGCAATAACCCTGAGATCCGGTTTACGCTCTTTTAAAACCCGGCCCACACCGGTTACCGTTCCCCCGGTGCCTACTCCAAGAACAAGGATATCAACTTCACCCCCGGTATCACGCCAGATTTCTTCTGCTGTTGTCCGGCTGTGAACCTCAGGGTTGGCCGCATTGTTAAACTGCTGGGGCATGAAATATTTTTTATCCCCGCCGGCTATTTCTTCTGCTATCTGAACCGCTCCGGTCATCCCTTTTTCGCCCGGGGTAAGCACTAATTCCGCTCCCAGGGCGCGGAGCATACTTCTGCGCTCGGAACTCATAGTTTCGGGCATGGTAAGCAGGCACCTGTAACCCTTTGCCGCGCATACCAGGGCCAGGCCAATGCCAGTATTGCCGCTCGTCGGCTCTACAATTACAGTTCCCGGCCCGATCAAACCTTCCCGCTCTGCAGCTTCGATCATATTCAGGGCAATGCGATCCTTAACACTCCCCCCCGGGTTGTATGACTCAAGTTTGGCCGCCACTTTGGCGGCGGCACCCTCGCTGATCCTGTTCAGGTATACCAGGGGAGTACCGCCAATTAACTCAGTTGCATTCCTGGCAATTCGCATAATTTACCTCCCTAAGTTACAAGATTCTGGCCGCGCAATTTTCCCTACTATTGTTATAGGTTATGTATTGTTAGTTTAACCAATTATTCCGGCGCTGTCAATGTATGTTCGGGGATGAAAAATCGTAAACCGGTAAGCCGCCTGAGAGGCGAAAAAGGGGGGATTTTGGCCGGGCACAACGTCAGGCAGACAACAATTCCTGAAGCAAACTGCAGTGTGCGGCCGGGAAAAACCAAACCTGTTGCTGTATATTATTGACCGGCTTTATTCTTCCAGGTTATTTTGTGTATAGGGGTCGGATTCTTCCGGAGGCTCCTCTTTTCTTTGGTCTGCTCCGTACCATACCACGCGCTGCGGGAACGGTATCTCGATACCGGCCTCTTCAATAGCCTGTTTAATCTTCCAGAGCATTTCCATTCTTACCCCCCACCATTCCGTTGAGGGAGACCAGATTCTTACAATAATGTCGACGCTGCTGTCGCTCAGGCTGTCTACAAAAACCTGGGGCGCCGGATTAACCATGGCCAGCGGGTGTTCGTCAATAATACCCCTGATTACCTGCATGGCCAGGTCGGCGTCGTCGGCGTAATTGATTCCCACGGTATATTCAAAACGGCGGACAGGATTGCTGGTGTAGTTCGTAATATTTGAAGTGAAAACGGTTTCATTTGGTATGCGCACAAAATTACCGTCAAGAGTCCTTATTTTTGTTGAAATAAGCTCAATATCTTCGACAAAGCCCAGGTTGTCTGAGATCAGGATCATATCGCCAATCTTGACCGGCCTTTCCCCCATCAGAAAAATGCCGCTGATCAGGTTGCCGATGATACTCTGGCTGGCAAAACCGATTGCCAGTCCGACGATTCCACCGGCTACCAGCAGCCCGGAAGGTTCAAACCCCACGGTAGGCATAATCCAGATTATGGCCATAATAATAATTCCATAGGAAATTACCCTGAGCATTGTGTCAAGATGCTCTTTGCTTATCCTGTCCATAAGCGATCTGCGCAGCTGGATAGTAAGCATCTTCGAAACTATGAGGGCGGCAATAAACACAAGCATTGACAGCATCAGGTTGGCCAGGGTAACGTCGCCATAAACTATTAAATTTAGCCATTCAAGCATTTCAGTAGCCCTCCTCCATCAGGGTTTTTGCAGGGATACTTAAGAGCCTGGCACTGTATAATTCCACAGCTTTTTTCATCCCCTTACGGAGAGGCTCGCTGGTAAAACTTGTTTCCGCACTGGATTCGCTTAATATTTTCATGTTCGCTTTTAAGGAGACCAGGTCCTGGCTATAATATAATTTCATTCCCTGGGCGCTAAAGACTACTTTTTGGATCTCTGCCCAGCGGCCGCTCAGGTTATGGAGGGAAAGTTTCATGATCCCCCGCTTAACAGGGTTAATACCGGGGATAGAATGGTAAACCGCACTTTGCCAGTACTTGCAGACCAGTCCGTCTTTTATGGTGCCGTACAGCGAAAATTTTGTTTTACTCAGCGTGAAAGTATCAAGAATCTGCCCACCGGATTTTCTGCCTTCTATGGTGACAGCCAACTCCAGGGGGAAACTGATCAGGATATCTTTTACTGCCTTCGGCTCGATCTCCACAGGCTGTTCGAGCGCTATCAACAGGTGGTTGCTTATTGCCACAGGCAGGTGAAAAGGCTCGACAGGGGTGATCTGCAGGTTTCCTTTTTCAGCAAGAATCACTTTTTCAACAACCTTATCCGGGCTTTCCCGCCTGTATAAATAACCTTCCCCGGATTCTTCAACCGTGAGCGACATGCCTTCAAAACTTATCTTCAGGGGCAGCTTATGAGGACCCCAGGGAAACCCTTCTGCATCCTGATCCGGGCTGTATGCCCAGTCAATCTGCTGTATATCCTGATCGCCCCGGTCTTCTGGCGCCAAGTATAACCCCTCCCTCCACTGTAAATACTCCAATGGTTAAAAACCTTCCGCTACACTATTTCGACTTTGTTCAAAACAAATCCTTTTATCAGCTTGCAACAGGCCGCATGAGTAGAACGGCCCGGACGGCAGGCGGCTGAACCCGGAAGGACAGAATTTACCATATAGCTAAAACGCCATATAAAATATATAATTAAAGCACGAACACAGTGCCATTGCCACCCTGGATTATGTATGGAATGTTCAGTTCGGACTGATAAATTATTTTGGTATAAGCAAAAAATCACAGGAGGTGTTCTTGTGGCTGATCATAACGATAACGGAAATAATATGGCCGCCAATTCCCCCTCGGGGAAAAACAACAGCCTGGGCCTGGCATCCCTTGTCACGGGGATAGCTGCCCTTCTTGCCTTTTCCTGCTGTGGTCCGTTTTCAGTGATCCTGGGAATTGCCGCCATCGTTACCGGGCTTCTGGCCAGGGCCGAAGGGCAGGATTATGCTGTCGCCGGTATAGTTTTAGGAGCAATCGCCATTGTTATTCCACTGCTGATATTTTTCTTCTTTGCCGGCTTTACAATATTTGATACTGTTATACGGCGCATCTGGTAAAAGATTTTCACTTTTTATCGCCAGGTTCGCATTCAGCCAGTAAATCTTTAATGGTTGTTTCCCTGCGGACAGGATTTTTCCTGATGCGGGAGATCCTTTTTTGCCTGTACATTCTTGAATCGGCCATAAATATCAGGTGGTCGAGGTCTGTTCCGTCTTCAGGAAAACTGGCATAACCTATGCTCAGATCAGTTTTCACACTCTGGCAGTTAACGGTAAATGCTTCTTCGAAGAGGTATTTTAACTGGTCAATATAAAACCGGACCGGGGCTTCAAAGGGATCGTTGATGATAGCCAGGAATTCATCCCCGCCTACCCGGCAAAACTCTATCTGCCCTATGAATTGATCCCTGATCCTTCCGGCAATATCAATCAACAGCAAATCGCCGAAAGAGTGCCCCTTTGCATCATTTACTTTTTTGAAATCATCAATATCAAAATAAAGGAAAGTGACAACGCCGTTTTCAGCTTTAGCCTTTTTCAGTTTACGTTCCAGGATTTCATAAGCATATTTCCTGTTGTGGATACCGGTTAGCGAGTCCCTGTATATAAGTTCGCGGATTACCCGTTCCTTATTTTTTCGGTCGGATATATCCCTGTAAAAAGCATAGGCTCCCAGCCGGTCCTGGTCCAGGTAAATCGGGTAGGCCAGCAGTTCAACATCCATGTTCCTGCCGTTTTTACTGGTGCGTACCGTTTCAGCCTTAACGGTTTTGCTTTCAAAGATTAGTTCGCGGGCAAACTCCTTGGTTTCTTCAACATAACGGCCCCGGGCAATGATTTCGTCTATGCAAACGCCCCTGACTTCATCAAGTTCGTAACCAAACATTTTTTCAAATGATCTATTAAAATCTATAATCCGGTCCTGATCATCCAGCAGGGTGATCGCATCCGGAGAATTGTCAAAAAGCTGTTTGAAGTACGCCTTTTCTTTTTTTAAATCCAGCAGCGCTTTTTCTTCGACCCGCCTGTCCCTGTACATGGCAAACAGGCCGGCGACTTCCCCGTTAACTACTACCGGGCAGGCCGCTGCTTCCACCTGTATCAGTTCACCGCTCTTATTCCTGCGTTCCGTTTTTAATGTCTGCGTCCTGCTTTGCAGGACTCTTTCCCGCATCTCCCGGCTTTCTTTAAGGTGCGTGGAAGGAACTATTAAATCATTGATCTCCCTGTTTATAACCTCTTCTTTATTGTATGCAAAAACTCTTTCAAATTCCCGGTTAACATCAAGGACCCTTTCGTTTTTATCCATAAAGACGATCGGGTGAAGGGCTTTGTCAAACAGTTCGCGATTATAAGCTGAGAGCATGTTAATTTCCTGGTAGAGATCCTTATCGTCAAGAATTTCGATTTGCAGCAGCCTTATATTTTCTGCAAG
>SLSE01000140.1 GCA_007130585.1 Syntrophomonadaceae bacterium | reverse complement strand
TGGCCACGCGGACGCTGATTGACAGGAAAGCGGCGATTACCCGCATCAGGGGGCAGTGGCATGAAATTGACGGCCGGCAGGTGATTGCCACTTTTCACCCGGCTGCGCTGCTGCGCGATCCGGCGAAAAAAGTTCCTGTCTGGGAAGATTTTAAGGAAGTAATGAAGCTTTACAATAATGATCAGGGAGGCTGAGGTTAATGGCAGATGAGTTAGTGTTAGTGGTTGATGATGAAAAAACACTGGTCAAAGCGCTTTCGTTTAACCTGGAAAAGGAAGGCTTCCGGGTCGAACAGGCTTATGACGGTGAGGAAGCCCTGCAAAAAGTATTTGAACTGAAGCCCGATATCGTTGTTCTCGACCTGATGCTGCCGAAAGTCGAGGGTTTTGAAGTATGCCGCCAGATTCGCAAAAAACTGGAAGTGCCGATAATCATGCTTACAGCGCGCAGCGAAGATATAGACAAGGTGCTTGGCCTTGAACTCGGTGCGGACGATTACCTGACAAAACCTTTTAATTCCCGGGAGCTTGTTGCCCGGATCAAGGCAATTTTAAGACGCAGCACCGTGCGTGATGAAGAGGCGAAAAAAATAATCCAGATCGGGAACCTGCAGGTTGACCTGCTCCAGCACCGGGCCCGGGTGGGAGACCAGGATATCAGCCTGACCTCAAAAGAGTTCGCCCTGCTCAGTTTCCTTGCCTCCAATGCCGGGAATGTATACTCGCGCGAACAGCTTCTGGAGCAGGTCTGGGGTTACGATTATTACGGCGATGTCAGGACTGTCGATGTTCATATCAGGCATCTCAGGGAAAAATTAGAGAGAGATCCGGCTAACCCCGAGCTGATTATAACAGTGTGGGGTACCGGCTATAAAATCAGGGAGGACGCTTAATGACCAGGTTTTACAGTATCCGGTTCCGGCTTACAGCCACATTCCTGGCGATTATCCTGGCGGTGATGGGAATCATCAGCCTTTTTTTGTACAACACCCTGGAAAGATACTATGTAGACAACCTTGAAGACACCCTGGAAAGATCCGGGTTTCTGGCCTCCGACTTTGTAGTGGGCCACCTGCGCGGCCAGGTCGATTCAGTCCGGCTCAGCTCGCTGGCTGAGGATATGAGCCGGCAGGCCCAGGCCCGGGTCCTGTTCCTCGATCAGGATGGTGTGGTAGTGGGCGACTCGATCCGCGTCGGCGGGCTGCTTAACCAGGCCCTGGATAACGAAGATGTAAGGGCGGCCCTTGACGGCGAAGTAAGCAGCAGGATCGGTTACAGCGAAAGGATTAATCACCAGGTAATGCAGGTAGTGGTCCCGGTGGTTGAAAACGACGAAGAAGGAGCTGTAACCGGCGCAGTATTTCTGTCGGCTTCCCTGGAAGGCGTCTACAGCACGTTGTATGACATCCGCCGCTTCCTCTACCTGGCCACCGTGATTGCCATGGCCATAGTGGGCGGCGGCTCTGTAGCCCTGGCCCGTCGTTTTACCGGCCCCCTGGAAAGTCTTACCGCGGCCTCCAGGAAAATGGCTGAAGGCAAGCTGGATCAGCATATTGAAGTTTCCTCGGCAGATGAAATCGGCCGCCTGGCGGAACAGTTCAATATAATGGCGAAGAGGCTTAATTATTACACTACCAACCTGAAAAAATTTGCCGCTGATGTCGCCCACGAAGTGCGGACGCCGCTTACTACCATGAGCCTTCTGACCAAGTCGCTTAAGGAGCATGAAATGGAACCGGATCAGCAAAAAGAATTCATAGAGGATCTCGATGCCGAGCTGGACCGCCTCACGGCCCTGGTCAATGATCTTCTCGAGCTTTCCAAGCTGGAGAAAAACGAAATCGTGCCGGAAAAAGTAACCCTTAACCGGCTCCTTGGCAATATGGTAGGTGAATACCGTTACCGTTTTTCGCATGCCGGGGTGCAGTTGAATGCCAGTATTCCCGACCGGGACTACATTATTTACGGGGCTCCCCTGCAGCTGCGCCAGGTAATCAGCAACTTACTGGACAACGCTCTAAATTATACCGAAAGCGGCGGAAGAGTGACCGTATCTCTCTATTCCGAAGGGAATGAAGTCGTTACTAAAATAGAAGATACTGGCTGCGGCATCCCCGAGGAAGATTTAAGTTATATTTTTGAACGTTTTTTCAGGGTCGATCGGGACCGCTCGCGGGAGCGCGGGGGTACGGGGCTTGGACTGGCCATTGTCAGCGAAATCATCGGCCGGCACGGCGGCAGGGTATGGGTTGAAAGTGAGGAAGGTGTGGGCAGCAGCTTTTATTTTGCCCTGCCCCTCGCGGAAGAGTAGGGTTGTTAGGAAAAATTAATTACTTTTAATTATTGTTTAATGTTTTCCTTTTTCAGTATGGTACAATATCGACACCCTGGCTTTTTAGCCTGGAGGTGATCATGCTATGAAACGGTTCCAACCGTATTATTATATAGTAGCGCTGGCCGGCCTTTTCATTCTCGGCGGATTGGTCCTTTTTTCGATCCAGCTTTTTCCGAGAGCGGAAAGCACTGCTGTTGCTGTTGACCCGCAGTTAAACGGCCAGGGGGAAGATCTCTATGACCTCTGGTTTTCCAGCGCAGAAATCTATGATTTAAGCGTTGATCACGCTCTTAACAATATCCTGTTCAGCACCGATAACAACGTGGTCAGTTTAATTGACCGGGATCGCAGGCTGAAGTGGGATAAATTATTTGCCTCCGCGCCAAGGCAGGCCAGGCTTTCTTCCTGCGGTTCTTATGCCGTAATCGGAACCGAAAGCGGAAGGCTTCATTTTTCTTCCACAGACCGGGTGACGCAGTGGGATAATGAGGGCAGCCCGGTTGACTTAATCGCCCTTTCCCCCAATGCCGG
>SLSE01000019.1 GCA_007130585.1 Syntrophomonadaceae bacterium | reverse complement strand
TTTTTCGGAAAGCGTTTCCGGATCATCCTCAAAGACGCCGTAGCCCGTATCCTCCAGTTCAAGGATATCTTCCTCCGGGGTAATGTCCTCTTCAGTACTATCTTCATCGCCGGGCTTTTCAGGCTCCACGGCCTCAAACTCATAGCTGCCGGTCAACTCTGTTTCGTCTTCTTCAGGCCCCCCGGCTTCAAATTCGTCTTCGCTTAAAAACTCCAGGTTGTCAAAAACATCGCTTTCTTCTTCAGGCCCCGCTTCCTGCTCCGGAGTTTCCGGGCCGGGGCCTGCAGACAGTTCTCCGCCTTCAGGCGGTTCGTCGAATGCTGCTTCTTCATCCGGCGGGGCTGATAGTTCTGTATCACCGGCCAGGCCTTCATCCAGGTCTGCTTTCTGTTTGCCGGGATAGCTTTCAAATTCATATACCTGGCCGCTTTTTTGTTCTCCGGCGCCGCCGGCAGGTTCCGCAGAAATTGTATCCTGGCTTTTCTTTTTTGCAGCCAGCTGGAGGCGGGCCATAAAATCTTCCCTGCGGACCGGTTTGACGATGTAATCGTCCACACCCCCGGTTTCAATAGCCCTGTAGAGTTTATCGTAATATTCGGGGTCGATTAAGGCCAGCACATGGGCGTCGGGCGATTTTTCCCTTAAATCGCTGAAAAGGTTTGCCAGATCGTTCTCAACTTTTGCAAAGTCAATGACTATGATGTCGGGATCAAGTTTTTCAGCAATCCTCAGGAGCGTTGCGGCAGAATAGCAATTCACAATATCTGTATCATCGGGTGTTTGTTCCAGAATTTTCTGCATCTCGTTTGTCGGGATAAAATCGTAATCAACCAGCAGCAGGTACATAAATATCCCCCCTATAAAGCTTTTCGCTTTAGCCTATTATAACAGAAATTATTCATAAAATTCTACCTAAGTTTCCAAAACTTATGATATTTTATTTCCATTCCCCGCCGGCCAACCCGAATTAGCATGAAAAGGATCCCGGCTGTGGAGTTCCGGGATCCCTTCCAGGTAGAAATGCATCTCTGGTAAATTGAAGGAGGGATGCATTTACAGGATAAGATTGCTCCAGGAGGCGCTTAAGCTGCCACCGGTATAGTTAACTTTAATTGACTGGTCTGCGTAACTTTCCACAATATGCGAAGCATGGGGAAACTCGCCAAAATACTGGAAGGTGAGATCGACCGGAACCCAGCCCAGGCCGTCCACGTAAAATTCAGCCCAGCTGTGACGGGTCCCGGCAAGGGAGCCGGAAGTCATGGGGCCGCGCTGGGGCCTGGCAAATCCGATAACTTCCCTTGCTTCAACGCCCAGCTCGCGGGCTTTGCTGATAAAACCACGGGCCAGGGTGCGGCAGTTGCCGCTGCCGGCATACTGGTTATAAGCTATCCGTGCTTTGTCCACTGTGTCATTGCTTGATTGTATGGAAACGGGCCGCGCTGTAATGGCAAAATCGGCCCTGATGGTTTTAGTTTCACCGGGAGCGAGGTCGCCGATATTAAAAGTGCTGACCCGGCCCGAGCTTGATACTGCGGTGTAATTTACCGCTGCCAGGGACGTGGTCTGGTATGGCGACCGGTTTTCCAGCAGGGGAACGGAAACATTAACATTGCGGGAAGTATCGGACCCGTTATTAGTAACCCTGACTTCCATTCTGAAAGTGTAACTGGAAGCGCTTCCCCACCTGTAGGTAACGGGAGCCGTCGTAACTGCGGGGGCGGGTTCCGGTTCAGGCACAGGAGCGGGATCCGGTTCGGATACTGTAACTTCGGCTTCTTCTGCTGCCGGGGCCGGAGATGCGGCAGGCTGTTCTGTTGCGGCCTGCACAGGCTGGCTTTCGGGGGTTTTAACGTCTTCCTCTTTCTTTTCTGCCGGGGCAGCTTTCGCCTGATCAGCGCTGCCGGACGAAGCCGCCTTCATTACGGCCGGCGCGTCATCTTTTTCAGAATCAACCGCTGCAGCTTCAGCTCCTGCAGGGTCGCTGCCAGTTGTTCCGTTATCCGTACCGCCTGTAAGATTAAGCTGGAACCTGTATCCTGTTCCGTCCGTTTCTTCCGCGAGACTGCCTTCCGCTTTGTCTCCGGCAGCCCTGTTGGCATTTTCTTCTGTTTGCGCAAGGTAGGCAGCCTCCACTTTACTGCCCGTTTGCATAGTTTCATTTTCACCTGTAACAAGGAAATACGCAGTTCCGATCATTAACAGGCTCACCAGTATACAGATACCGGCACTTCGTACCCATCCATACTGCTTATCCATCAAAAAGTCCCTCCTTCAGAGGGACCGACAAAGTGGAAACAAGTATTACCCGTTTCGGCAGCCAGGCTGTCATAGCTTTAAGAAAGCTTTAGACCCTGTAGCTTTGCGTCCCTGCTTTTCAGCAGGTTTGCCTTTGTCGGTCGAGTTTATTTGTTTGCCCGCGAGCTTACCAGGCTGCAGCAGGCATAAATCCCGATAGAACTTAAATATGCATAAAGAAAACCCGTTTCGGCGGCCAGGCTGTCGTGGTTCTTGCGAACGTTAGACCCTTTAGCTTTGCGCCCTTACCTTTCGGCAAGTTTGCCATTATCGTGCAGGTTCGTGCACTTCACACATTGTGTATAGTATAGACTAATAATTTTGCATTGTCAACTATTTTTTTGAATTTTTAATTATATGCCTGCTTTCTCATGATCCCCTTATTTTAAAGGCTGCAGCTAAATGGCTGCAGCCTTTACGTATCATGTGGCAACTTCGGTGCCGGCTAATACTTCTCCTAATGCCGGCCTTTTACAGGAACGCTTTTTCTTAAGCTGAGTCCGGCCAGCAGGAACAGCAGCCCCGCAAAGAACAGTCCCAGCGACGCCCCGTCAGTTCTGGGCAGCGGTGGAGCCACCGCCGGCGGTTCGGGAGGCACTATTAC
>SLSE01000223.1 GCA_007130585.1 Syntrophomonadaceae bacterium | reverse complement strand
GAAGGAGTATCCCTGTCCGTATCGGACAAGCTTAAAATAGCGGAAAAGCTTGATGAATTTGGGATTGACTACATCGAGGGGGGATGGCCGGGATCCAACCCCAAGGATATTGAATTCTTTAAGCGGGCTGCCAAAATCAATTTTAAAAATGCCCGCCTCTGCGCCTTCAGCAGTACCCGCCGCCCCGGGGTGGCCCTGGAAGAGGACATGAATATCCGGGCCCTGGTTGAAGCGGGCACCGGCACGGTGGCGATCTTCGGAAAAAGCTGGGATTTTCACGTCCGCGACGCTTTGAAAACCACCCTTGACGAAAACCTGGCCATGATCAAAGACACCATTTCTTACCTGAAGGACCTGGGCAGGGAAGTGTTTTTTGATGCCGAGCATTTTTTCGACGGTTACAAGGCCAACTCGGAATATGCGCTGGCCACGCTGGAGGCGGCGTCAGCGGGCGGGGCGGATGTTTTAGTACTCTGTGATACCAACGGCGGCCTGATGCCCTGGGAACTGCCCGCCATCCTGGATGCCGTGAAAAGCCGGGTTAAAAATGTCGCGCTGGGAATACACGTCCACGACGACGCCGGTATGGCTACCGCCAATTCACTGCTTTCAGTTCGCGAAGGGATAACCCAGATCCAGGGCACCATAAACGGCTACGGTGAACGCTGTGGTAACGCCAACCTCTGTACCATAATCCCCAACCTTCAACTTAAAATGGGTTTGCAGGTTGTAACTCCCGGGCAGCTAAGCGGTTTAACCAAGCTTTCCCGTTTTATTGCCGAGCTGGCAAATATTGCTCCTGCCGAACAGCAGCCTTATGTCGGTTTCAATGCCTTTGCCCATAAAGGCGGCATTCATGTTGATGCCGTCAGTAAAAAGCCTGAAACATACGAACATGCCATACCCGAACAGGTGGGGAACCGGCGCCGGATCCTGGTTTCCGAACTGGCCGGCCGCAGCAGTATTAGCCTGAAAACAAATCAAAACGATCTTAAACTGGATAAAGAACGCCCCGAGACTGCATCGGTTCTCCAGAGGATAAAGGAGATGGAGCATTACGGATACCAGTTTGAAGGAGCGGAGGGTTCATTTGAGCTGCTCGTTTTAAAAATGATGAAAGCCTATACGCCTCTATTTAAACTGGAAGGGTTCAGGCTGATTATAGAAAAAAAAGAGGACGGTCAGCTGTACTCGGAGGCTACGATCAAGGTCAGGGTTGGCGAACAGCAGGTTCATACTGCGGCCGAGGGTAACGGTCCGGTTAACGCCCTCGATAATGCCCTGAGAAAAGCCCTGGAAGGCTTCTACCCGGCCCTGAAGAAAATCAGGTTAACCGACTTTAAGGTCCGCGTTATTGATGGCGTTGACGGTACCGGGGCCCAGGTCAGGGTACTTATCCAGTCAAGCGATGATCATAAGAGCTGGGGAACAGTGGGGGTGTCACCCAACATTATTGAAGCCAGCTGGATCGCGCTTGTCGACAGCCTGGAATACGGGCTCCTGTGCCGGAAATTACCGGAATTCAAAGAGGCGAAAAAAGTTCTGGAGAATCTAAAAGGCGAAGGAGTAACCACGCTGGGCTAAACTTATAAACTATTTACAATTGGAAAGGAATCTCTTGCCGTGTTATGCCGGAGGCACACCGGCAGCCTCCTGCCCCGGCCGGGCAGGTGTTTCTAAACAACAATGAATAAAGAAAAAAAAGAACTCATCTACTACAACGCACTAAACAATATACTATCCCTCGGGCCGCGGCGTATCGCGGTTCTTATTGAGCATTCAGGTTCTGCAGAAGCTGCCTGGAAGGCTCCTGCCGCCAGGCTTGCCGCGTTGCCGGGAATGCAAAATATCATACCCCGCTTTGACAGGGAACGCTTAAATATTGATCCCTTCGGACTGTGGGATCGCCTGATAGAACAAAGTATCAGCTGCACTGCTCCGCACTGCCGGAACTACCCCACCCTTTTAAAACAGGTTGAAGGCCCGCCGCTTCTTTACTACCGAGGCTCCCTGGAAGAAATCAACCGGCCGGCCGTGGCTGTTGTAGGCAGCCGGCGCTGTACTTTTTACGGCCGGGAAGTTGCCGGCCGCCTTGCTTCCGAACTCTCGGGAGCCGAGGTATCAATTGTAAGCGGGATGGCCCTGGGCATAGATACTGCTGCCCACCGGGGCGCCCTTGAAAGTTGCGGCTATACTGTAGCGGTCCTCGGCTGCGGAGTCGATTACTGCTATCCTCCCGGAAATGAAGAATTGATGGATCAAATCATTGCCTCCGGGGCTGTTGTAAGCGAGTTTCCGCCCGGCACTAAGCCGTCTGCTTCCTATTTTCCCCGGCGCAACAGGATTATCAGCGGTTTATCTTTAGGGACTGTCGTTGTGGAAGCGACTGCAAAAAGCGGAGCGTTGATTACCGCTAATTATGCCCTTGAGCAAAACCGTGAAGTATTTGCGGTTCCCGGAAACGTTGGCAGCCCTTACAGCCGGGGTTCCCATCGCCTGATTAAAGAAGGGGCCCGCCTGGTTGAAACTGCCGCCGACATCCTCGAGGAACTCTATCTCGGTCCGGCATCCGGCTGCCCGGGTGAAGTGCAGCTAACCATTGACGGCGCTGCTTTGAACCTGACTGCTGAAGAAAAAGCGGTCCTGGCAGTAATACCCTACCAGCCTTTACACATAGATAATATAATCAGGGAGAGCGGCTTGAAGGCTTCCCAGGCAAGCGCCCTCTTACTGTCCCTGGAACTTAAAAAAGTCATACGCCAGACTCCGGGAAAATATTTTACCCGGGTATGAAAGCGGAGGAAACAATTCGGCAGATTAAAACAGGCCTCCGGATCTGGTATTTTTAACAGTTTGAATTTGAATAGCTGGAATTTTTAAAAAAACATTTCTATTTGCTTGCATATGAAAATTAATTGTGTTAGGATAATATGGGTGTTGCGT
>SLSE01000158.1 GCA_007130585.1 Syntrophomonadaceae bacterium | reverse complement strand
GCCGGAATTATCCCCCGGCCTTTAACTGTTATTTTGCATTCGAAGCCGGCAAAGCAGGAAAGCAAGGGATCTTTGCTGAAATAAAACTGAACTTAATAACCGGCGGCGGCGATACATTTTATATTAATTGAAGGTGTGACTAATGAGCCCTAAAAATCAGCCCCTTCCTGACAGGCTGCAGCAGTTTCATGAGCTATCGCTTAATTTAATTGGCATTGCAGAAAAAGGAAAGGTGATTAGCTATTATTTTGAAGATGTTATCAAGATGCTGATCGCTTTTTCAGGGGCAGAATATATTTCTATTATAGCCAGGGGAGCGCGCAGTTATTTCAGATTTCGCTATTCCCTTCAAAACGGCCTGGAGATGAAACTGCTTGAGGATTTCCCTGCCGCTGCCCGGGATGAGGCGCCTGCATCCGCGCAACCAGAGTCAGGTTCAGCCTATACTGGTCTCGATAAGCTAGAGGAACTTGTTTTCTCAGGCTCCGCCAACCTGCCAGCTAATGCTACAAGAAGCGGGGGCTTATTGTTTTCCGGGGATGCTCCCGCAGAAGAAACAGCCGGCTTCGTATCACTTTTTATTCTCCCGATCAGGGTGCAGGAAGAAACTGTGGGCACGGCAACCCTCGGCTGGCATAAAGAGGCTAACCTGAACAGCACTGAGGTTGAACTTTACCAGTACTTGTTTGACATTATCGGCTTTGCCCGCTCTCACAGGCATACAAAATTTTTACTGGGAGAAAGAATTAAAGAACTGAAAACAATTTACCAGATCAACAGGATTGGCTCGGAACCGGAAAAGTCGCTCGAAGATATCCTGCTAGAAGCTGTAGACATTATACCCCCGGGGTTTCTTCATCCCGAGTACACCTGTTGTAAAATAGTTTTCGCCAACCACACATTTACAAGCAGTAACTATAATAAACCGGTATACACTTTAAAAGAGGACATCCAGGTTGGCGGCGATACCAGGGGGTTTGTCGAAGTTGGCTACATGCGGGACTCGGGAAAACTATATAAAGACCCCTTCTTAAAGGAAGAGCAGCCAATGCTTAAAGCGATAGCCGGAGAGCTGAGCCATGTTGCTGCCAGGAAGCAGTATGAAATAGAAAAAGACCGCCTTCAACAGCAGTTGCTGCATGCCGACAGGCTGGTAACGGTAGGGCAATTAACTGCCGGGATAGCTCATGAAATCAACGAACCGCTCAACAGTATTCTTGGTTTCGCCCAGCTCATAAAAAAATATGGCCAGGTCGAGGAAAAAGTAGAAGAAGATATCGATAAAATCATTAAGGCTTCCCTCCACGGGCGCGAAATAATCCGCAAGCTGATGCTGTTTAGCCGCCAGACACCCCCGGAAAAAGTAATGGTCAATATAAACGAAAAAATTGATGACGGCCTCTTCCTGCTCGAAAACAGAATCAAGAAAAGCAACATAACAATGACCAAGGAATATGCAGATGAACTGCCCATGGTTGAAATTGACCCGGCACAGCTGAACCAGGTCCTGGTTAACCTGGTTGTAAACGCCATCCAGGCTATGCCCGAAGGCGGCAATTTAACTATCAAAACAAAAGACTCAATTGATGAAGTGCTAATAATTATTAAAGATACAGGAGTCGGTATTGAGGCCGGCGAAATAGAGAACATCTTTATCCCGTTTTACACTACGAAAGGCCCTAACGAAGGAGCAGGGCTCGGCCTGCCCGTTGCCCTGGGTATAGTGCAGTCGCACAGGGGGACGATAACCGTCGATAGCAAACCGGGCGAGGGCACCGTATTTACAGTGAGATTTCCAGTTGGAGGCGATGTCCCTGATGGCAAAAGTAAAGCGAAATGAAGTCATAATGGTTGTTGATGACTCTCCCGATACCCTGGAGGTCTTACATCGCAGCATTGAATACATGGGGTTTTCCGTCTTATCTTGTGAAAGCGCCGAGGAAGCTATTGCCCTGTTAAAGGAAAATCGTGTAGACCTTGTGATTACAGATTACCACATGCCCTTTATAGGAGGGCTTGATTTGATCAAGCATATCCGGGAACACTATCCGCAGACCGAGGTTATGATGATAACCGGTTATGCTTCCGTGGAAGGGGCTGTCGAAGCAATCAAGGCGGGCGCCGAAGAATACCTGGCCAAGCCATTTACCGATGAAGAACTGGAAGAGGCCATTGAAAGATCGCTTGAAAAACTGTCCTTCAGGGCTGACAGGAAGAGCGTTTCCGAAAAAACTATGGCGGGCAAATTCGGGCTGGTCGATAACTCTGAAGAGATGAAAAAGGTGGCGGAACTGATCAAAAAAGCTGCTGCCAGCGATCTGCCGGTGATGCTCACAGGCGAACCTGGCTCCGGCAAAGAACTGGTGGCAAGAATAATTCATTACGAAAGCGATAGAAGTAATAATCCCTTCATGTACGTTAATTGCAAGGATATCCCCGAGAGTATTCTTGAAAATGAAATTTTTGGTCATGTAAAAACGCCACCGGAGGATTCAGGCGGCGAAAGTAAAAAGCGTCCCCCGGGCAAGTCCGTTCAACCCGGATTCCTGGAGCTGGCGGGCAGGGGAACTGTATATTTTGATGAGATAAGCAAAACGCCGCTAGCTGTACAGGTTAAACTGCTTGGTGCCCTGACTAACAGCGAACTTACCTGTGTCGGCGATAATGTAAGCAGGCAGATTAGCTGCAGAATAATTACTTCAACTTCAAAAGATTTGCTTGCCCTGGCCGGCAAAGGCCTGTTCCGGGAGGATCTATTTTTCCGGCTGAATACCGTAAACATCTCGATCCCTCCCTTAAGAGAACGGGTTAGCGACATTTTACCATCATGCATGGAGCAGCTGGCAGTAGAAAGCAGGCAGTTAGGGCGCAGTAACCCCCCTGTCATTTCTGAGGAAGCTGCTGAAGCTCTTCAGCTCTATGAATGGCCGGGTAATTTAAGAGAACTAT
>SLSE01000207.1 GCA_007130585.1 Syntrophomonadaceae bacterium | reverse complement strand
TTACACCATTATGACCATGCATGAGGGCAGGCATTACGGTATGCTCAGTGTCAACGGCCGCACGGGGGAAGTGTGGTACCACACCTGGCACGGTATGTTTATATCCGCTGTAGCTGAACATGAGTAATAATGCTGTCCCGGTTACCGGCAGGCTTTTTGCTGAACTTGAATAGTAAAGCAGCCTGAGCCCCCTGTTTGGCGGCTCAGGCTGCTTTTATGCCCGGAGGAGGCATAAAGATTTGACGTAGTAGGTATATTTTTAAATATTTAATAGCAATACCATCAATGGCCTGCTTTCAAATCCCTGCCTGCTAAGTTTTTTTCACGACTTTTATAGGAAACCACGGCAACTACTATATAGCACAACGCTCCCACAGTAAAAGCTGCAGAAAAACCAAGCTGCATCGCAATAGCCACTGCCAGGGCCGAGCCCATTACGGACATCACTCCGTTTATACCCCAGGCCAGGGGAATATCATTTCGATCTATTTCCCTGAGCATCCTTAAACTGCTGGAGAAGGGTATGCCCATGGCCAGCCCAATTGGAGCAGTAATGAACAGGATTAAAATAACGGTGGCCGGCATCGGTAGAGCAAGCAAACTGCGCACAACACTGTCGAGAGCTATGGCGTATACGATACCTCCCAATGCTACTGCACCGGCCGCAAGGCTAATCACTACTGGGAGCCGGGAGGGAGTAAACCGTGAAGCCCAGTAGCTACCCAGTCCGCTGCTGATCAATAGTATGAAGAGCAGGACAGAGAAAGCCAGGGTAGGATTGCCGAAAACAAGAATCATTTTTTGAATTAAGGTTATCTCAACCAGCATGAAGCCAATCCCCAGGGCGGGAAAAATTACGGCAGGCCACCAGTGTTTTGTAATATTCCGTTTCTTGCCCGGCAGGGTGCGCCTTCTCGTGAAAAGATAGACCATGGCCATCCCGGCAACAATACCCACTGCTACCAGCAGGGTGCCCAGTGATTGAGGCAGCCCAATATCTGTATTGTAGAAAAACGGGCTGTTATCTGTAGCCGGTTTGATATCAAAGGGAAACTCGGCGCGAAGGGATGTCAACGTATGTTCGCCTGCAACCAAACTGCTGATGAACAGCGGTTCAAAATGACCCGGCAGGTAATATGGTGTCTTACCCATGTCAAGAGATATCCTGTATATATCGTCAATTTCCGACGTGGTAAAAGGTTCGTTACGCACAACCAAAACCGGAAAACTCGGAGCATGATCACCCATGGAGGATGGAGTATGGGCAACAACCATTCTCTGCACGGCCTCATGCGGGGTCAGGCCTTGATCGATAAAAACCTGGTATGCCATTACCATTGCCCGGGATAAATCTGTCATGTCATGCAGTACAAATGCCAGGCGCCCTTCCGGGTTTAAACGTTCCATGTATAATTCAAAAGCTTCCATGGTAAACACATAATTCTCGGTAAGGGCATAACCGACGCGGCCGGCGGATTGGGTATATACGAGTGGAAGGTACAGTAAATCATACTTGCTTTGGTCGGTTTCAACAAAATGGCGGCCATCCTGAATCTCTACCCGGACATCATCACGGTCATAGATATGGCCGTTGAAATCTGAAAAGTTTCGAGCAGCATTAATAATGCTTCGGTTTATTTCAACAGCGGTAATCTCTGATGCTCCCCCAAGAAGGGAAAGCAGGATGTCCTTGCCCCCTCCGGAACCAACGATCAGTACCGAATCTGCATTGCCCCATGTGAAAGGGAAATATGAAAGATCATCTTTCAGGTAATCTATCGATTTGAGATTGCCATCGAAACTGATCATCTCGGATGCGGCGCCTCCATCAGTAAAAATGTACTTTACAGAAGAATCGTAAGCCGAGTTCACAACATCGGTTCGGGCAAAGGCGCTCCATTCCGTGTATACTATTTCGTGCTCTTCATCAGCAGCCAGCCGGAAAAGTGTTTTAGTGCTTCCATACCCTTCAAGGAAGCGGTTTTCTATAAAACTTCCGGTTATACTCATGAAGGCAAAAGCAGCAACAGCTGCCACCAATCCGGCACTGCGCAGGGCTTTTCTTTTTTCAGCAGCGGCCAGGAATATTAGCAAACTAATCGTTCCGGGGATAACCGAAACCAGCAGGGCGGTATTTATCGCTCCAACAAATGACTGCAGAGGAAGAACAGCCAGGCTCCCGAGACCTCCGCCGATCAGATCAGCAAAATAGAGCCTTTGGGCATCTTTACCGTAAAGGTAAAATACTGCCGACAGAAAAAGTCCGGCTGCAATAAAAGGTACCAGGAGAGCGGCAATATAGCCGAATAAATAATCGGGGAAAGGTGAAAATAAGATGGCCAATACAGACAAGGGAATCGCGGCTGACAGGATAAAAGCATAGAGGGCCAGCTCTTTTGCTCCGAATCGGTCGGCCCGCAATTTTAAACCGGTTTTGAATAGCAACAGGGCTCCAATTCCCAGGCCGAGAATGGATACCGATATTACAATAAAGACAAAGTGGTACCATAACAAAACAGAAAATAATCTTATTATACTTAACTCAAATAGAAGAGTTGAAAAAGAGATAAAAAATACAGATACCATGAGAAGTGGTAATAGGTTTTTCCCCCTGGACATTCTGCTGCCTCCTATCATTTTCTTTAATGTCGTTTGATATGCTAAAGTTTATTAACATGAACACCGTGGCGAATATTAGATCAATGATCTTTCCCACGCATCCCCATCATCATGAGGACATGCATGAGCGGGCAAACCAGAAGAAAAAGCCATATGCCGCTGCTAATTATTTCAATGCTGAACAAATATATAATTACAGCAACAGGGATAAGGATCAGGATTAGCATTTTATACTGCTGAAAAAAACTTACCTTTGTATCATCATTCATTAATTTTTCCTCCAGTTCGGGACAGGATTAAATTTAACATAAATCAGGACAAGAGCTACTAGAGCTATTCCCATGCTTCCGAGTTGGGCGGA
>SLSE01000122.1 GCA_007130585.1 Syntrophomonadaceae bacterium | reverse complement strand
TGGGTTTTCTATTGCTGCCGGGTTGCGGTACGAACCAGGACACCCCCCTGCCGGAACAGGATCCGGACGATCAAGAAGTAGAAGAAAACGTGGAGGAAGATTATGACGCAGAGCCTCCGGAAGCCGGTGATGACGGGGAAGATACGGATCCGGTTGCAAATGATTCAGAAGAAGGCGAAACCCCGGGCGGGAGCTGCACCCTGCCTGCGGATGAAAACGCAGATGAAAGCGGCGGCGAAGTCGAAGAACTTAAAGTCATCAGTGACGGGAACTACCTGCTGGCCCTTGTAACAAAGGAAACGACACTTAAAACCGACTATGTCCCGCCTGATCTCAAGCCTGTACCCGGCTACATGTATCCTTCATACAACATGCAGTTGCGTGAGGAAGCTCTTCAACATTTGGAAGATCTCTGGCAGGCCGCGGCGGAAGACGGCGTAGCGCTCAGCATCCGTTCAGCCTACCGCAGTTACAATACCCAAAAATACCTGTTCAACGATTATGCCTCCAGGCACGGCGAAGAGCAGGCCAACCGGTTCAGCGCCCGTCCGGGGCAGTCGGAACACCAGCTCGGAACGGCAGTGGACTTTGGCGGCACGGCTGTTGATTTTAAGGCCGATTTTGCCGACACCTCCCAGGGAAAATGGCTGGCTGAGAATGCTCATTACCACGGCTTTGCCCTGAGTTACCCCCGGGGCAAAGAGCATATTACCGGTTATATTTTCGAGCCCTGGCATTACCGCTATATCGGCGTTGACCATGCCCTGGCCTGGAGACAATCCGGCCTCACGCTCAGTGAATACCTGGCTGGTAAGCCCCAGTATTTCGAGTAATCCGGTGTGTAAGGCAGATCTGTTAAACCGGTCATCCGGTCCGGACGGCTCTTTCCGCCCCGGCGCGGCAGGCGCAGAGGGTCATATTTTCAAGAATAATCTTATTATATGGCAGGAAGGTCTTGAATTATAAAGAATAATCACGTATGATTGATTCATAGGCTAAGAATTACAAAAAGCCGGGGCAAACCGGCAAAAATT
Source organism: Syntrophomonadaceae bacterium (assembly GCA_007130585.1). Classification (GTDB taxonomy): domain Bacteria; phylum Bacillota; class Dethiobacteria; order DTU022; family DTU022; genus T3SED10-7. The sequence continues at coordinate 1,971 of SLSE01000122.1, read as the reverse complement.
GATCGAGGAGGTAGCATGATGGTTGTTGATAAACGAGAACTTTCATCAGAAGAAAAAACATTTGGTATGCTCGCGCACCTGGCGGCCCTGGCCGGCTTCATTATCCCCTTTGGTAATCTCATCGGGCCCCTGGTGATCTGGCTGATCAAGAAAGATCAGTCGGAGTGGGTAGATATGCAGGGCAAAGAATCCCTTAACTTCCAGATCAGTATTACAATTTACGCCATTATTGCCGGGATTCTTACAATCATTATAATCGGCCTGGTCCTGCTAATTGCGGTCGGTGTCTTCTCCCTGGTTATGATCATTATAGCTACCATAAAAGTAAACAACCTGGAAGATTTCCAGTATCCGCTTACCATCCGTATTCTCAAGTAATTACCGGGGCAGCCGGTCTGCCCGCTAATAAAATACTTCGCATTAACAATTATTCGGGGGATAGGTTAACTACTTTAAGCCTATCCCCTTGGCAACCTGTAAAACACTTCATCGCGCTCGAATATTCCAGATGATCATCTAAATTATCAGCCTCGGGTTGCATTAACATTAATCCGGTCAGCCTGGATAAAGGAGCGAATACCTGTGAAAAAGATTATTTTGATTGAACCGAAATCAAAAGAAGATCATGTATACAAGCATGTATACATGCCCCGCCTGGGCCTGCCGATCCTGGGGACCCAGCTTCAGGAAGAAGGCTACCTGGTAAATTTCTACCTGGGAACGGGGGAATCCCTGCCCTGGCCGGAAATTTTTGAAGCAGACCTGGTTGGCATATCGACCACCACCGCCACCTGCCGGGAAGCTTACCAGATTGCCGGGATCCTGAGAGCAAAAGGCATCCCCGTGGTCATCGGTGGTATCCATGCCACATTCATGCCCGAGGAGGCCCTGCAGTTTGCAGACTACGTGGTCCGGGATGAAGCCGAAAAAAGCTTTTTGCCCCTGGTGCGCGCCATCGGGGAAGGACATGAACCGCAGGATATTCCCGGTGTATCGTACTGGAAAAATGGCGAAATGGTCCACAACCAAAAGCTTGAGGGAAGAATTGATATGGATTCGCTCCCAATCCCCGACCTGAACCTGCTTGACCGTTCCGAAAAAATGCTCAGTGTACCGGTAATGACTTCCCGGGGCTGTCCGTATAACTGCACCTTCTGCTGCGTCACGCAGATGTTCGGCCGCCGTTACCGTTTCCGCTGTAATGAAAGTATCCTGGAAGAACTGACCCGCTACCCCGGCAGGCATATATTCTTCTGCGACGATAATTTTGTGGCCAATCCCGCGCACAGCAAAGAATTGATGAGAGAGATGATCAGCCGCGAAGACATTAAAATAAAAAGCTGGGGGGCCCAGGTGCGGGCAGACGCCGCTTTTGATGACGAACTGGTAGATTTGATGCGCCGGTCGGGTTGCAATATTGTTTATATTGGTTTCGAGTCGGTAAACCCCGAAACCCTGGAAAAATACAACAAGCAGCAGACCGTGGAGGAGATAAGAGAAGCTGTGAGCCGTTTTCACCGGCAGGGGATCAGGATCCACGGCATGTTTGTCCTGGGCGGGGAAGCCGATACTGCCGGGACAATCAGGGAAACAGCAGATTTTGCCATTGAGACGCGTATCGACACCGTTCAGTTCATGGTTCTCACACCCATGCCGGGCACACCTTTTTACGAAAAAATGGAACAGGAAGGTAAAATCCTTACCTACGACTGGTCTCTCTACGATGGCCACCATACCGTTATCCAGCCGGAGTTAATGGCTCCCGAAGAGCTGCAGGCCGAAACGGTGCGGGCCCTGAAAAAGTTTTATTCGCTCTCAAATATCTTCAGGAACGTCAGGCACACCGGCTGGAGTTCGGCAATTTACCGGTCCCTGGCCTGGATCCTGATCAGGCATTTCCAGTGGAAAAACCGGGGCTACGAGCAATTCCTGAAGCGTCAGCAGCAGTCAGCCGCTCAGCCGGTTACCCTC
>SLSE01000075.1 GCA_007130585.1 Syntrophomonadaceae bacterium | reverse complement strand
ACGGCAGGCGGTGCCGGGGCTGATCACTACAGGCGCCCGGGCTCCTGTTTGCAAATCGACGAGGCGGTTATAGCGATCAGAAAACAGATAGAATCCAAAAGCACCGACTGCCTTGTCTCCTGTAATGAGGGAGAGGTGATTATCGCTGTCGCTGCCGGTGAGGATGGCGAGAGGAAAAAAAAGGTACTCGGGATGGTGCGTGAAGTTGATCCATTATGTAAACGTTATTTTGGTAAAGAGAAATACATGATCAGTGTGGGCGGTTTCATAAGTAACTTTAATATTCTTTCCCAGAGCTATTCCCAGGCCAGATCGGCCCTGAAAATTGTCGGGCATCTTTCCGGCGGCAAGAAAACCGTGTTTTTTGACGAACTCGGTATATACAGGCTGTTATCCGAGATGCCCCATACCCCCGAAGTCAGGAATTATATGGAAATGGTTTTGCCCGGGATAGATCATGTAGATAAAAATATCCTGGAAACCCTGGAAGCTTTTATTGAGTGCCAGAAAAGCTTTTCAGCAGCCGGCAAAATGTTATTTGTTCATCCAAACACTGTTAAATACCGGATCAATAAAGCAAGGGAAATGTGGGGTGATGATGTAGTCCTTGATAATAACTGCCTGGATACCCTTGTCGCCCTCAAGCTTAATAAAATCTTCAGCAGGGATTTAGATCTCTGAACCGCCTGCGATGATGACCCCAACCTACCGGAGACCTTTAGGCCCGGCCTTTTTAACCCCTCGCCCACCTCAAAGTAAATTCGAAATTGTCTGTCTAAACTAACTCTGTTTATATTTCTTGTCTGCTCAGGACAAAGGATTAGGTCACGCCTGCGCGAACCTTGTTTAAATACTTTATAGCGGCTTTTAATCTGGCCGTTTCGGGTGAAGCCCGCTCCCTGCAGGCATGTTGTCCTGCCGGGGCCTGCTGAGTAGTAACCTTCAGAAACTGTAACAGTGAAACAGGAAACCAGGAAAACGCCAACACCGGGGAGGTGGTAACAGGGGTTATCGAAAGGTAATCTTATCCGGTATTCAGGAGATAGTGGTGCCGCTCGTTTTATAACCTTTAGGGGGTATGTTATTGATGTTTAAAAAGAATTGGTTTTTATTACTGCTGGTAACAGTTATGCTAACAGGATTTGTTTTTGGCTGCGGGCCCGGTGAATATGAAGATGATGTTGCACCGGCGCCTGACGAAGACCCCGTTGATGTGTCGGTGGATGGCCCGGTTTACCTGAGAAAGACTTTTTCCTGGCCGACCCAGATAGATCCGGCAATCGGCTCGGATTTTTCCAGTTCAACTGCTCTAACAAATTTATACGATACCCTTGTATATCCCAACCCCGATGGTTCATTTGTCCCCCACCTTGCTGCCAGCTGGGACATATCTGATGATGATCTATCCTATACATTTTATTTGACCGAGGGTGTCCTTTTCCATGATGGCAGTGAGTTAACCGCAGAGGACGTTGTTTTTAGTTATGAGCGCCTGCAGGCTGTAGGTGAAGGTTTTGCTTACATTTTCAAGGGCAGGATATCCGCGGTTGAAGCCCTTGACGATTACACGGTTGAATTCAGGATGGAAGAGCCTTTCGGCCCGTTCCTGTCAACGCTGACCAGGCTTTATATTGTTAATAAGGACCTGGTAATGGATAATCTTGGCGATGGCCCGCACGGCGATTATGGAGATTACGGTACCGGTTTTCTGAATGACAATGATGCCGGTTCAGGCGCCTACATGGTAAAAGAATTTGATGTGGCAACGCAGCTGACCATGGAAAAGTTTGACGAATATTTTTCCTACCTCGATCCTATGGCGCCGGACATTTTTGAAATGATCGGGACCACCGAGGCGGCTACGGTCAGGACCGGTATGATGCGCCGTGAAGTTGACATCTCCGACCAGTGGCAGACTCTAGAAGCCTTCCGTTCCCTGGAGGAGATCGAAGGTATCGATGTGGCCAGGTGGCCGGACGGCGGTCAGCTTTACCTGATGATGAATACACAGATACCGCCCCTGGACTGCGTCCACGCCCGCAGGGCAATGTCCTACGCCTTTAATTATGATTCCCTGGTCCAGGATATTTATCCCGGAACAGAGCAGGCCATGGGCCCTGTTTCCAGTGTGCTTCCCGGCTGGAACCCCAATGTATACCAGTATAGCTATGACCTGGAGAAGGCAGAAGAAGAAATGGCCCTTTCGCAGTATGCCGGGCAGTGGGATCAGTACCCGATCGAGTATGCCTGGACCGCCGAGGTCGCCGACCTGGAGAAAATCGCTTTAATGACCCAGGCTGAAAGTCAAAAAGTAGGCCTCCCCGTGGAAATTGTCAGTACTCCATGGATGACTATGATTGATCAGGCGGGCAGTATTGAAACCACTCCTCATATAATGAGCATCTGGGTTTCTCCCCACTATGGCGAAGCCGGTTCTATTCTTGAAGCGAAGTACCATTCATCGAACGCCGGCACCTGGGAGCAAACTGAGTGGTTGCTGAATGATCAGGTTGATCAATTGATTGAAGAGGCTATGAGGACGGTGGACAGGGAAGAACGGTTTGGCATTTACATGCAGATCCAGGAGGAGATAGTCGAGCTGGCTCCTACAATTTTTGCTTATGACAACATGGAGCGGCATGCATACCAATCCTACTATATCAACTGGCCCCAGGCTCAGGACCCCATTCCGGTTATGGGTTATAACCTGGCAGCAAGGTTTATCCAGGTAGATCCGGTTAAGCGGGCCGAGTTGTTGGGCAACTAAGCGGGAACAGCGGGTAAGGGCCTCTGCGGCTCTTACCCGTATTCCGATTGTTTTTCAGATAATACGGAGGTCTTAGTATGAAACTGTCAACCTTTATCTTAAGGCGGCTTGCGCTTTCCGTTGGCGTGCTTCTGGGCCTGTCAATCCTGATCTTTGTTATCTCCAGGGTTGTTCCGGGAGATCCGGTCAGGCTTGCCCTTGGCGCACGGGCCCCACAGGAGGTTGTAGATAATCTCAGTGCCGAAATGCACCTTGACAGATCTTATCCCGTTCAGTACGTGATGTGGTTAAAAGGTGTGGTTCAGGGCGATTTTGGAACCTCTTTATACACGAGAAGAAGTGTCAGCCAGGATGTCAGGTCTTTTTTACCGGCGACACTGGAGCTTGCCATATTTGCGGGAATTATGATGACATTTTTCGGCATATTGCTGGGGGTGCTGTCTGTTCAAAAGAAAAATTCCTGGGTAGACAACGTTGTCCGAATAATTTCCTACCTGGGTGTGGTTACCCCTGCATTTGTGTTTGCGATAGTTTTTGTCCTGCTTTTTGGGTTTTACATGGATGCCTTTCCAATATCCGGGCGGATATCGCCCAGTGTTACACCGCCTCCCTTTATTACAGGGATGATTACTGTCGACAGCCTGATCACCGGTAATTTTCGGGCCTTCTTCAGCGCCCTAACTCACTTATTCCTGCCGGCGCTCAGCCTGTCCATGGCTGGGCTGTCGCAGCAGGCCAGGATAGCCCGTTCCAGCATGAGTGACAACCTGCAGAAAGACTATATCCTGGCTCACAGGGCCTACGGCATACCCGAGCGCAAAATAATGTCCAGGTATTTGCTGAAACCTTCTTTGATCCCGACCGTTTCTATCCTGGGGCTGGATTTTGCCGCTCTTCTCAGCAATGCCTTCCTGGTAGAACTGGTTTTTAACTGGCCCGGAATCTCCAGGTACGGCGTGAATGCCATCCTGCGCAAGGACCTCAATGCGGTTGCCGCCGTTGTTATGATCCTGGGAATAACATTTGTAGTCGTAAACATTATAGTGGATGTGGTCGTTGCTTACCTTGACCCGAGGATCCGCATGAGGAGGGATCGCACCAGTGCACTCTGATACGCGGGAGATCCAGCAACGCCTGTGGGAAAAACGCAAAGACAATTTAAGGCGGGCCTGGTATAAGTTCTCCGGCAACTACCTGTCTATTGTTGGACTTGTGATTGTTCTGATCGTAATTTTGCTTGCTATTTTTGCTCCCTGGGTTTCGCCTTACCCTGAACACAGGGGCGCATTTGTTGACTTCAGTAAATCCATGGAGCCTCCCAGTTCAGAGCACCTGCTGGGCACCGATGCGGTCGGCAGGGATATCCTGACCAGGGTTATATTTGGATTCCGCTTTTCTTTAATGATGGGTTTTGTCGTGATCGGCCTGGCGGCCCCGCCGGGTATCGTGGCGGGACTTGTAGCCGGTTATTTCAGGGATACCTGGGTGGATACCCTGATCATGAGGATTACCGATGTCTTTCTCGCCGTTCCCCCGCTTATCCTGGCCATGGCAATTACTGCTGTCCTGCCGCCCAATGTTTTTTATGCCATGCTGGCTGTAACGCTGATGTGGTGGCCCTGGTATGCCCGGCTGGTTTACGGGATAGCGTCTTCACTGCAAAACGAATTTTTTGTCCAGGCTGCCCAGGTAACCGGCGCCTCGACTCCATATATAATATTTAAAGAGATCCTGCCCAACAGCGTATCGGCCATTTTTACAAAAATGACCCTGGATGTCGGCATTGTAATTATAATTGCCGCCAGCCTCAGCTTTGTCGGGCTCGGGGCGCAGCCGCCGACGCCTGACCTGGGCACGATGGTTTCCGACGGAGCAAAGTATATGCCCGACCAGTGGTGGATGACTGTATGCCCCGCCCTGGCCATTGTTTTTACGGTTCTCGGCTTTAATCTTTTAGGTGACGGTCTTCGGGACATGCTGGCCGTGGAGGAGGTTTAGCAATGACCGATACCGGCAAACTGCTTGATGTGCGCGATCTTTGTGTCAGTTACAGGACCTATGAAGGCAAACTGAAAGTGGTGGATGGTCTGACCCTTGAAGTCCGTCACGGTGAAAAAGTCGGCCTGGTAGGTGAAACCGGCTGCGGAAAAACAACAACTATGCGGGCTATCCTCGGTATCCTCCCCAGGCCCGCGGGACAGGTAGACAGCGGAGAAATTATTTTCAAGGGCAACAATGTCCTTCAAATGAAGCAAAAGGAAATCCAGCGGATCAGGGGAGTGGCAATAACAGCAATATTCCAGAACCCGACGGCTGCTTTAAATCCAGTATTTACTATAGGGCAGCAGCTTTATGATGTGATCCGTTCCCAGGAATGGCGGAAGTCGGGCAAAAGGTTATCCGGGAAAGAAGTGCATGACAGGGCTGTTAAAGCGTTAAAAGAAGCGGCGCTTCATGATCCGGAGAGGCTGCTCAGCAACTATCCCGTTCAACTGAGCGGGGGAATGAAACAGAGAGTATGTATCGCCCTGGCCATGGTTTCAGATGCCGAGCTTCTGATTGCCGATGAGCCCGGCACGGCTCTGGACGTAACAATCCAGGATCAGATCCTGCGCTTATCGATGTTTATGATGAGCAAGCGTAATACGGCTACCCTTTATATTGAGCATTCCCTCGGTGTGATCAGGGAATGGATGGACAGGGTATATGTCATGTATGCCGGGAGAACAGTTGAGGTGGCAAACTCTGTGGATATTTTCAGGTCTCCCCGGCACCCCTATACCCGGGGTTTGCTGGAAGCGGTGCCCAAATTGACCGGGGGAGGAATAGCCCGGGGCATTATGGGACGGGTTCCCGAGTACATCGATCCTCCCGGGGGCTGCCGGTTTCATCCCCGCTGCGAGTACAGGATGGATATATGCACAAAGGAAAAGCCTCCATTCTTTGACCTGGGAGATGAACACAAAGTTGCCTGTTATCACAGCGGGAGTTAGATTACAGGGCAGCCTGGAAAGTCGTTCTTAAAGCAATACTTGTAATCATCAAACCTGCCTGGGAATATATCTCAGCAGGGACTTAATAGGAGTGCATAAATTGGTAGAGATACTCAGGATTGAAAACCTGAAGAAGCACTTCCAGACCGCCCAGGGAGTGGTTAAAGCAGTAGATGGCGTTAATATATCGCTTAACGAAGGAGAAACTCTCGGGCTGGTCGGGGAGTCCGGTTCCGGTAAGAGTACGGTTGCCTATAATGTGGTCGGAATATACGGGGCGACATCCGGGAATATTTATTTCCGGGGCGAAGATATTTCAATGGGAACCAGCCGCCGCCCTAAGTCGCTAAAAAAAGACATTCAGATCGTGTTCCAGGATCCCGGCACATCACTGAATCCCCGGCAATATATCCACGAAATCCTGGCCATGCCTCTGCGTGTTCACCGAATTGTCCCGGAAAACGAAATAACCGACAGGGTAAAAGAGCTTCTGGAACTGGTCCAGCTGCCAACCAGTTTTATATTTAAACATCCGCTGGAGCTGGGAGAAGGCGAAAAACAGTCGGTGGCCGTGGCCAGGGCGCTTGCGGTAAATCCTTCCATGATTGTCCTGGATGAACCGACTTCGGCGCTGGATGTATCGATGCAGGCCAAGGTCATTAACCTGATGCTTGAGCTGCAAAAAGAGTACGGTTTTTCATACCTTTTCATTACTCACGACCTGGGAGTCATGAGGAATGTAGCTGACCGGATAGCAATCATGTATCTCGGGAAAATATGCGAAGTAGCGCCTGCAGCCGAATTTTTTCAAACGCCTCTTCATCCTTACACGCGGATGCTTATATCCTCTGTACCGGTTGTTTCCGAAGAGGAAGAAAGAATGAGACCTGCCAAAGTTGCTTCCCGCGGCGAGATCCCCAGCCCTGTTAATGTGCCGGGCGGGTGCGGCTTCCATCCCCGCTGTTGTGACGCGACAGAGGAGTGTGCCGGCGCCATCCCGGAAATGGTGGAAGTCGAATCCGACCATTTCGTATACTGTCATAAGTTTAAACAGGAACGCTAGCGAGAAGATTTTAACGGAGGAAACAATTTTACCTTAACGGGAGGTTTTTTAATGTCAAGGCGGATTCTTTTTATTAACCCGGTAGGCACTGATTTGTTCGACTCGCCTGTCAGCGAGATCCTTGAAGCGGAAAAAATGCCTGATACGGAAGTAGATGTTGTTTCGCTGAAAAGGGGTCCCCAGCACCTGGAGTATCACTACTATGAAGCTCTTGTTATGCTCGACACGCTGCACTTGATAAAACAGGGCGAAAAAGACGGCTATGACGGGGTGGTTATCGGCTGTTTTTATGACCCCGGTTTACGGGAAGCCAGGGAGATCACGAAAAGAATGGTGGTAACTGCGCCGGCAGAAGCCTGCATGCATATTGCCGCCACACTGGGGGATAAATTTTCGGTTATTGTTGGCCGCCAGAAGTGGGTTCCGGCCATGAAGGAAAATGTTAATAAATACGGTTTTGGTGACAGGCTTGCTTCGTTTAAGCCGGTAGGACTGGGAGTCCATGATTTTCACAAAGACGAGAAGGAGACAGAAAGATTGCTTAAAGAAGCGGCCCTTGAAGCGGTAGAGCGGGATAAAGCCGAAGTGATTATCCTTGGCTGCACCATACAGTTTGGCTTTTATAAAGAACTCCAGGATTACCTGGGGGTTCCGGTAATCGATGCGATCCTCGCTCCCTTTAAATATGCTGAATTCCTGGTTGAAATAAATCAAAAATTTGGCTGGACTCATTCCAAGATCTACGGCAACGAAACACCGCCGGCCTCTGAAATTAATGGATGGGGGCTGTCCGGGCAGTACGGTTTCGGCGATATCTGGAAATAAAAGCGCTGCCGGCAGCGCCTTGAGAGGCTTGCGGGTAAGCAGCCGCCTTTTTCGAAGGCGGTTTGTGGCTTAAGCTGAAGGCTAATGAAAAATAATGGGTTTCAGAAAGGAGAAGTAATGTTAAGAGTAGCGACTGACATTGGCGGCACCTTTACCGACCTTGTTTATGTTACGCCGGACGGTGCGGTGAATACTGCAAAAAGCAATACAACCTCGGGGGAGTTTGAAAAAGGTGTAATGGATGTTATCGAGAGCAGCAATATCTCTCCCGGGGAGTTTGTATCGTTTGTTCACGGCACTACCATAGTTATTAATGCTATCACGGAAAGGAAGGGCGCAAAAACCGCTTTAATTACAACTGAAGGTTTCCGCGACATCCTGGAAATCGGACGCGGGAACCGCCCGGATTTCTTTAACCTGGAATATGAGAAACCGGAACCATTTGTTCCCCGCTTCCTGCGCCGTGAACTAAAGGAACGGATCAATTACAGGGGGCGGGTAACACAGGAACTCGATCTGACAGAACTTCCTGCCATAATTGACGACTTTCGGAATGAAGGAGTCGAAGCAGTTGCTATTTGCCTGATTAACTCCTATGCCAACCCGGCACATGAAGAAAAAGTTCTTGAAAAGGTAAAAGAACTGTGGCCTGCAGTATCCGCCGTTGCATCTCACCAGATTACAAGGGAATGGCGCGAATACGAGCGAACGAATACCGCGGTACTATCGGGCTACGTCCAACCTATCGCCCATCGCTACCTGGATCGTTTAACCAGCCGGCTCAGCGAAGCCGGGATGAACTGTACCCCTTATATAATGCAGTCAAACTGCGGCATCGATACAGTAAAAAGCGCCCGGCAGATACCGATAACCATGATTGAATCGGGACCGGCCAGCGGCATCTGGGGCGCTGCAGCGCTGGGAAACCTTGTCGGTGAGCCTGAAATAATAGCCATTGATATCGGCGGCACGACCGCAAAGTGCGCCCTGATTACCAAGGGCGAAATTAAACTAAATACCGATTATAAAGTGGAGCGCAGCGACGTATCGGCCGGTTACCCGGTTATGGTTCCGGTTGTGGATCTTGTTGAAATAGGTAATGGAGGCGGTTCCATTGCCTGGGTAGACGATTACCAGAGAATGCACGTCGGCCCGCAGAGCGCCGGGGCGGTTCCCGGCCCGGTTTCCTATGGAACCGGCGGAACCGAACCCACCCATACCGATGCCTTTCTGGCCCTCGGAGTTATTAACCCCGAATACTTCTGCGGCGGAACCCGCGTTGCAGACATGGAAGCTGTAAATAAAGCCATGGCCGGGCTGGCCGAAACGCTCCAAATCAGCGAACAGGAAGCCGCTCATGGTATTGTCCGGCTGGCAACCAATAACATGGTTAACGCAATTAAACTAATCTCTGTTAACAGGGGCTACGATCCGCGCGATTTTACACTGATGGCTTTCGGCGGAGGGGGAGGCTTAAATGCCCATGCCCTGGCCAGGGAATTAAATATTAAAAAGATTATCGTACCCAAAGAATCCAGTGTTTTCTCGGCCTGGGGAATGTTATTAAGCGACCTGAGGCGTGATTACCTGTTAACGCAGATCGTTGACCTCAGGGAAGAAAACAGCCGGCAAATCACTGATACACTTAAGAAACTTGAAAAGGAAGCCCTCGAACAGTATGAAGAAGAGAAAATTGAAAAGGGCAGGGTTTCTTTCAGCCGCCTGGCCCGCTGCCGCTACCAGAACCAGGAGCACACCGTGGAAATCCCCCTTCCGGATGGTGATATCGGCCCGGCTGAAATAAAGGATGTCTGTGACCGCTTCCACCAGCATTATGAAAGAGAATATACATACCGCCTGGAAGCTCCGGTTGAACTGGTATGCTATCACCTGATTGCCCTTGCCGAGATAGACAAGCTGAACCCTGAGAAGCACCCCAAAACAGGGCTTAAGATTGAGGAAACGGTTAAAGGTAAACGCGAGGTGGATTTTGTCGAGAACGGCACCCATGAAGCGGTCATTTACGACGGTAATGTATTCGAGCCCGGGATGAGCCTTCAGGGACCGGCCATTATCGAAGAGTCGGGAGCGACATTGATCGTTCCGCCTAACTTTGCCTGCTACATAGATGATTATGGAAATTACCGGTTAAATCTACTCGAGGAAGGAGAATAATAATGACAAATCAACAGTACGATCCGATTACGTCAAATATTATTCAAAACTCTATCCAGGCTGCTGCTGATGAAATGTTTGCCGCTTTTCGTCATACCGCCATGAGCGCGATTATATACGAAGTGCTTGATATGGGCGTCGGGATTACCGACAAAAACGGCGAACTGGCCAGCAGCGGCGCGGGAATCCCGGCCTTTGCCGGCCTGCTGGACAAGTCGGTGTTCTGTATACTCAACAAGTTTAACAGGCCCGGTGATATCAGGCCGGGAGATATATTCATTACCAACGACCCCTATAACGGCGGCGTTACCCACCTGAACGACGTTGTGCTGGCCATGCCGATTTTTCATGAAGGTGAAATAGTAGCCTGGTCTGCCAACATGGCTCATTACAATGATGTCGGCGGGGCTGTTCCCGGCAGCATGTCAAATGATGCAACCGAAATTTTCCAGGAAGGGTTCATCCTCTCGGCAATCAAGCTGTTTTCCGAAGGGGAACCGATCCGGTCGGTTTTCGATATCCTTACTTCCAACTGCCGGATGCCCGATTTCCTGACCGGCGATTTATGGGCCGGGATCGCGTCGCTTCGTGTCGGCGAAAACAGGATCCTGGAAATATGCAATAAATACGGAAAAGATGTTTTTTTACACGCGATTGAAGAATTCCTTGATTACGCCGAGCAGGTCAGCCTTGATGCGATGAGACAGCTTCCCAACGGCGTATACAGGCTTGAAGAAGAACAGGATAATGGTCAGATTTATAAAGTAACCGTTGAGATCACCGACGACGAATTTATCGTTGACCTGACAGATAATCCCGACCAGGACTGCGGTCCTTTTAACAGCAGCCGGGACGGCACCTTAACCATATGCCAGCTGGCTTTCAAAGGTGTTACTTCTGCTGATAAGATGTCGAACAGCGGCACATTCAGGCCCTTAAAGGTAAAGACGCGCCCGGGATCTGTATTTGACCCGGTTCACCCCTCAGCCCAGGGCATATATTACGAGCTTACGGTCAGGTTATCCGATTTAATTGTCAGGTGCCTTGCCGAGCAGCTTCCGGAGCGACTGCCTGCTGGAAACTTTTCTTCGGTATGCGGAACCCTGTTTGGGGGCATTCATCCCGATACAGGCAGACCTTACGTTGTCATAGAGCCCGAACTTGGCGGATGGGGAGGCTCTGCACGGGCCGATGGTAATTCCGGGCAATTCTGCATGATGCACGGGGAAACGTACAACTGCCCTGCCGAAGTGGCCGAGGCCCGTTATGGAGTAACTGTAGATTACCTCAGTTTCCACGATGAAGATGGCGGAGCAGGAAAGCACAGGGGTGGGAAAGGGGTAAGAATTGATTACCGGATCAGGTCGGATAACGCCTGGATGACAATCTCCTATACCCGTTCGAAATTCCCGCCCTGGCCGCTGGAAGGAGGGTGCGAGGGATCACCCAATTACATCCTCATCGTCCGTTCCGACGGCAGCACGGAAAGACACTCTGTTGTAAGCGGCCTTACCCTGAACACCGATGATATTATGAGGATTATGACCGGTACAGGCGCAGGATGGGGCAATCCCCTGGAACGCGACCTTAAGAAGCTTGAAGCTGACATCAAAAATGGTTATGTTACCCTGGAACAGGCCAACCGCTATTACGATTATGAAAAAAGGGTTAAACAGGCATAATAGCCTGAACTTTAACGCAGCGCGTTAAGATTACCAAACGTAACTGGCGGATCAGTATAATAATCTTGCCGGAAAGGACGAAAAGATGGTGGCAGAGGAACGGATCAGGAAACTACAGGAACGCATGGCAGAAAACAGGATAGATCTGGCGGCGATCGGCCCGACCACAAACATGCGTTATTTGCTCGGGT
>SLSE01000065.1 GCA_007130585.1 Syntrophomonadaceae bacterium | reverse complement strand
TCAATTATTGATCTGATTGAACTCTCGGAAGATTACAGTGTGGTTGAAGTCTCCGCACCCGCTGAGATGGCAGGTAAAACCCTTAAAGAACTTGATCTGCGTTCCCGTTATGGAGTAAGTGTCATTGCCCTGCGCCGGAATCACGAAGGGAAAAATATTATTTCACCGGTTGCCGAAGATGTTATAAAGCATAATGATATCATAGTTGCTATTGGTGAGAATAAATGCCTGAAAAAAGTGGACTGGATTTAAATTGCGATCAATGGCCGCTAATAGCTTAGGCTGCCTGTTGCGGGTAAGCTGTCAGGTCAGGGCCGGGAATTATGGTGAAGGGGTGGAATTTTGATAATCAGGGAATCGATTGAATCTGATTTAGATGGGTTGCTCGGTGCCGCAAGGCTGGCTTTTGGAGATCATGAAGGTCACGAAATTGTTGAATTGGTAAGCGGCCTGTTAAACGACCCGAGCGCAAAACCGTTATTGTCCCTGGTCGCTCTTAGCGATGGGAGAATAATCGGGCATATACTGTTTACTAAAGCCCGGGTTGTTTCAGCTGAAAAGGTATCAGCTGTAATTCTGGCACCCCTGGCCGTGGTTCCTGGTGCGCAAAGCAGGGGAGTCGGCGGTCAGCTAATCGCTGAGGGGTCACGAATACTGGCCGGCAAAGGAGTTGAACTGGTGTTTGTTCTTGGCCATCCCGGCTACTACCCGCGACACGGGTTTAAGCCGGCATTCGGATATGGTTTTAAAGCGCCCTATCCTATTCCCGGGGAAGTAGCTGATGCGTGGATGGTCAGAGAGCTAATCCCGGGAACGATTGACCGTGCCCGGGGCCCGGTCCTCTGTGCCTCAGCGCTGGATCATCCCGCATACTGGTCTGAATAACGGGCCATATTGCTGTCTAATAAAAAGAACTTCGTCCGGCTGTAAATCAAAACTTATCTCCTTCTTATTTAGTTAAATAATTAGGTCCTCTTGACATGTGATATAATCCTACAGGGAGAAAATAAATAGCGACGGGAGACCTGGTTATTGAAACCTGAAAGAATTCGAAACTTCAGTATTATTGCTCACATAGATCACGGCAAATCGACCCTGGCTGACCGGCTGCTTGAGGCAACCAGTACTCTTTCTGCCCGCGAGATGAAAGAACAGGTCCTTGACCAGATGGACCTGGAAAGAGAAAGGGGCATTACCATCAAGCTGCAGGCTGTCCGCCTGAAATACCGCGCCGGAGACGGGGAAGACTATATTCTGAACCTGATTGACACCCCGGGCCATGTCGATTTTACTTATGAAGTGTCACGAAGCCTTGCTGCCTGTGAAGGCGCTATTCTTGTTGTTGATGCCGTGCAGGGGATTGAAGCACAAACCCTGGCCAATACTTACCTGGCCCTGGAGCAAAACCTGGCCATCGTCCCTGTAATAAACAAAATAGATCTGGAAAGCGCTGATCCGGAAAAAGTAAAAAGTGAACTCATTGACTTAATCGGCGAAGATGCCGATGGAGCTTTACAGGTATCGGCAAAGTTTGGGACGGGAATCGGGGAAGTGTTGGAGGCTGTCATTGAAAAGGTCCCTCCGCCGGCTGCCAGCGATCCCGGCAGGCCCCTGAAAGCCCTGATCTTCGATTCCCAGTACGACAGGTACCGGGGGGTTATTGCCTATATCCGGGTAGTTGAAGGCAGCATCCGGAAAGGCAGTATGATCAAATTTATGAACACCGGCAAAGTCTTTGAAGTGTCCGAGATTGGAGTTTTCCGGCCGGGCATGGAACCCATAGAAAACCTGTCTGCCGGGGAGGTGGGGTACCTGATCGCCTCGATCAAAGATGTCGGAGATGCCCGGGTTGGCGATACTGTCACCGAAGCGGACCACCCTGCTTCAGAACCCCTGCCGGGTTACCGCAGGGTGGTACCGATGGTTTACTGCGGTCTCTTCCCCCAGGACAGTAATGATTTTACAACTCTTCGCGAGGCTATCGAACGGCTCACCCTTAATGATTCGGCCCTGTCTTATGAACCGGAAAAATCCACGGCCCTGGGGCTTGGTTTCCGCTGCGGTTTTTTGGGGCTGCTGCACATGGATATTGTCCGGGAAAGGCTTGAGCGGGAATACGGCCTGGACCTGATCGTATCAGCTCCCAGCGTTGTTTACAGGGTTCACCTGAAGAACAATAACGTGGTCGAAGTGGATAATCCTGCCCTGATGCCCGCTACGGATGAACGGGCAGCTATTGAAGAACCATACGTAGATGCGTCGATACTGGTTCCCGCGGAATATATCGGGCCGGTGATGGAACTTTGCCAGGGGAAAAGGGGTGAATTTCGCGACACCGAGTACCTGGAGTCGGGTCGGGTCAGGCTTACTTACTATTTGCCCCTGGCCGAAATTATTTATGATTTTTTCGACCTGCTCAAGTCGCGTACCAGGGGTTATGCTTCCCTTGATTATATCATGCACGATTACAGGGAATCCGACCTGGTTCTGATGGACATCCTGGTAAACGCCGAAAAAGTTGATGCCCTTTCTTTTATTATTCATCGCGACAGGGCTTACCAGAGAGGCAAAGAAATGGTTGAAAAACTGAAAGAAATTATACCCCGGCAGATGTTTGATGTGCCCGTTCAGGCTGCTGTTGAAAATAAAATAATTGCCCGGGAAACGATCAAGGCCCAGCGCAAGAATGTTACGGAAAAACTTTACGGCGGCGATGTGACACGAAAAAGAAAGCTTCTGGAAAAGCAGAAAGAGGGCAAGAAAAAAATGAAGACAATCGGGCGGGTTGAAATACCCCAGGATGCTTTTACTGCGGTGCTGAAGGTTAAGTGAAGCAATAAGCTGTATTTATAATGCTTTCAATGGTCTTCACCTGTTTCCTGTATAAATACCGGAAATTGGAGGGAGAGGGACTATGAAAAGCGACTTCGAGGTGATCGTAGCGGGAGCAGGTCCGGCCGGAGCGCTAAACGCGGCCTTGCTGGCCCGGGGAGGGCACCGTGTTTTACTGCTGGATAAACACAGTTT
>SLSE01000041.1 GCA_007130585.1 Syntrophomonadaceae bacterium | reverse complement strand
TTTGACGGCAGGGTTGCGGTAATTACCGGTGCCGGAGGCGGTCTTGGAAAAGCGTATGCCCTTTTACTGGCCTCCCGCGGGGCGAAAGTGGTTGTAAATGACCTGGGGGGATCTTTTGACGGCAGCGGTTCTGATTCAACCCCGGCGCAGCAGGTAGTAGATGAGATAACCAGTGCAGGAGGCGAAGCGGTAGCCAGCTATGACAGTGTTGACGATTATGAAAGCGCCCGGAAAATAATTAAAACAGCCCTTGAGAATTACGGGCGGATCGACATACTGGTAAACAATGCCGGTATATTGCGCGACAAAAGCCTTCCCAAAATGGAACAGGAAGACTACAGGAAGATCATGTCGGTACACCTGGACGGAACATTTTTTTGTACTCAAGCCGCTTTCGAGACAATGAAAGAGCAGGCTTACGGTCGGATTGTTTCCACGGCCTCGGCAGCCGGACTCTACGGTAATTTCGGGCAAACCAACTACGGGGCGGCAAAAATGGGAATTGTCGGTTTCATGCATTGCGTTGCCCAGGAAGGGGCCCGCTATAACATAAAAGCCAACACCATAGTCCCGACAGCAGGAACCCGCCTTACTTTTACAGTTATGCCGGAAGATGTGATCGGCAAGGTTAAACCTGAATACGTGGCTCCAATTGTAACCTGGCTTTGCTCGGAAAACTGCCTGGAAAGCGGCAGAATCTACAGTGCGGGGGGCGGGTATTTCAGCCGGGCGGCAGTTGTTGAAGGCGAGGGTGTGGTTTTTGACCCGAAAGAAGAAATTACCGTGGAAATGGTGGTTGCAAAAACAGACAGGATTAACAGCCTCAATGGGGCAAGGGAATACACCTCGGCCATGGAACATGCCGGTACAATCCTTTCAAAAACGAGCACTGAAGATTGATCGCTTTCGACGCGTTAAATCTGAAAGGAGACATGCACCCATGGGCTGCGTCCCGGAAACTGCCTGTGCCCTGACCCTGATCGTGATCGAATGGTGCGAGGGAGACCTTCCGGAGAACGGTTAAAGTTAACTGCCGCTCCCGCCCGATCCGGTTTTCAGGTAATCTTTCCCGGGTTTACAATTTCAGTTACTCCAGGACCAGGTCCAGTTCCACCAGGTTTACCACGCTGCCATCCCGGGGCGATATGGAATAAAGCTCCACTGTAATCTCTTCACCGCTCTCGACTGCTTCGGGAACTGCCAGGTCTATCCTGATATAACCCCAGTGGAAGCCGTGACCGGTCCTGAAGCCTTCTGCCAGCTCGCTGCCTTCGCTGTCGGTCATCCGGTACTGCACGGTACCTTCAAAAACCAGCTCTATAACCTCCACCTCGAACTGCCTTGCAACCGCAGCCCCCGGGGCCGGCGACAGGACCCTGATATCTTCATCGCCGGCTTTCAAAGGCGGCAGCCAGTCAAGTCCTTCCAGCACGGGCAAATGCTCCCTGTCGCCTTCAGCCTCAAACCAAACCGGAAGAACTGCCGGCTCAATTATTTTTAGATCGTAGGGATAAGTCAGGGCCTGGATTACAACATCATCCGGGTCGGGTTCTGTAAATTTTACTGTAACCGTAAGCTGTTCTGCTTCTTCTGCGACGTTTGTAATTTCCACTCCATAACCGCCCGTCGGCCGTTCTCCGAAAGTAGCCAGCAGGTAAAGGGTATCTTCATATTCCCGGGCCTGGGCCAGCATGATCTGCCGGGAGTAATCGATCCACTCCGCAATTTCATCAGGGAGCACCTGTAATCTTGCCGGTTCCAAAGGTTCATTCCATATTCGATGCCCGTCATTCCAGTATTCGCCTTCAACCAGGACCAGGACCCGTTCTGCTTCGGGGAATTGTGTAACAGTCCGGAGAACCGACTGGACAAAAACTTCCCCGGTCAGCGAACCGCCCGGCCATTCCTCGCCAAACATCTCTTCACTTATATTGACCACGGCCACGTTGTCTTCATCAATTTCCACGCTGATAACTCTCACATCATCGTGGACGACCGCAGAAACACCTTCCTCGTCCGGGACCGGGCCTTCAAATAAGGCTTCCAGCACCTCTGCTATAAGCATCTCCCGGTCCTCATAGGCGGTTACTTCGCGTTCTACAGGGGTAACATAACCAAACCTGCCGGGCTCCCCGGTTTCAATAGCCTCCGTGTCACCGAAAAACAGTAATACCTTTTCGGTTCCTATTTCCTCTTCCTCTTCCGCGCAGCCCGCCGCCAGTGCTACCATGGCGGTCAGGGCGAGTACAATTGCCAGACCAGGATATTTCTTCACGCCTGAAATCACTCCCTCCCGAACCATGACCAGGCGGCATACAGCCTGCATGATCGCTTATATAATAAGCTTATCATATTTTCTGTTCACCGCTCAAGCCGGTCCCGCTCTCTGCCAAAACAGGCCGGAAACCGGCATCCGGTAAAGAACCTTCAATAACGTCTCCCATACAGGCAGGAATAACGATGGCGGCATTCCTCAAACAGGACGGATGCCGCCATCGAAAAATCTTTATTATGTTTTTATATAAAATCTACTTCTGCCGGCACAGAAGCCCGGCGGCAAACATGCCCGGGCTTTTGTTTTGTTTAACCCTTATTTGCCGTGTTTATACAATTTATGCGTTTTTGTACCGGCAATCCCGCTTTCACTGCTAACCTTATTAATTTTTACCATGAGCCGCTTCCAGCCCGGAATATATTCACAGGTAGGCAGCTTTGCAGCAAACTGATCAGCACATTCATTTGAGCAAAATTCATATACCACGCAGTCAGGCGCCTTATACTTTTCCTCCGGCGGTGTACAGACCAATTCTTCTCCACAAATAGTTTTGCGGGCTACCCGGTGCTCGGGAAAGAAACTCTTTTTACAAGATGGGCATTCAATTTCCTGTTTGTTCGAGTTATACATTGATCATACCTCCCTGGAATTTTATAATATTATGTCTATGGCTTTAGTATACTTTAACCGCGACAATCTGTCAAGAGTTAAGAATAATTAAAACATTCACAAGCGGCCGGTTACGCATCCGGGATCAGGC
>SLSE01000095.1 GCA_007130585.1 Syntrophomonadaceae bacterium | reverse complement strand
CTCGAAACCATTGCTGTTTCTTCACTGTCAAGATCAAGGTCGGCCTCGGGTTGTTTTGCTTCTTCCGCTTCGGGCTCCTGGCCCACGGGACGAACCTCGATGTTGCGGTAGCGGGTCATCCCTGTTCCGGCCGGAATCAGTTTACCGATAATTACATTCTCTTTCAGACCCAGGAGCTGATCCTGGCGCCCTTTGATCGAAGCTTCGGTCAGGACGCGTGTTGTCTCCTGGAATGAAGCTGCGGAAAGGAAAGACTCTGTCGCCAGGGATGTCTTGGTGATCCCGAGCAGCAGGGCCCGGGCCTTGGCCGGCTGGCCTCCTTCTTCCACAATCCTGTCGTTCATGGCTTCGAATACATAGCTGTCGAGCATGCCGCCGGGCAGAAGTTCCGTATCGCCGGGATCTTCCACCTTGACTTTCTTGAGCATCTGGCGGACGATGATTTCAATATGCTTATCGCTGATATCAACACCCTGCATCCTGTAAACCCACTGCACTTCCTTGAGCAGGTAGAGTTGAACGCCGCGCACGCCTTTTACCTTTAACAGTTCGTGCGGGTTGATCGAACCCTCGGTCAACTCGTCGCCGGCGTTTACTTTTTGTCCGCTTTCCGCCTTGATCCGCGCCCCGTAGGGGATGGGGTGAACCCTTGACTCCCCGTGCTCGGAGCTGAGCCTGATCTCGCGCTTGTAGCGGGTTTCAATGACTTCTATTTCACCGGCAATCTCCGCAATGATCGATTGGCCTTTCGGTTTGCGCGCCTCAAAAAGCTCCTCTACCCTGGGCAGACCCTGGGTAATGTCGTCGCCGGCCACCCCGCCGGTATGGAAAGTCCTCATTGTCAGCTGGGTGCCGGGTTCACCGATCGACTGGGCGGCAATAATACCAACTGCTTCGCCGACATCAACGATCTTGCCGCTGGCCAGGTCACGGCCGTAGCACCTGACACAAACTCCATGCCGGGTTTTACAGGTCAGGACTGAACGGAAACGCACTTCGCTTATATCGAGCTCGGCTATCTGCCGGGACATTTCTTCAGTGATCAGGGTATTGCCCTCGATCAAAACCTCTCCCGATTCGGGATGGTAGACGGGCTCCATCGTGTAGCGGCCAATCACCCTCTTGACGGCGTCCTCGAGCCCTTCTTCGCTGTCGATAAACTCGCTTAACCCGATAGATTGCCCTGTGCCGCAATCGTCCTCCCGGACAATTACATCCTGTACCACATCAACAAGCCTGCGGGTCAGGTAGCCGGAGTCGGCAGTTTTCAGGGCTGTATCAGCCAGTCCTTTACGTGCGCCGTGGGTGGAGATGAAGTACTCGAGCACAGTAAGCCCTTCACGGAAATTAGCCTTGATCGGTATATCGATGATCCGCCCGGCCGGGTCGGCCATAAGGCCGCGCATGCCGGCCAGCTGGGTAATCTGCGACTCGTTACCGCGGGCTCCGGACTGGGCCATCATGAAAATGGGGTTCAGTTCGTCAAGACCTTCCATCAGGGCGGCAGTTACATCCTCCTTGGCCTTGCTCCACACTTCAATAACCCGGTCGTAGCGTTCTTTTTCAGTAATCAGACCGTGGGCAAACTGTTCCTCTGTAGCTTCCACCTTTTCTTCGGCCGCTGACAGCAGAGCCTGCTTTTGCGGCGGGACTTCTATATCACTGACGGCTACGGTGACGCCGGCCCGGGTAGCATAATGGAAACCAAGCGTTTTAACTTTATCCAATATTTCCGCTGTACCGGTGTTGCCATAAAGCCTGTAGCAGCGGGCGATCAGTTCGGCAAGAAAATCCTTTTTGACAGCCCTGTTCCGCGGCAGCCCGGCAAGAGCCTTCGGCGGATTGAAGTTTTTCAGCGGGACAAAACTTTCCTCGGGCAGCGATTCATTAAAGTCGGCATTGTTGATGTACGGGAAATCCATGGGAAATACATCATTAAAGATCAGCTTGCCGACTGTGGTAAGCAGGTATTTTTTACGGCGCACAAAGTCGCGCCCTTTAAAGCCTGAAGCGCGAATGAAAATGCGGGCATGCAGGCTCAGGTAATCCAGGTTGTAGGCGGTAAGCGCTTCTTCGGGGTTGGGGAATACCTTGCCCTCTCCCATGGCGCCTTCTTTTTCAAGAGTAAGGTAGTAACATCCGAGCACCATGTCCTGGGTCGGCGTTGTTACAGGACGACCTTCTTTCGGGTTCAGAATATTGTGCGCCGAAAGCATCAGCAGGCGGGACTCGGCCTGGGCTTCCGCCGAAAGAGGCACGTGTACGGCCATCTGGTCTCCGTCGAAGTCGGCATTGTAGGCGGCGCAAACCAGGGGATGAATCTGAATGGCGCGGCCCTCTACCAGCACCGGTTCAAAGGCCTGGATCCCCAGGCGGTGCAGGGTGGGGGCGCGGTTCAAGAGGACAGGGTGATCCCTGATCACTTCTTCAAGCACATCCCAGACTTCAGGACGCACTTTTTCAACCATCCGCTTGGCGCTCTTGATATTATGGGCCAGCCCGTCGCTGACCAGGCGCTTCATTACAAAAGGTTTAAAAAGCTCCAGGGCCATTTCCTTGGGCAGGCCGCACTGGTAAAGCTTCAGTTCCGGGCCGACCACAATTACCGAGCGCCCGGAATAGTCAACCCGCTTACCAAGCAGGTTCTGACGGAAACGTCCCTGCTTCCCTTTCAGCATGTCGCTGAGTGATTTCAGGGGGCGATTACCGGGGCCGGTTACCGGGCGGCCGCGGCGGCCGTTGTCGATCAGGGCATCGACCGCTTCCTGCAGCATCCGCTTCTCGTTGCGGACAATGATGTCCGGAGCTCCCAGGTCAAGAAGACGCTTCAGGCGGTTGTTGCGGTTGATTACCCTGCGGTAAAGATCGTTTAGGTCGGATGTGGCAAAGCGCCCGCCGTCCAGCTGAACCATGGGGCGCAGGTCGGGCGGAATAACCGGGATGCCGTCCAGGATCATCCAGGACGGATCGTTTCCCGACTGGCGGAATGCTTCCACTACTTCCAGGCGCCGGATGGCGCGCACTTTTTTCTGACCGCTCGTTGTAACCAGTTCCTCGCGCAGTTCTTCGGCAATCTTATCGAGGTCAAGGGCGCCGAGCAATTTCTTAATCGCTTCAGCTCCCATTTCAGCTTTAAATCCTTTGCCTGACTTAAAAAGAGCCTGGTATTTTTCAAAATACTCGCGGTATTCTACTTCTGTCAACAACTGCTTGTCGCTCAGATAAGTATCGCCCGGATCTATAACCACGTAGGAAGCGAAATAAAGCACTTTTTCCAGGGCGCGCGGCGACATGTCGAGCAGCAGCCCCATGCGGCTGGGAATTCCCTTGAAGTACCAGATATGCGACACCGGGGCGGCCAGTTCGATGTGACCCATCCGCTCACGGCGCACTTTGGCCCTGGTTACTTCAACCCCGCAGCGATCGCAGACAATCCCGCGGTAGCGGACCCGCTTATATTTTCCGCAGTGACATTCCCAGTCTTTCTGCGGACCAAAGATCTTTTCACAGAAAAGACCTTCCCGTTCCGGTTTAAGGGTCCGGTAGTTAATGGTTTCGGGCTTTTTAACCTCACCCCTCGACCAGGCCCTGATCTTTTCTGATGATGCCAAACCGATTTTCAAGGCATCGAAATTATTTACATCCAACAAAAAGATCTCTCCTTTCGCCAAACTTCGCGAGTACTGTTAGTAACTGCCTTCTTCTTCGTCTTCTTCCAGCTCTTCGGCCTCGTCGTAAGGTTCTTCTTCGATGGCTTTTTTCTTTGAAGAACGCTTCTGTTTCGGAATACCTGTATTTTCGGCATCTTCCTCGTCTTCTTCGCCTTCAAACTCCTCAAGCTGGTCCAGGGATACTTCCTCTACTTCTTCTCCCCGGGTTTCCACCGGCATCACGACTTCCTCTTCCAGGTCCTGATCGCCGAGGGCGTAGGTTTCAAGTTTCTTTTCCTCATCTTCGCCACTTTCTACTTCCGCTTCTTCTTTAGCGGCTCCAGGTTCTTCTTTAGCGGGTCCAGCTTTTACTTTTTCATCCTTCACTGCTTCAGAAGGCTCTTTACGGTATATAAAGCGATCGAGATCGTCTTCATCCGATTCCATACCTTCAATATTAACGTCCAGGCGGCGATAATCTGCATCGTCATCGCCTTCCTTGATTTCCACTTCCCCTGTTTCCTCGCTGAGCACCCTAACATCAAGGCAGAGACTCTGCAGTTCTTTGACCAGAACCTTGAATGATTCGGGAACTCCGGGCTCGGGAATATTTTCGCCCTTGACAATGGCCTCGTAGGTTTTAACCCTTCCGACTACATCGTCGGACTTGACCGTCAGTATCTCCTGCAGTGTATAGGCGGCACCGTAAGCTTCCAGGGCCCAGACTTCCATTTCCCCGAAGCGCTGGCCGCCGAACTGGGCTTTACCGCCAAGCGGCTGCTGGGTAACGAGGGAGTACGGTCCGGTGGAACGGGCATGGATTTTATCATCCACCAGGTGAGCCAGCTTCAGCATGTAGACATAACCCACGGTAACTTCCTCATCAAAACGTTCCCCCGTCCGGCCGTCATAAAGAACGGTTTTGCCGTTGGGCGGAAGACCGGCTTCCCGAAATGCGGCGAAGACATCCTCTTCACTGGCCCCGTCAAAAACAGGCGAGGCAATCTGGATGCCGAGCGTTTTGGCTGCCCAGCCGAGGTGGGCTTCCAAAACCTGCCCGATATTCATTCGTGAAGGCACCCCGAGGGGGTTCAAGACAATGTCAAGAGGTTCGCCGTCAGGAAGGAACGGCATGTCTTCTTCCGGTAAAATCCGGGCGATAACCCCCTTGTTTCCATGCCGGCCGGCCATTTTGTCGCCCTCGGAAACCTTGCGCTTCTGGGCAACGTAGACCCGTACCAGCTGGTTTACGCCGGGTGAAAGTTCGTCGCCTTCTTCGCGGCTGAAAACTTTTACATCAACAACAATACCTGAGGCCCCGTGGGGGATGCGCAGGGATGTATCGCGCACTTCGCGGGCCTTTTCTCCAAAAATTGCTCTCAGCAGGCGCTCTTCGGCGGTCAGCTCGGTTTCTCCCTTGGGGGTGACCTTGCCAACCAGGATATCCCCGGCTCTTACTTCCGCGCCAATGCGGATTATGCCGCGCCCGTCGAGATCCTTTAAAGCTTCCTCTCCCACGTTTGGAATATCGCGGGTAATCTCTTCCGGCCCGAGCTTGGTATCCCTGGCCTCGGATTCGTACTCTTCAATATGAATTGAGGTATATACATCTTCCTTGACCAGCTTTTCGCTGATCAGGATGGCATCCTCGTAGTTATAGCCTTCCCAGGGCATGAAAGCAACCAGCACATTACGTCCCAGGGCCATCTCACCCTGGCTGGTGCAGGAGCCGTCGGCCAGCACATCGCCGTATTTTACCTTTTGGCCACGCTGCACAGTCGGATGCTGGTTAACGCAGGTTCCCTGGTTGGAACGTTTAAACTTCTGCAGGGTGTAAATGTCCAGTCCGCCATCAAAGCCGGGGCGCCGGTCGGTCTCAAAACGCTCCCTGGTGCGCCCGTTAATAAAATAATTTTGACCCTGCTCATCATCGTCGCGGCGGACGATGATCTCATTGCTGGTAACACGGACAACTTCGCCATCGGAGAGGCATACAGCCACCGCTCCCGAATCGACGGCCGCCTTGTATTCAAGGCCGGTTCCTACGAGGGGAGCTTCAGCCTTAAGCAGGGGAACAGCCTGGCGCTGCATGTTGGCGCCCATCAGGGCCCGGTTGGCATCGTCGTTTTCCAGGAAGGGAATCAGAGCTGTCGCCACGCTGACCAGCTGTTTTGGCGAAACGTCCATGTAATCAACTTCATTCGGGTGACGCATAACCGTATCGTAATAGTAGCGGCAGGTTACGCGGTTGCTGACAAAATAGCCTTCGCCATCAAGGATGGCGTTGGCCTGGGCAATTACAAAGCGGTCTTCGTCGTCTGCCGTCAGGTAGACAATCTCTGAAGTTACCCGCCCCTCTTTTTTATCCACCCGCTGGTAAGGGGTTTCAATAAAGCCGTACTCATTAATGCGGGCATAGGTGCCGAGCGAACCGATCAGGCCGATATTCGGCCCCTCGGGGGTTTCGATCGGGCAAATCCGGCCGTAGTGCGAGTGGTGCACATCGCGCACTTCAAAACCTGCCCTTTCACGGCTTAAACCGCCCGGTCCGAGAGCGCTAAGGCGCCGTTTATGAGTAAGCTCGGCCAGGGGGTTGGTTTGATCCATAAACTGGGACAGCTGGCTGCTGCCAAAAAATTCCTTAATAGAGGCAATCACCGGCCTGATGTTAATCAGGGCCTGGGGCGTAATCGCTTCGACATCCTGGATTGTCATCCGCTCGCGGACCACTCTTTCCATCCGCGACAGGCCGATCCGGAACTGGTTCTGCAGGAGCTCGCCCACGCTGCGCAGGCGCCGGTTGCCCAGGTGATCGATGTCATCAATCTGGCCGATACCGTCAAAAAGATTTAAAATATAGTTTACCGTAGCGACAATATCTGACCGAACCAGGTGCCTGGTTAAAAGATCGACACCACCGTTGCTGATTACCAGGTGCGATTCATCGCGATGCCTGATTTTGGTCCTCTGGATATTGTGCTCGTCAATAACACGGGCCGCGTCTTCGTCAACTACCGTGCCCGCTGGATAGAGAACCGCCCCGCTAACGGGGTCCCTAACATCTTCGGCCAGTTCCTGGCCGAACAGCCGGTTGGTCATCGACAGCTTCTTGTTGGCTTTATACCTGCCTACCCGGGCGAAATCATAGCGCTTGCCGTCGAAGAAAAGCGATTCAAAAAGCGAACGGGCATTTTCCACGTTCAACGGCTCACCGGGGCGCAGACGTTTGTATATTTCGAGAAGGGCCGATTCCGTGGAATCGGTATGATCCTTATCGAAAATTTCGTCCAGCCGCCGGTCATTGTTAAGGAGTTCCCTGATTTCTTCGTCACTGCCGTAGCCGATTGCCCGCAAAAGAACTGTCACGGGTATCTTCCTGGTCCGGTCAACACGCACATAGACACCTTCGGTAACATCGGTCTCGAATTCAAGCCATGTGCCCCGGTTGGGTATAATGGTAGAGCTGATCAACTCTTTTCCGGTAGCGCCGGTCGGGTCGGGCTGCTTTTTGAAATAGACGCCCGGCGACCGTACCAACTGGCTGACAATGACCCTCTCGGCGCCGTTAATAATAAAGGTGCCGTTCTCGGTCATCATCGGGAAATCTCCCATGAACACTTCCTGCTCTTTGACCTCACCTGTTTCCTGGTTAATCAGGCGAACCCTTACTTTCAACGGGACGGCGTAAGTTGCATCCCGTTCCTTGCAGTCTTCGACTGAATACTTGGCTTCTCCCAGCGTGTAGTCGTAAAACTGCAGGACAAGGTTTCCTGTAAAATCCTGGATTGGTGAAAAGTCTTCAAATATTTCTTTCAGGCCCTGGTTTAAAAACCATTCAAAGGAACTGCGCTGCACTTCAATTAAGTTCGGTAAATCCAGAACTTCGGTGATCCTGGCAAAAGAACGACGGTTGCTTTTGCCTGATGCAATACTGATGGACATTAAAAAAAATCACTCCCCCGATACCTGGTTTATGATTTAAAACCGGAAAAATAACAGGCAAAAATCACATATCAACACTTAACCTTTGTTACTCCTATTATGGGTATGTCATTATTGAGAAGGCTGATCGAATTGCTCTAAAATTAAACATAGTGGTAGTACTAGACATCTTTAGATATTATCATAAGGAAATAAGCATGTCAATGGGATATTAAAATATTTTAGGTTTGCAATTGGCGATGCGGGAATTTTTTCCGGCTTGCGACGGCAATGAAAAAGGGAGTGCGGTTAAAACGCACTCCCCGCTCTTTTTGTAAAGCGTAACCGCGCTACTTAAGTTCGACTGTTCCGCCGGCTTCTTCGATTTTTGCTTTTGTTGCCTCTGCGTCTTCTTTGCTGACTTTTTCCTGGACATTGCCCGGGGCTTCGTCAACCAGGGCTTTTGCTTCTTTAAGGCCCAGGCCTGTAATCTCACGGACAACCTTGATCACCTGGATCTTCTTCTCGCCAGATGAAGTCAGAACTACATCAAACTCATCCTTTTCTTCTTCTTCGGCGGCTTCTGCGCCGGCCGCAGGTGCTGCCGCAGCAACCGGGGCCGCTGCCGTAACGCCAAACTCTTCTTCCAGGGCTTTTACCAGTTCGGAAAGCTCGAGGACTGTCATTCCTTTTACAAGTTCCATGATTTCATTTACCTTGTTCTCGCCTTTTGCCATTTTCCTTTTAACTCCTTCATATTAAATTAATTTTTATTTCCGGGAATCCGCCATGCTGCCGCCGGCCTGTCCCGTCTTTTTTTCCAGTATCCCGCGCGGAACTGCTCACTTCTTACCGGGCCGGATTTCCTTTCCCGGCTGCTATCACGCGCTTTCCTTATGCTGCCTGACTGCATCCAGGGTATATACCAGCTGGCGCATGGTTCCCTGCAGCACTCCAACCAGGCCGGAAATCGGCGCCTGGAAGCCGCCGACCACCTGGGCCAGGAGAACTTCACGGGGCGGTATCTCCCCGAGAGCTTTAATCGCGGCAGGATCCAACAGCTGCCCGGAAAGCATGCCTCCCTTTACAACCAGGTTTTCATTCTCCCTGGCAAATTCCTTGAATACCTTGGCTGCCGCAACGGGATCGGCGCTTGAATAGGCGATTGCGACCGGACCTTCAAAAAAATCTTCCAGTTCCTCCAGCCCTGCCCTGCGGGCAGCCAAACGATTCATGGTGTTCTTGGTTACCCGGTACTGACAGTCTTCTTTCCTGAGCTCGCCGCGCAGCCTGTTAATAGACTGCACATTTAAACCCCTGTAATCAGTAACCACAACCAGTTCCGCCTTCTCAAGCGCTTCGGTTATCTCTTCCATCATTTTTTCCTTGGCTTCTCTGGTAATCAATCAGTTCACCTCCTTCTGAAACTGCATCTGACAAATAGAAAACGGGGTTTCCCGCAGACAGAAAACCCCGTTGCAACCGTACAAAAAGCGGTTGGAACAAAAAAGTTTTTCCTAAACAGGCGGCCCCCGTGAGGCCATTAAACGATAAGTGCCGGTTGTCTGCGGAAAAGGTTATTCAGTTGTTGGCATGCAGTTCTTATCTCACAAAAACACCCGGTATTTATGCCGGCTTTCAGCTTTTCTTTAAACCTTTGCTTCAGCCCCCGGGGTGGTTTTAACGCCGGGCCCCATTGTTGTGCTGACTGTTAAATTTCTGATGTACTGACCCTTCGCTGCTGTCGGGCGGGCTTTAATGAGGGCCTCCACTAAAGTGTTATAGTTTTCAAGCAATTGCTCCAGGGTAAAGGAAACTTTCCCGATCGGCACATGAACATTGCCTGCTTTATCGGTCCTGTATTCAACTTTACCGGCCTTGATTTCATTTACAGCTTTTTCAATATCAAAGGTTACTGTGCCGCTTTTCGGGTTAGGCATCAAACCGCGGGGCCCCAGGACTTTACCGAGCTTTCCGACAGAACCCATCATATCCGGGGTGGCTACGGCAACATCAAAATCCATCCAGCCTTCCTGGACCCTGGCCACCAGCTCATCGGAACCCGCATGATCAGCGCCGGCATTTTCAGCTTCCCTGATCTTTTCGCCCTTGGCAAAAACAGCGACCTTTAAAGCCTTACCCGTTCCGTGCGGCAAAACTACCGAACCGCGTACCTGCTGGTCGGCGTGTTTCGGGTTAACGCCCAGGCGGGCTGCCAGTTCGACTGTCTCATCAAAGGAGCGCTTACTCATCTCCTTGATCAAACGCAGGGCTTCTTCCGGTTCATACTTCGTCTCCCGGTCAAATAAACTGCGCGCTTCCTGGTACTTTCTTCCCTTTTTAGCCATTTGCTTTCAAACCTCCCGTGGTCAGCGAGCGATAAGCTCTCCCACTTTATTAAAATAATTATTTTTCGACAACAATGCCCATGCTCCGGGCGGTACCTTCAATTATCTTCGCGGCCGAGTCTACATCGTAAGCATTCAAATCTTCCATTTTCTGAGAGGCAATCTCTTTCACCTTGTCTCTTGATATTGTCGCCACCTTGACCCTGTTCGGTTCTCCCGAAGCTTTTTCCAGGCCGACGGCTTTTTTCAGGAGCACGGCTGCCGGAGGGGTCTTGGTAATAAAGGTAAAGGAGCGATCCTCGTAAACGGTCAGTTCAACCGGAATAATCAAGCCGGCGTCCGAGGCTGTCCGCTCATTAAATTCTTTGCAGAAAGCCATGATGTTAACACCATGCTGTCCGAGGGCAGGACCTACCGGGGGTGCGGGGGTTGCCTTGCCGCCCGGTATCTGCAGTTTTGTCATTCCGATAATTTTTTTCTTCTTGGCCATTAAACAAACCTCCCGGCTGTAGCTAAGCCTCTGCAGGCAGTACAGCGCTGATTAAAATTTTATCACCTGGTGAAACTCCAGTTCCACCGGCGTTTCGCGCCCAAACATAGATACGGATACTTTAACAGTACCTTTTTCCTGGTTAATCTCTTCCACTTTGCCCTCGAAGTTCTTAAAGGGACCGCTGACCACGCGGACAACCTGGTTAACGTCGAAATCAATGCGCGGTTTGCCTTCCACCACGCCGACCTGGCGCAGTATATGGGTAATCTCTTTTTCGCTAAGGGGTACCGGCTTGGAACCGGGCCCGACAAAACCCGTTACGCCGGGCGTATTGCGAACCACGTACCAGGAATCATCGTCCATTACCATTTCAACCAGAACATACCCGGGAAAAACTTTTTTCTCTACAGTTCTTTTTTGACCGCTGCGGCTGGTAATTTCCTTTTCAGTGGGAACCATGATCCTGAATATCTTATCCTTCATATCCATTGAATCAACACGGCGCTCCAGGTTGGTTTTTACCCGTTTTTCATAGCCCGCGTAGGTATGGATAACATACCACTCTTTTAAAACCGTACTCTCTTCGGTTTCGTTTTCTGTTTCGGTTCCGCTGATGGTTTCCTCGTTGCCGTTTCCGGGAACATTCCCGGTATCAGTTTCAGTGCTCATAGCAAGGGGAATGCATCTGCACTCCCGGTCACACTCCTTTTAAAGCCTTTAAAGCCGGCAGATTAGCGAATGACCAGCTGCAGCACAGCGAAAAATGCGCTGTCCATAATCCAGAAGAAGATACCGATTACAATTACAGCCGATAGGACAATCCCGGTAAAAACAGTAAACTCACGCTTTGTCGGCCAGTTTACCTTCTTTAACTCGTTCCTGACCTCCTGTAAAAACTTTCCGATTCGCTTAAAAAAACGCATTTATAAATTACCTCTTCCCGTCAACCTGTTGAGGTTGGTTTTACTTGGTCTCTTTATGCAGAGTATGAGTCTTGCAACGGCTGCAGTATTTTTTCATCTCAATACGGTCCGGGTTGTTTTGCTTGTTCTTGCGGGACGTATAGTTCCGCTCCTGGCATTCCGCGCAGGCTAAATGTACTGTCACTCGCATTTACCTCTTCCACCTGCCTCTTGAACTCGTAACTAACAATTTATCACAGCAAGTTCAGGATTGTCAATCTTCTGGCACAATTAGGGGGCAGGGTAATGGCCCGCCCCCTAACCTTAATGAATTCCGTTGATCCGCTTTTATGTTACTCGTTAATTGCCGTGACCACGCCGGCGCCCACCGTGCGGCCGCCTTCGCGGATAGCGAAACGGACGCCTTCTTCAATGGCAATCGGGGTAATCAGTTCTATGTCCATGTTCACG
>SLSE01000036.1 GCA_007130585.1 Syntrophomonadaceae bacterium | reverse complement strand
GACCGCATTCCGCCCAGGATTACGTAAACCAGCATAACGACTGTCATGATTACTATTACTGTACTGTCCGCTATGGCGCCCCCGCTGGCTATTGCCGCCGCTCGCCCCCCGGCGACAAGAACGGACGCTACGTAGGGAAAAGAAGCGGCGAGAAAAACCACGGCAAGAATCACCCTTAACAGCGGGCTGCGAAAACGATCGTCATAGACATCGGCCGGGGTAGTATAGCCTCTTTCAGAATTCAGCATCCACACTTTATTCATTACAAAATAGGCAACAACCGGGAAGAGGGGTATATAGCTTAACTCTGATAGGTAAAAAGAAAAGCCGCCCCGGTAATACCCGCCCGGCCCGGCAAAAAAAACCCAGGTACTCATTAAAGAGGCGATATATGTCATCACCAGGACCAGGGAACTGATCGAACCTTTGCCGGTGTAATAATTCCGGGTTGTTCTGACCTGCTGTTTACGCCAGGCGTAAATTCCCAGGGCGGCAACCAGCAAGCTGTAGATTATCAGGGCAGACCATACCGTGACACTATTTAACATTGCCTGTGTCCTCCCCTTCTTCGCTGAATTCCCGGCTGATAGCTTCATGGTCCAGTTTTCTCTGCCTGTTTAATTTGAAAAGGCCGGCATAAACAATGATCCAGAGCGGAACCAGGGTAAGCGCTCCATGCCACAGCGCAGCAGTGGAATCGCCGTATTCGGGAAAGTATGGAATGTTGTACAGCGCGTAGAAAAGGACTATTAAAGCCAGCCACCATTTTTCGGTAATCCTGTACTGTCCGGATCTGTTTTTCATATTCAGCGCCCCCCGTGGAATAAGCTTTAAATGATTTTCAGTGAATTCCGGCTGCCAGGTTAGGTTACAATCCGCTTAGTTCTTTGTCGGCTCGCCGTATAATTCCTGCTATTTCCTGCGAAACATCTTCCGGCAGGCTGAGATCGTTGTAATTTTGGCGAATGGAATTATATATATCCCTGCTCCTTTCCACCAGTCCTTTTGAGCCGAGCTCCTCCCAGGCACGCCGCGAATCCCGGAAAAATGTCCGGGGACGGAAAGTTTCGCGGAAATACTTCAGGGTATGCTCCATTGAGATAAAAGCCTCCCTGCCTGTCAGGCCCATGATTTCATTGAAGGCCAGCGTTTCTTCGTTTACCTCAAGCCCACCTTTTAACCGCCCGGCCATAATAAAGATATCATTGTCTATAATAAGCTGCAGGGGGCTGATTGTTTTGGCTACTTCCAGCTGTCCGGCCCCGCCCAGCACCGAAGCGCCGGCCAGGGCCACAAGGTGGGCTGTGGATGTGCGTTCAATCATGTTCTGGCCATCCAGGCTCATGCTGTCCGATCCGGTTCCGTATGTATGAGCGGGAATTCCGTACCCTTCAGCAAATAGCTGTACGGCAGCCATTCTGCATAGAGTCACTTCCACCGGCGCCTGGAGAGTATATGTTGTAGCCATGTCTAAAGAAAAGGGCAGCGGGGTGGCCACCACGGGTGTGCCCGGTTCAATCATCTGGGCCATCAGGACAATGGCCATGACCTCAACGGCAGCGAGGAGGGCCAGCCCCTGCGGGGTAACAGGAGCATTGGCCCCGCCTGTCGGCAGGGCACAGGCCTGGATGGGAATTCCGTACCTGCAGCACTGCAGGATAACTTCCAGGTCCATGCTTTTATACTCCAGGGGAGTATTGGAACAGGCAATCATGCTGATAACCGGCCTGTTTTTAAGGTTGCTTTTTCCACCCACCACCGCCCCGGCAGCGTCGATCAGGTAGCTGACGTTTTCTTTTTCATACGGCTGCACCCAGACGTGCCTGGTGGTATTATTCAATACCGTCCGCAGCGTGTGAATATCAGTAGTTGGCGGGGGAACATCCGGAGAGCGGACAGAAGGCAGTGAGCAATAATCGATCCTGTCGAGGTGACTGCTGAGCAGGGTAAACTCTGCGGCCTCTTTAAGAGTCACAGGATGATAGTCATTGTTTTCCGAGCAGTAATTAAGCGCTCCCGTGCAGGTCCGGGTATAAAAAAGATTTTCCGGGTGAGGCAGCCTCAGGTCATACCGGCTGTCCCTGCCGGCCAGTGTAAAGCCGGCCGGCACTTTCTTAAGTGTTTCTTCAATCAGGCGGCGGGGAAAGCGCACCCGGCTGCCGGAAACCTCCGCCCCGGCCTTTTCAACAAGCGGAAGGACTGCGGGGTGTTCAATTTTAACCCCTTTATCCGCCAGGACAGTTTCCAGTTTTTCTTTCATAAATTCAAGCTGTTCACTGCTCAGGAGGCGGGCAGTAACCTGGTTACCCATATTAACTCACCCCTCAAGGTCGATTATAGCTCAAAAGGTCCGCAGTAAACAAACACCACCGCAGTTGTTTTTGTTAATAAGCCGGGTAAATTCGCCTCCACCACTTGTAATGACCGGCGGTAATGTTAAAATATCTTTAATATCTCTGTGCTATAAAGGATCTTTACCTGCTGTTAACGGAAGCAAAATACTGCATTATATAAGAGGAGGTATTGATTTGTTTAAGTGTTTGGCCATTTTTTTGTTTACTGTGGGAAGATGGAAACTTAAAGGCAGGTTGCCCGATGATGTGGAAAAATGTATAGTTGTCGGCGCCCCGCATACCAGTAATTTGGACCTGCTGATTGCCATGGGCGGTTTTTATAAAATGAAGCTTCCGATCAGGTTTTTAATTAAAAAAGAGTGGCTCAGGCGTTTTCCGCTAAAAAACATTTTGCTGTCTGCCGGAGCCCTGGGTGTGGACAGGACCAAACATAATACCATGGTAGATGCCATTGCTGATGTAATCAGGAACACCAATCAAAGAATGGCAGTTTTAATCACCCCTGAAGGAACCAGGAAACGGGCCTGTAAATGGAAAACAGGCTTTTATTATGCCGCCCTCAAGGCTGAAGTGCCCATCTACTTAAGCCATCTTGACTACTCAAAAAAAGAAGCTGTTTTTGGCCCCGGCTTTATGCCCAGCGGCGATTTTAAAGCCGACATGCAGATCCTTAAAGAACATTACAGGGACGTCACCCCCCGTTATCCCGAAAATTTCTG
>SLSE01000091.1 GCA_007130585.1 Syntrophomonadaceae bacterium | reverse complement strand
GTTACCAGCTGGGCGAATCTCCTGCCGATGCCTCCGTTAACGGAGCGCGTGAAGTTGCCGGCGCAATTACGGCATCGACCCTGACTACCATCAGCGTCTTTTTCCCCGTGGTATTTTTAAGCGGGTTGGCCGGCCAGATCTTCTGGGAATTTGCCCTGGTCGTGGCCTGTGCAATTTTAGCCTCCCTGCTTGTTGCCCTCACCGTTATCCCCCTGCTTGCCTCGCGTTCGCTGCGCAGGCGCAGCCGGAAA
Organism: Syntrophomonadaceae bacterium; assembly: GCA_007130585.1. Classification (GTDB taxonomy): domain Bacteria; phylum Bacillota; class Dethiobacteria; order DTU022; family DTU022; genus T3SED10-7. The sequence goes on along the minus strand of SLSE01000091.1, from coordinate 2,822 downwards.
GAAGCCGGTCAGGCCCGCCTCCAGAGCTACCCGTCTTACCGCAAAGCGCTTGGCTTCGCTGTCAGGCGCCCCTGGTGGGTGGTGCTTTTGGCCCTGCTTTTCGTCGGCGTGGGTATACTGGGCTATTCGACGCTGGGAACCGAACTGTTCCCTCCAACCGAAGAGTCGGCATTTACGATCAATGCCAGCCTGCCGCCGGGTACTGCCCTGCCAGTAACCGACGATTACGGGGCGGAAATCGAAAAAATACTGGAAACCCGCGAGGAAATTACCTCGTACTCGTTAAGCATAGGCGGGACGGGGTTCATGGGGTTAACCGGGGGAGGTGGCTCTACAAACCAGGTCCGGATCAGGGTTGAAATTGACCCTGTTTATACCGGGGAGATTGATCAAATTATTGATGAACTGCGCGGAGATGTTTCCCTGGTATCGGATCAGGCGGATGTCTCTTTTTCGCGGGAGTCTTTACTTGACACCGCCGGCCTGGAAACCAGCCTGGATCTGGCAGTAAGCGGCCCTGATCTGGAAACTGTTATGGAGATTTCGGAGCAGGCGGTAACAGTTTTGAAAGGCAATCCGCAATTCAGCGATATCCAGTCTTCACTGGAAGAAAGCCGCCCGGAGATCCACATCCGCCTTGATCAGGGCGAAGCTCTGCAAAAAGGGGTTACCCAATTCCAGGTTGCCACAGCCTTGCGCCAGGCCCTGGAAGGGATTCCGGTCAGCAGGATCGAGACCGATGCCGGGATCCTGAGCATTATTTTAGGTTACGAAAAAAGCGATATCAGGACGATAAACGATCTCGGCAATATAGGATTTTATACTCCCGGCGGAGAATACCTCCGCCTCAACGACGTAGCAGAACTCTCCGAGGCTTTCGGGCCGCGCAGCATACCCCGGGAGAACCAGTCAGTTATCGGGCGGATTTCAATGCAGTACGGCAATGTAGACCTGGGTTCTGCCACGGAAGAAGCGCTCGAAATGCTGGAAGCGATCGCCCTTCCGGCCGGTTACGAAATTAAGCCCGCGGGCAGTTTTAACCTGATGGGTGATGTGCTGTCCGAGCTGTACCTGGTAATGGCCATGGCGGCCCTGCTGGTATACCTGGTCATGGCGGCCCAGTTCGAGTCGCTTTTGCATCCTTTTATAATTATCTGCAGCCTGCCCCTGGCGTACGCGGGGTCGATAGGAGCGTTAATGCTCACCGGAAACAATATCAGCATACCTGCTATGATCGGCATGGTGGTTCTCTCCGGAATCCTGGTTAATGACGGAATTATAATGGTTGATTTTATAAATCAGCAGCGCAGGATTTACGGGCTTCCCCTGAAAGAAGCGATAATTGAGGGTGCAGCGGCACGCCTGCGGCCTATCCTGATGACGACGGCTACAACAGGCCTCGGGCTTCTTCCCCTGGCCCTCGGTTTCGGGGAAGGCAGCCAGCTCCAGGCGCCGATGGCCATAACCATAATCGGCGGGCAGCTCACCGGCACAGTGCTCCTTCTTCTGGCCATTCCTTCAATTTACAGGCTTGTGACCAGGGTCACACCGGCCGTGCAGGAAGAAGCGGAACTTCATGCAGAGCCCCTGCCGGCAGCAGCCGGCGGTTACTCCGGCATCAACGGGTGGGCGGATTCAGCCCGCGGCGGCAGCCGGGTGGAAGATCCGGGCTCTGCCGAACGGAGACTGGCAGGCAAAAAAGATAAGACTTTCTTAAAGCTGGTATTGCGGATGGTCGTGGTATTGATCATCGCAGCAGCTATTATATATCTATTCGGAATTTCAGGTCAGGAAATCCCGGGCGTAGTCCTGTAACTGCAGGGGAAAGGAGCCATGTAAATGCCTGAAACCAGGGAACAGGAACAAAAGAAAACAGCGGGGACGAAAAAAGAGCAAATTCTCCTGGCAGCAGTAGAAACTTTTATGGATAAAGACTTTTACCAGGTAACGATCACCGAAATCGCAGATCGGGCCGGTGTCGGTAAAGGTACGGTATACGAATATTTCTCCAGCAAAGAAGATCTTTTTAAAGAAAGTTTTTCTCATTGTGCCGAGACATATCTTAAAACATTTCGCCACCATTTTTCCGGGTCAGCATCGGTTAAAAAAACCATGCATGATATTTTGAAAACGCACCTCGAGCTGCTTAAAGACAACCGGCGCAAGCTGCACCTGCTTTTTAATGAACGGCCTTTAAGCTTCCAGGAGCTGCAGGTCTGGGTTATCGATAGACGACGGGAACTTCTCCGGGGTATTACCGATTTAATAGAAGAAGGTGTGGAATTACATGAAATCCGTCCCGATATTGATATCGACCTGGCCGGGCGCCTTTTCCTGGCCCTGAACTACGTGGTAATGGGCGGTATGGTAATCATCGACAATATTGAGGTCAGCGAAAAACAAACTGAAAGGCTGCTCGATATCTTCTGGAATGGTATCGGAATGGGTCTGCCGGATACAGGGCCGCTATAAATAATTAAAGGAGCGCGGCATGCCGCGCCCCCTGAGACTGTTAATTAATTTCAGGCCAGGGCTTTTCCGATTTCCCGGCCGTAGTTTACCAGCGCTTCGACTTCCGCCCCGTCCGGGTTCCAGAAAACCTTCAGGCCTTCTTCATTTATTAATTCGAATCCCGCTTCCTCCAGCTGGCCGTTGATCATCCCGACAGATTCGCCGCTCCAGCCGTAGCAGCCGAAGGCGGCGGCTTTTTTATCCCTGAACTGCAGCCCCCTGGCCATCTCAAGCAGGGCGGCGATGGAGTGGAGGATCCCCCTGTTTATAGTCGGTGAGCCAACCACAATGCCCCTGGACCTGAATATTTC
>SLSE01000106.1 GCA_007130585.1 Syntrophomonadaceae bacterium | reverse complement strand
TATAAATACCACGCCTATCCTGCTTTTTAGCTAAAAATGGTTTATAATATTGATCAGGATAATCCGAATTTTTCCTGCTTTTCGGAGGGCATATGAAGTTTAAAACCGGTCAGAGCATATTTTACCTCGCCATCGCATTCCTCCTGGTCTTTACCTACCTGTCACTCTTCAGGGATACCGGCGTAAGCTTTGACGCCGGTGCAGAACAGGCCCGGATGGTTACTCTTTATGTACCCTCTTCCGGCGGCACTCCCGGCGAAGAGCTGCTTTACCACCCCGCAGCACCCGCCCCGGGGGACTTTTTAATCGTAGAGGCCGGCCCCCTGCCGGAGGATAGCAACGCCGAGCTTTTGTTCGATTTCCCGGGAGAAGTATCCGAACAGTACCGGCCGGGGAACCTTTTTTATGCCATTGTAGCAGTCAGTTACGAAACTGAACCGGGCATCTACAGCCTGGAACTGATAACCGATCCCGGAGGAGGGGCCGGCAGCGATCTGCAGGCGGAAATTATTATTGCCGATAAAGATTTCCGGGTTTCATACTTCAGCATGCCTCCCGGCACAACCGCCGGGTGGACCGCGGACCGCCTCGCTGAAGACCGAGAAAAAGTACGCCGGGCCAGGGAAACCACCGAACCCTATCCCCTCTGGCTGCAGCGCTTCATCACCCCCCTGGAAGGACGGATCAGTTCCGGGTACGGCGCGATCAGGATTATTGACGGCAACCCGCCCCGCAGGCACAGCGGAATAGATATAGTCGCCGATGAAGGCGAGCCGATCATCGCCCCCAACAGGGGCATTGTCCGGCTGTCCGAATTTCTGCTTTCCGGGGGATATACAGTAATTATCGATCACGGGATGGGCCTGTCGAGCACATACATGCACCTGCATGAAATCGCCGTTGCAGAAGGACAGGTTATCGAACGCGGCGAGGAGATCGGTACAGTCGGGATGACCGGGTATGCCACCGGCCCGCACCTGCACTGGGAAATAAATATCGGCCAGCTACCGGTAAACCCCGGGCAGCTGGTCGACAACGACCTGCTCTGGATACCGCCCGCCTATACAGTAGAGAAAATCAAACAGAGGTGATAAAAATGTTGTCAAAAAAAGCGCTGGGCATTAACCCTTCACCAACCATGGCGATCGACAGCAAGGCCAAGGAAATGAAAAGCCGGGGTATCGACATAATTGGCTTCGGGGCCGGCGAACCCGACTTTGATACGCCCCTGCATATCAGGGAAGCGGCGATCAGGGCCATTAACGAGGGCCACACCCGCTATACTCCCGCGGCCGGCACCCCCGAGCTAAAAGAAGCGATCGCCGCCAAACTGAAAACAGTAAACGGGTTAACCTATAACCCGGGCCAGATCGTAGTCAGCAACGGGGCCAAGCATTCCCTGAGCAACGTTTTTACCGCCCTGTTAAATCCCGGTGATGAAGTGCTTATCCCGATCCCCTACTGGGTCACGTACCCCGAATTAGTCAGCTTAAACGACGGGACGCCCATTCCTGTAAAAACCGCCGAAGAAAACAACCTGAAAGCCACCCCCGCGGAACTGGAGAAAGTTTACACCGACCGGTGCAAGGCCCTGGTTTTAAACAGCCCCTCCAACCCGACAGGCCAGATCTACAGCGAGCAGGAGTTGCGGGCCATTGCCGATTTTTGCTGCGCGCGCAATATTTATATCATTTCCGATGAAATTTACGAAAGCCTGATTTACGGCAGCTGCCGTCATGCCAGCATCGCCTCGTTCAGCAGCGAGGCCGCCGACCTGACTATCCTGGTAAACGGCGTTTCCAAAAGTTATGCCATGACCGGCTGGCGGATTGGCTACACGGCCTCCACGCCAGACCTGGCCAAGGTGATGGCCAACATCCAGAGCCACCAGGCTTCCAACCCGAACACGATTGCCCAGAAAGCGGCCCTGGCCGCGCTTGAAGGGCCCCAGGATTGCGTCGAAGAGATGCGACTGGCCTTTGACGAGCGCCGCCGCTACATGTACGACCGGGTGCGCTCTATGCCGCTGCTGCAGGCCCTGGAACCGCAGGGGGCTTTCTACCTCTTCGTGAGCGTCACGGAAGCAATAGGCAGATCTTTTAAGGGCGATAAAATATACGCCAGCGACGATTTTGCCGCCCACCTGCTGGATAGCCGCAGGGTAGCCGTCGTGCCGGGCACCGGCTTCGGGTCGCCCGACTACATCCGCCTGTCCTTTGCCACCTCGATGGACAATATTGTGGAAGGCCTGGACCGGATTGGAGCTTTTATTGAAGACCTGGCCTAGAAATAATCATTATAACCGCAACCATGGAGGTGGCCGATGTTTGACGTAGCTATAATCGGAGCAGGAATCACGGGAACTGCGCTGGCCCGCGAGCTTTCCAGGTATGATCTGAAGCTGGTCCTGATCGAAAAAGACAGCGATGTTGCCAACGGCGCTACAAAGGCCAACAGCGCAATTGTACACGCCGGGTTCGATCCCGAACCGGGCACCCTGAAAGCAATTTTAAACGCAGAGGGAAATAAACTGTTCGGGAATCTCTGCAGCGAACTCGACGTTCCCTTTCACCGAAACGGTTCGCTGGTGATCGCCTTTAGCGAAGAAGAGCTTGAAACCCTGCAGGAGCTCTTTGAACGGGGCCTGGAAAACAATATTCCCGGCCTGGAAATTGTCGGGAAAGATAAACTGCACGGCATGGAGCCCGGCTTAAATGATAACGCCCTGGGCGCCCTTTACGCCCCCACGGCGGGAATCACCGATCCCTACCTGCTGGCGATCGCTCTTGCCGAAAGCGCAATAGAAAACGGGGCCGTCATTAAACTCGACTGGCCGGTTTCTGCGATCGCGAAAACGGGCAGCGGCTTTGAACTTACCTGCGGCCGAAACCGGGAAGAAGTAATTAAAGCCGGGTATGTTGTAAATGCCGCCGGCCTGTACGCCGACAGGGTTAACGAGATGGTTAACCCGCCTTCTTTTAAAATCAAGCCCAGCCGCGGCGAATATTTCCTGCTTGACAAGAAAACGGGCAGTTATGCCCGGCATGTCCTCTTTCCCTGCCCCACCGCCCTCGGCAAGGGAGTGCTGCTTTC
>SLSE01000045.1 GCA_007130585.1 Syntrophomonadaceae bacterium | reverse complement strand
CCCCCTGATGCCGACCTGGTTTTCGATGTGCGTTTTCTGCCCAACCCTCATTATGTGGATCATCTGAAACCTTTAACCGGCGAAGAAGAACCGGTTAAAGACTACCTCTGGCGCTGGACAGAAACAGCCGGTTACTTTGCCAGGGTCAGAGACCTGCTGGAGTTTTCAATACCGTTCTATGTAAAAGAAGGGAAGACCAGCCTGGTTATAGCCATCGGTTGCACCGGCGGCAGGCACCGTTCTGTCGTTATCGCCGATGAACTGGGTAAGACGCTGGGTTCCCGCTTTAACCTGCAGGTAGAACACCGCGATATCAATAAAAGCTGAGAGGAGGCGTCCGGGCAATTGGCTTTAACCAGGCAGGTAAAACAGGAACTGACCAGGCACGAAGAATCATCATTCTGCTGCAGTTCCTGGGAGCTAAAAGCTCTGATGCTGAAGAACGGGTATTTTACTATCCGTCACAATACCCATATTCTGAGTATAGCTGCCGACGACTATGCCGTCGCCCGCCGGTCTTTCAACCTGCTCCGCCTGGCAGGCGCAGCATCGCCCACTATAGTCAGGCAGCAGGAAAAGCGGCTGCGCAGAAGCCTTTTTTATGTCCGCGTACAGGGACATGAACAGGTTGATGCCCTGTTAATTTATCTTGATCTCAAGGAAGCGGGAAGGCAGCTCAGCCTGCCCCGCCTGTACAGCTCTGTTCCGAGAAGAACCTGCTGCAAAAAAGCTTTCCTGCGGGGGGCTTTCCTGGCCGGTGGCAGCATCAGCATTTCCGGGCGTTCGGGGTACCACCTCGAAATTAACTGCAACAGCGTTGAAGATGCCCATGTTTACCGGAAAACACTGCAGGCTTTTAGCCTGGATCCCCTGATCAGGAAAAGGAACGGCAGTGCCTTCCTGTACTTTAAAAATGCCGAATCAATGGCCGACTACCTGCGGATTATCGGCGCCGACAATACCCTTCTGCAACTGGAGAGCATGCGGGTGGTTAAAAGCGTGCGCAACCGGGTAAACCGGCTTGTTAACTGCGAAACGGCCAACCTGGAAAAAGTGGTGGCCTCAGCGCAGCAGCAGCTTGATTTAATTGATCGTATCGACCGCCTGATCGGGATCGATAACCTGACCCCCGCCTTACGGGAGGCGGCCCTGATCCGGAAAAGTTATCCAGAGGCTTCCCTGAAAGAACTGGGGGAACTGATTGAACCGCCGGTCGGCAAGTCGGGTATGAGCCACCGGTTCAGGCAGCTGGAAAAAATCCTCGATAAAACGACCGCTACCGACCGCAAGCAAAAATCATGCCATCTGTAAAATCAATTTGCAGGAATTAAAGACATAACATCGAAATAGGTAATGTAACCGCTTTGGCCCAACCAGGCGCTACAACGGAGGGGATAGGCAGTGAAGCTTGACTACAACCTGAAGCTGGAACAGACCCAAAAGCTGATCATGACCCCGGAGCTCAAGCTGGCTATAACCCTGCTCCAGTACTCGGCCATGGAACTGCAGGACCATATCCAGGAGGCCCTGCTCAGCAACCCGGCCCTGGAAGTTGCGGAGCCGAAAGATACCGAAAAAACAGAAGAAACCGAAACGGCGGAAACGGAAAGCGCAGAAAATGCCGCGAAAGATGATTTTCCCTGGGAAGAGTATTTCCGTGACATGGATCTTGAAACCGGGTTCCCCCCGCCGGGGAGATCTCCCGACAGCTCTGAATATTTATCGGCCATAGAGAACTGCTCCCGTATCGAGGGAACAATGGTCGAAGACCTCCTCGGGCAGCTGCGCATGCTGCCGCTTTCCAACCGGGAATACAGCACCGCCGCTTACCTGGTCGGCAACCTCGATCAGAAAGGCTACCTGCAGGGCGAGCTGGAAGAGTTGACTTCCGCCCTGGGTGTCGGGGTCAAAGAACTCGAAGCAGGACTGCGAATAATCCAGAAACTTGAACCGGCCGGCATTGGCTGCCGGAATCTGCAGGAGTGCCTGATGCTGCAGTTGAAGAAACTTGATTCCGCGTCACCCCTGGCAGAAGATATCGTCAGACACTATCTTCCCGCCGCCGCCGATAACCGTTACAGCTATATATCCTCCCGCCTCGGTTCGAGTGAAGAAGAGGTCCGGGCTGCTGTTGATTTTATCCGCACCCTGAATCCGAAACCGGGCTCTGTTTTTGGCGAAGGTGAAGAGACCCGTTACATAATCCCCGATGTAATTGTAGAAAAAGTGGACGACAGGTACGTGATCATGGGCAATGACAGCAGCATTCCCCAGCTGACAATCAGCCCGTTTTACCAGAAAATGCTCAAAAACAGCGCCGGGGACGAACAGGTAACCGCATTTGTTAAGAGAAAAATTGAAAAAGCTTTCTGGCTGATCCGCAGTATCGAGCAGCGGCGCCTTACCCTCTATAAAGTATCCCAGCAGATTGTCGACATCCAGCGTCCTTTTTTCGATCACGGGATCAAGAAGCTCAAACCGCTGACCCTGAAAGAGGTTGCTTTAAATGTAGGGGTTCACGAGTCAACCGTAAGCCGGGCTACTGCCAACAAGTTCATCCAAACACCCCGCGGCATGTTTCCCCTCAAGTTCTTTTTCTCCAGCGGCCTGAGCGGGGCCGGGGGAACCGATTATTCTTCGCACAGTATAAAAACTTTCATCTGCGAACTGGTCGAGGCCGAGGACGGCGCCAGGCCGTACAGTGATCAGCGCCTGGCCGAAATATTTAAAGAGCGAGGCATCGATATTTCGAGACGGACCGTAGCCAAGTATAGGGAAGAAATCTCCATTCCCGCTTCCTATAAACGTCGAAAATCTTGAGTGTTCAGGTGGTGAAATGAATTGATTGAGAAGAAGTGTGTTGAAGATATCGATCTGCGCGGTAAGAAAGTTTTAATGAGAGTTGATTTTAATGTTCCCCTGGATGAAGGCAGTGTCCGTGACGACAGCCGGATCAGGGCGGCGCTGCCCACCATAGAGCTGCTGGTTGAGAAAGGGGCCAGGCTGACTCTTGCCTCGCACCTGGGCCGCCCCGGGGGGAAGCATGTCTCCGAATTAAGGCTCGATCCTATCGCAGCCAGGCTGACCGAAATCCT
>SLSE01000012.1 GCA_007130585.1 Syntrophomonadaceae bacterium | reverse complement strand
TTTGAGATTGATCCTGCCCTGCTTGAAACTAAAGTGGAAACTGAGGAGAAACCGCAGGTAACCACACCGGCGGAGAAGATCGAAAACACCCCGGTTATATCGCTGATTCTCGCGGTGGGAGCGGCGGTATTCCTGATTTACCACTTCAGCACGGGGGGTTCACTAAACCTGAACATAGTGAACTTTCTCTTCCTCTTTACCGGTGTTCTTTTCCACTGGACACCGCGGCGCTATATTACTGCCCTGTATGAGGCGGTAAGGGGTTCGGGGGGGATCATCCTGCAGTTCCCGTTCTATGCCGGGATCATGGGGATGATGGTCAGCTCGGGCCTGGCGGTAATGATCTCGGAGTGGTTTGTAAATATTTCAACCGAATTCAGTTTTCCGTTCTTTGCCTTTATCAGCGCCGGGATTGTGAACTTCTTCGTTCCTTCGGGAGGCGGTCAGTGGGCCGTTCAGGGCCCGATTATGCTTCCAGCGGCAATGGAGCTTGGTGTTGATACTGCCCGGGCTTCCATGTCGATTGCCTGGGGCGATGCCTGGACAAATATGATTCAACCTTTCTGGGCCCTGCCTGCCCTGGGTATCGCCGGCCTCAACGCCAAGGATATTATGGGCTACTGCATTGTTGCCCTGCTCTATTCCGGCGTATTCATTTCACTGGGCCTGCTTTTCCTGTAACCGTAACGTAGCAGGGGGACGGAGTTAGTGCTACACCGGCAAATGTTACCATGTAGCACTAACTCCGTCCCCCTGCTATTGTCCCTGCTACGGGGCCTTGAGAATACCGGGCCGGTTAAGGACTCTCGCTCCAAAAGGCAGCAGGGCGAGCAAAGCAAGCTTGAAATGCTGGATGCCGAAAGGGATGCCTATGATTGTCAGGCATAGAACGGCGCCAATTGTTAAGTGGGTGATGCACAACTCCCAGCCCAGCAGAAGGATCCACAGGATGTTGCCGATTAAACTGCCTACGCCGAAACTTCCTATTTCCACATCCCGGCCGAAAGGCCAGAGAACGAAGCCTGCAAACTTGAAACACTGCAGTCCGAATGGAATTCCGATTATCGTCAGACAGACCAGCACTCCCGCTATTGCCCACAGCAGGGCGCCAATCAATCCGCCAAAAATAAGCCATAAAATATTGCCGATAAAGCGCATCACAGACATATAAAGGCACCTCCGTGATAAGATTATAGCACAATTGAAATGGAATAAAGGGACCCGGCAAAGATTAATGGCAGGCTAACCGTACAGCCGGCTTGATTAATTTGATGGCTGCTGATTTAGAACCGGAAAAAGGAAATGCCTTCAAAAGGAGTGACCCGGTATGGATCTGCTGAAAAGTATTGCCGAGGCATTTATTCATAACGCCCCGGAACATGTTTTACTGCAAATATTATATTTTTCCCTGGCGGGAATTTCAGTTATTTTCATCTTTCGGCTTGCCCTGTACCTGTTAATCAGGCTGATTAGCAGGGGAAAACCCTCCAGCCTGCCCTTTAAGCTCCGTGTTGATCGGAACTATGATTTTGTTAACGGCTGGCGCGATAGGGGCAGTGAAAATAATGAAAAAGAGAGGTAAAACCCTTGACTATATTAGACTATTATAATAAAATAATATTGAAAGGGGTGATTAACATGTTAGGCAACAGCGCGGTTGTTACAACCCTACCCGCAGTGGATCTGCAGAGGGCCAGGAAATTCTATGAAGAAAAACTGGGCCTAGGATCGCCAATTTCCTCAAGCGACAGTGACGTAACCTATGAAGCAGGTCATGGAAGCAAAATCTATCTATATAAACGCGATAAAACCAAAGCTGATCACACCAGCTTTACTTTTCTAGTAGATAATGTTGAAAAAGAAATTAAAGAGCTTAAGGCAAAAGGCGTGGAGTTCGAGAACTTCGACATGCCCGGTGCCAAGATGGTTGACAACATAATTTCCCTGAAGGGAATTAAAACAGCCTGGTTCAAAGATTCAGAAGGCAATATTCTAGCTTTGACCGAGGGCATGTAATCCCGAATAATGCAGAGTAGCGGGTTTGTAGCAGGGGGACGGAGTTAGTGCTACGTTGGTAGTTATTTACACGTAGCACTAACTCCGTCCCCCTGCTACGTTTACAGGTGTAGTATAATGGAATTAAGTTTACCTGAACTATGATGAAGGAGGAAAAGACTATTATGTTTCACATGTGGGACTGGGGATTTGGGATCGGTGGTATCCTGATGCTTTTCTTTTGGCTTTTTATTGCTGCCGTGATCGTAGTTGTCATTGTGCTTGCTGTAAGCAGCACAAAATCGTCCTCGGGTGGTTCCGCTGTTTTGAAATCCGAGCATGACAGAGCCCTGCAGGAAGTAAGGGAGCGTTATGCCAGGGGCGAGATCGACCGTGAAGAATATAAGCAGCTACTGGAAGACTTGAAAGAATAAGCTGTTCTGGTTCCTTGTCCGCCAATTAATTCTCTGGAAGTTTGCCGGCGTCCCGGGGTATGGTTTCGACAAATTTTATAAGATCTGAAGCGAAACGCTCCGCTTCTTCATAATGAAGCTCGTGACCGGTGCCATGGTAAACCAGGAGCCGCGAGTTGGGAATACCCGCCAAAAGGGCTTCCTGCTCGCTGCGGCTGGTTTTTTTGTCCTTGTCGCCCCAGATAATTAAAGTTGGAGCCTGTATTTTCCCAAGCTCACTGGTAAAATCTTCGTTCATACGATTTTTATAGGCTTCCTTCCACACATGTGCCGGTACTTTAAGTGCGTCTCGGACCAGTTTATCAAACTCTGCGGCTGGAATCGGGCGGGCAATAGTATTTTCAATAAAGCTGCGGACGAAGCCCGGGTCAACAGGGTCTTCAAGCTTAGAAACTGTCGAGTCCCAAAATTCCTGTACGGTACTGTCACCCCGCCTGGGAAGACCGGAGCCCACCAGCACCAGACCAGCGCTGAGATCCGGGTAGTTCAAGGCAAATTTTAAAGCTATGGCCGCGCCCATGGAATGACCTGCTACCACGGCTTGCTGAAGGCCGAATAAATCCAGGAAACCCTTGGCATCTGAAGCGAAATCCTTCAGGCGGTAACCTTTTTGCGGTTTACCTGCATCA
>SLSE01000006.1 GCA_007130585.1 Syntrophomonadaceae bacterium | reverse complement strand
TGATAATTTCGATCATGAGCAATAACCTCCCGGAACCGGTTTTGTGCCGGCAGTGTTTTCGGGCCGGCAGCTATACAGGCCTGCTTAAAACGGCATAATAATATTTTCTATACTTGCGGCGGGGGATCCTTTCTGCGGGGATGCAGGCATCTCTTCTTTTTCCTACCTGAAAAGCTCTTACCCGGGCAGGGCAGGAATTTCGGCGCGGGGAAAGAAAATATAGAGGAACGGTTTTCCTTATAAGGCAGTCTTGAGGTTAAAAACAACTACAGGATTGAGGGGATATTGATGGATAAGCCAACCAGGGAAGAAGCAATGGCGCTTTTGAAGAAGTACAACCAGGATGAGGCCCTGCTCAAGCATGCCCTGGCTGTAGAAGCGGTTATGGGGCATTTTGCTGAAAAATTCGGGGAAGAAGATGTGGAAAAGTGGAAGGTGGTTGGGCTGATTCACGACCTTGATTACGAAAAATATCCAGAGGTGCACTGCCAGAAAACAGAAGAGATCTTACGGCAGGAAGGGTGGCCCGAGGATTATATCCGGGCGGCGCTCAGCCACGGCTGGAAAATTTGCACCGATGTTGAACCGGTGGAACGGATGGAAAAGGTTATCTACACCGTAGATGAACTTACCGGCTTGATTACAGCCACGGCCCTGATGAGACCGAGCCGCAGCATCATGGATTTAAATGCGAAATCGGTAAAGAAAAAATTCAAGCAGAAAAATTTTGCCGCCGCGGTGGACCGTAATATCATAGAAGAGGGAGCAAATCTCCTGGGTATGGACTTAAACGAGGTTATTGAGGAAACGATAAAGGGTATGCAAACCGTGGCCGATGAACTGGATCTCAGGGGAGATTTATAAGCAGGCTGCAGCAGGGGTCGGCTGAACAAACCAGTGCTATTCAGCGCCGATCAGGGGTAGGAAACGGCAGCCCACAATTTTCTCTTTGGAAATATTTCCTTCGTTATCTTTTTTTATTGACAGCAGCTCCTGTTGCTGCAGATCTCCGACGGGTATAATCATTGTGCTGTTGTTGGCGAGCTGTTCCAGCAAAGGCTCCGGCAAGCGAATAGCAGCGGCGGCAACAAGGATCCCTTCAAAGGGCGCTTCTTCAGGCCAGCCTTTTGTGCCATCTCCTATTTTGTAGCTGATATTTTTATAGCCCAGCTCATTTAAAACTTCTGCTGCAGTCTCTGACAGCAGGCGATGTCTTTCTACCGTGTAAACATGGCTGGCTATTTCAGCCAGGATTGCGGTTTGATAACCTGAACCTGTCCCGATATCGAGGACCTTTTCACCGCCTTTTAACCCCAGGGATTGGGTCATAAGGGCAACAATGTACGGCTGTGATATGGTCTGATTATGCGCGATTGGGAGGGGATAATCTTCATAAGCCTGGGAGCGCATTTCCAGGCTTACAAACAGGTGCCTCGGCACCCTGTAAAAGGCGTCTAATACTTTTTGATCTTTTATGTCGCGTGAAATTAACTGAGTTTCTACCATTTTTTTTCGATGACCGGCAAACTTATCATCCATCATTGGTTTTAACCTCCAGTTTATTCAATAATTGCAGTTAATTTAAGTATAGCATCAGGGAAATGTCATTTCAATTATGAGCGTTATGAATGGCATGCCCTTCCGGGAAACAGCCGGCCGGCCTTTACAGCTTCAGTTTCTTCAGATATGCTCTACTGGGCGGAGAAGCGCGACACTCAAACTGATCGCCCCGGGGAATGACGGGAGATTGATAATGGCGGGAATTTCAGGCACCTGGAAAACACACCTCGGTTACTTCCAGATCTTACTGGCTGCTGTAATATGGGGTACATACGGCCTTTTTGTCCGGGCCCTGGACTATTCACCCGAGTATATCCTCTTTTACCGCTTTTTTTTCGGGTTTGCCGGGCTGCTGGTTTACATATCAATCAGGGACGGCCTGGTTACGTTAAAACCTTTGCTTGGGCACTGGAAATGGATGCTGGTCCCCGCTTTTTTAACCGGTCTCTCCTGGCTGGCTTATACCTATTCGCTCATGTTTACAAGTGTAGCCAATGCGGCATTTTTAATTTATACCGCGCCTGTTTTTACTGTTATTTTTGCCCCCTTAATCCTGAAAGAGAACCTGGAAGCGAGGACCGTAGTTGCCCTCGTGGTTTCCCTGCTCGGCACTGCGGCAATTATGGGTTACAACAGTTTGTTTACTGCCGGTTCAAGTTTGCTGGGAGACCTGTTTGCGCTTTTTGGGGGTATGACCTACGGTTTTCTGGCTTTATTCCTGAAGAAGGCTCCGGCAGGGGTGCTGGGGCTTCCGTCCAATGTTTTGTTGTCGGGCCTGATTTCCCTGGCCCTGCTCCCCTTTGCCCTGGTTTCCTTTAACCAGTTTACCTGGAATGGCATATTAATCCTGCTGCTGCTCGGTTTGTTTCAGCAGACTTTTGGGACTTCTCTTTTTCATCTTGGTCTGCGGAAAGTTAAAGCGCAGCATGCCGGTATACTTACCTATGCAGAACCGCTTGCGGCAACGCTTATGGCGGCCATATTTTTATACGAGGGCATTACCTGGGGTTCAATAGTGGGCGGCTCTTTAATTGTAATTGGCGGTATGATTGTAGTGCTGAGGAGAAATACAAATCTGGCCGGGAAACTGCCAAGAGGACGGGGTTTTTGAGCATCCCCGGCCGGGCAGGGTTTTACCTGAGACCGAACCCTTTTTTCTTAAGAAAATCTCCGATATAATCACGGGTTTTGGCCATCATTGCTTTTCCGCACCGTCTGCTCCAGCTTTCCTGATCATATTCCCCGGTTCTTTCCAGGTAATAGCGGCGGACAGTTTCATTGTATTCCGCCATCAACTGTTCTTCTCCCTCTTCGCTGTAGCGATCTGTCTTTAAGACCAGCTCCATGGGCAGGCGCGGCTTCTGCCTGTTATTTTCAGCCGGGTAGCCCAGGCACATGCCGAAAACCGGGGAGACCAGCTCAGGCAGCTCCAGCAGGTCGCTTATTTTTACCAGGTCGTTGCGGATTCCGCCGATATATACCCCGCCCAGGCCAAATGACTGGGCGGCAATGAAAGCCTTCTGGGCGGCAAGGGCCGCATCAATAGCGGCAAGGAGCAG
>SLSE01000178.1 GCA_007130585.1 Syntrophomonadaceae bacterium | reverse complement strand
TTTGACCGGCTCGATTGTTCCGAGATAATCATGTTGCTGTGGTTAATATAAAACTTGCCGAGAGTAAAGATACAGATCTGGTGATCGCATACATGGTGACCATTAGTCGGCATAATTATCCCTTTTTCTCTTTTTATGGCAATATTGTTTATTAATTGTTTTATATTTTACATCAAAATGGCCATCAACTCAATAGCTGTAATAACTTTGCGTAAACTATTTTTTTACAGCCGGACTGCCCGGCAATACAGGTGTTCAGTTTGCAGCGATATTTGCAACCGAAAGCAGCCTGCCCATGCGCTGTCCGGAAGAACGCTTTAACTGCGGTTATAATTTAATGCTGCGGGCTATATATATTAAAACCTGCCCTGACAAACCCCCGCTGCCCGGGAGCCATAGCAAAGGGGCTTCCGCTTTCCCTGGCGGCAAACCTGCTTTTGCTTACGGCAGGTTTTCTTCGGCCTTCCGCACATTACGCAGGTGTTCCTCGTAGGTATATGAAAAATAATGCTCGCCCGTACCATCATACTTGTAGTTATAGTAAAAGTAATCGTGATCTTCCGGATAAAGGGCAGCCTCTATCGAAGCCCTGCCGGGTGCGGCGATCGGTCCGGGAGGCAGCCCGGCATTCTGGTAGGTGTTATAGGGCGAAGGTATTTCCAGGTCCGCATAGGTGAGAAACTCCTTGGTTTCACCCAGGATATACTGGATTGTAGCATCAATTTGCAGCCTCTGGCCGACAGCCAGGCGGTTGTGGATAACCCCGGCAATGCGGTCCCGTTCGTGGTCTACCGCCGCTTCCCTTTCTACCAGCGAGGCCAGGGTTAATATTTCATGCAGGGTATGCCCAAGCTCGCCCGCGCGTTCTGCGGCGGCGCTGTTTAATGCTCCATCCATCCTGTTAAGCATCAGCTTGATAATCTCTTCTTCATCTGCGGTGGTATATATTTCATAAGTATCGGGAAACAGGTATCCTTCGAGCAGGTAATCTATTTGCGGATCATTGATATCCTGCAAATAGGGATAGTTTTCCAGGATAGTTTCAGAAGGGTTGGCGGCCAGTTCAAGAAATATGCTGCTGTCAACAAGCCCCTCCGCTTCAAGTTTTTCCGCAGCTTGCTTAACCGTGTAGCCTTCGGGAATTGTAAACCAGGTTGTTTCCGCGTAGACATCACCTGCTGTTATGATCTCGGCAATGCGGCTCGCATGCATCGAGGGACTGAGCCGGTACGTGCCGGCAGCAAAGCTGTGCCCGATATCCCGGCTGCGGGCATAGTAGCGGAAAGCGAACTGGTTTTGGATCAGGTTTTCATGTTCCAGTATGCTGGCGATAGTTTCCGTGTTGGCGCCCGAAGGAATATCCACAATGATATATTCATCTTCAGCCGCGGGCTCTACAGGCTCCAGCAGTCCGGTATAATAATAATAGAGCGCTCCGGCGGCGCCTCCCAGGATGAACAGCAGGACAGCCAGCGCTACTACAATACGTTTAAGCATGCGGGCACACCTTCCTAGTCAAGAGCATCATCGTCTTCTTCAAGTTCCTGCATCCGTTCTTCCCACACCGAAGCAACCTGGTTCCATTCCGTCTCATCCTCAACTTCAACGAGCATTTCATCGCCCTCGGAGAGATCAATCCGGAAGATGTACGCTTCATCTTCGAATTCAATTGCTTCGCCATTTTCCTCACCTTCGAGGCTAATGACGGGAACCAGGATGGCATATTCGTCCGCATCAACGGGGAAGCGGTCAATAAGGGCAAATTCATGTTCAAGCCCTTCTTCGTCCACCAGGACTACAATATCTGTTCTTTCTTCTCCATTATCCTGCATTTTCAGCACCTCTATTCCTTTTTATTTCGTTCAGACCGGCCCAGGTATTGCTCAAGGATCAGGGCCGCAGCCATTTTATCCTTAACGGCTTTCCTCTTTTTACGCCGCACGCCGCCTGCTATGAGCGTTTTTTCAGCGCTTCCCGAGGTAAGCCGCTCGTCGATCATCTCTACGGGCAGGCCCAGCTTTCCGCGCAGCGCCCCGGCGAAAAGTTCCGCCTGTTCAGAAGCGCTGCCCCGGGCTCCGCTCATTTTAAGCGGGTTGCCGACCACGATCTTCTCCACATTATAACTGTGGCATATTTCTTCAATTCTGTCGAGAGCTTCTTCCGGGGTGGCAAAGCTGATCACTTCAAGCCCCTGTGCGGTAATCCCAAGGGGATCGCTTATGGCAACACCAATCCGTTTCTGGCCGGGATCCAGTCCGAGCACACGCACTTTTATGCCGTCTCCATCAAAGTTTCTGATTTTCGGCCAGTTCCAGGTAGGTACCGACCATTTCCTCCAACAGTTCGTCCCGTTCGACCTGCCTGATCAGGCTGCGGGCATTGTGATGGCTGGTGATATAGGCAGGGTCTCCCGACAGCAGGTAACCGACGAGTTGATTGAGCGGGTTGTAGCCTTTCTCTTTCAGGGCCTGGTAAACCGTGATCAGGATCTTCCTGGCTTTATTGTCTACCTCTTCCCCGTCTACTCGAAACAGAACTGTTTCTTCATGGTTGCCTTGATTATTGTTTTCCATGATCGGTTCCTCCCGGTTACTCGGATTTGGGCCGTTTTCAGCTAACGGCCTGAAGCTGTTCCTTCACCAACTGTTCAACCGAATCGATAGCGGCGGGTAGGGCTGACGGATCTTTGCCGCCGGCCTGGGCCAGCTCCGGTTTTCCACCGCCGCCGCCCCCAACCTGGCCGGCAACTTCCCTGATAATCTTATCGGCCCGGAGACCGCGCTTAACCAGATCTTTGCTGACCGAACCGACGAGGATGACTTTTCCACCGCTTACGGCGCCGAGCACAACAACCACCGATTCGAGGCTGTTTTTAACCTCATCCATGGCCATGCGCAAAGACTCAACGCTGTCGGCTGATACGGCGGCGCTTAAAACATTTACTCCCTTCACGTCCTTAACTTCCGACAGCAGCGCTTTAACTTCCAGGGCGGCCAGGCGCTGCCTTAAATCCTGGTTCGCCTTCTGCAAGCTCCTGTGCTCGGAGAGGTATTCGTTAAATTTCTGTTCCAGGCGGTTTTCCGAAGTATTAAGCGAAGCTGCAATATTCTGCAGCAGGTTTTCTTTTTCTA
>SLSE01000213.1 GCA_007130585.1 Syntrophomonadaceae bacterium | reverse complement strand
TGCGGCCCCGGTTCCCGGTTTAGGCGGGACCCTGGGGCAGGTTTTCCACATCCAGTTCTTTCATGATCCCGCGGGTGACCGCGTCGAGTTTTTCCGCGCGGTCGCTGTCCAGCGGGGCCGGGGTATGGGTTTCCTGAATTTCCTTAACCCGCTCCCGGGCACGCTGGAAGACATCTTTTTCCCCTTCGGCTTTCCAGTTGCCGCGTTCGCGGCGGTCAATTACCGCGGAAGGCATAAAGGGTTCTGTTTTGAAATGCCGGAAGGTGTGTTCGGCTTCCAGGAAGACGCCGCCGGGGCCCAGTTCGTTGATGACATCGACGGCCAGCGATTCCGGCGAGCAGTCGATACCGCGCTGCAGGCGCAGGGCCATGCCGCAGATCTCGTGGTCAATGACCAGTTTTTCCAGGCTGAAGGAGCTGACAAAATCGAGCGAACCGACGCCTGAAATCATGTTAATCCCGGCCAGCTGGGCGATTATACCGCTGATGCCGGTTTCCAAGCCGGCCTGCATGTCGATTACCTTGGAATCGCTCAGGGCCGCGTAGGTGTGGGTGGGCATACCGAAGTATTTGCCCATCTGCGAATAGGCTGCAGCGACCATGGTCGCTTCGACGGCGCTTAAAGGCGTGGTTCCGTGATGCATGTCGAAATGAACCGGGGCCCCGCCGTAAATGACCGGTGTGCCGGGGTTAACGCACTGGGCCAGGACCACGCCGCTTAGGGTTTCGGCGGTATGGACAACTACCGAACCGGCCAGGGTAACCGGCGTGGCAGCGCCGGGCATGGGCATGGATACGGTTTCCAGGGGCAGCCCGAAACGGGCACAGTCTATGATATTCTGCGAGCTGATGTGGGTCCACTTCAGCGGCGGCGAGGGACAGATGTCGAAAACAGCCCGCGGTTTTTCCCGCAGCTCGTCATGCCCGCCGGCTACGGCGGCAAGCATCTCGCGCATGTGAGAGACTCCCGGAACGCTGAAAGCGCCGGTGATCACCGCCTTGGGCGAGTTTTTCAGGCAGATATAGAGGCGGTAGCTGTCGCCGATCGGCTTGGGCACATCGTAGCAGACCACGGAAGTGGACTGCAGGTGTACGTTTTCCAGGGCGTCATTGACCCGGCTAATTTGAACGAGGTCTTTCGACTCCGAGCTGCGCACGGTTTTGCCGTCCGATTCCATGAACCTGATCAGGGAAGAGCCCGGATCGAAGTGGACATTATTGCCGCTTAAATGGGCGGAAGGCTCTCCTTCGCGGTTGTAAAGCTGCAGGGAAGACGGCGCTTTTTTGACGGCGTCGTCAACCATCTGCGGGCTGAACCTGGCTATTTTTTTATCGAAGTCAACTTCAGCCCCGTGATCCTTGAGGATCTTAAGGGCTTCGTCGGATTCAAACTTGATACCGCTGGTTTCCAGCACATCCAGCGCTTTTTCGTGGATCAGCCTGATCTGATCGTCACTGAGCAGGCGCAGGGCCGGTTGGCCGGTGAAGGTGTATTTTTCCATTATTGTACCCTCCAGTTACCTTATTACAGATAAGGTAATCATTTTTTTTATTTTACCGGGTGTTCGAGGCTGAAAGCAGGAACCTGCCCAGCCTCGCCCGGACCTCCCCCCCCGGGGGGCGGAAGTTATCTTAGCGTTTTCTCTGCTTTCTGCCGGTTTAACTGCCCACCAGGGTTTTGGCCACTTTAACAGCCTCGACAGCGTCTTCGGCAAAGCCGTCGGCTCCGATCGCCTCGGCCCATTCCCTGTTCACGGGGGCGCCGCCGACCATCACCCTGACGCCTTTGCGCAGGCCTTCTTCCTTGAGAATTTCAATGACATTTTGCTGTTCGGGCATGGTCGTGGTCAGCAGGGCGGACATGCCCAGGATGTCGGGCTGCAGTTCCCTCACCTTGGCCACGAAGGTATCGGCGGGGATATCGATCCCCAGGTTGTGCACTTCGAAGCCCGAGGCGGTGAGCATGGAGGCCACGATATCTTTCCCGATGTCGTGAATATCGTGGGCCACCGAACCGATGATCACCCGGCCGAGGATTGTGCGGGTCTGCTTGCTCTTGAGCAGTTCCGGCTCCAGGACGGCCAGCGCTTCTTTCATCACTTCGCCGGCGGCAACCAGTTCGGGCAGGAACATATCGCCCTCTTCGTAAAGGGCGCCGACTTTATTGATACCGGCTACAAAACCGTCTTCAATGCATTCGAGGGGATCGATCCCCTCTTCCAGGGCCCGGCGGGCCAGGGCCTCGCCTTCTTCTATTTCTCCTTCTATGACAGCAGTTCTCATTTGTTCCAGCAGTTTATCTTTTTCCATGGTTTATAGCCCCCTTATTTTCCCAGTTCCTCGTCCGCTCTCCTGATGATCGCGGCGAATTCTTTTTTAACGGCCCCGTCAAGAGGCTTGACTTCATGGTTTTCAATGACCCAGCGGGCCAGGTCGGTGGCTTCTTCAAAGGCGCCCCGCCGCCCGCTGTCTTCCCACTGACCGTACGGCTTGCGGTCGTAAATAACCGGCTGCCAGATGTCGCGCATGTGCCTGCGGGTATGCTTGTCGGCCAGGTAGTTGCCGCCCGGGCCAACTTTCTTAATCAGGTCAACAGCCAGGGTCTCGTCGTTTACTTCGATACCCTGCGAGGTTTTGGCAATGATGCTGAATATCTCGGCATCCATGATCAGTTCCTGCAGGGAGAAGATCTTCGACCCGTTCAGGGTGCCGGCCCCGTTAATGATCGCGGTGTTGGTCAGCACCGGCATCAGGCCGGCGAAGCTGTTGTCCACCGCGGCCTGCCAGTCGGGCAGTTTGGCCCCGGTGGCGAAACCGCCCACGGCCAGCGGAATCTGGTAGAAGTGACAGATTTCGCTGAAAGCGGCAGCCAGGAGGAAGTCTTCGGGACCGCCCCCGGTGTAGCCGCCGGTCTTGATGTCGATAGCGGTCGGCGCTGCGGCAAAGTAAACCGGGGTGCCCGGGTTGACCAGCTGCATCAGCACCAGGGGGCTGACCGCGTCAACGGTAGTAACCACCAGGTTGCCGGCCAGGGTTGCGGGAGCCGTGGCGCAGGACATGGGCATGGGCATGAACCCGGTGGGGATTCCCCATTCTGCGGCAACCATGGAAGCATCCAGGCTGCCGCCGTCCTGCCCCAGGGGGTCGGTAGC
>SLSE01000081.1 GCA_007130585.1 Syntrophomonadaceae bacterium | reverse complement strand
GTCAGGCCGACCGCAATGCAGAGCACATCGACGGCCAGTTCTCTTTCCGTGCCGCTGATCGGCTGCCAGCGGTCATCTATTTGGGCCACGGTAATCTTTTCAAGCGAATCTTTGCCGTGGGCGGCAAGCACGGTATGCGATGTGTAGATGGGAACCCCCATCCGGCGTACCCGGGAAGCGTGAACGTGGTAGGCGCCTATTTCAGGAGCAGCTTCCAGGATCGCGGGGACTTCCACCCCGGCCTGCAGAAGCTGGTAGCTGACAATGACGCCGATATTGCCCGCCCCGACCATGGCCACCCGCCTGCCGGGCAGGATGCCGTGCACGTTCATCAGGGTCTGCACCGCGCCGGCGCCGTAAATGCCGGGCAGGTCGCAGTTGGGGAACAGCAGCGTATTTTCCTGGGCTCCCGTGGCCATGATCATCGACCGGTAGGCGACAGGAATCGTCCGCCCGGCGCGTTCCAGGGTAACAACCCTGCCCTCGTAATGACCGAGCGCAGTGGTATTTTTCATAACTCGGATCCGGGGGTGCTCTTCTACCGCCCGGCTTAAGGTGTCCGCAATCCTGAAGCCCCGCTCCGAGGCGTACTGTTCTTTCGAACCGAAGAACATGTGGGTCTGCTTTACCAGCTGCCCGCCGAGAAAGGGATCGCGTTCGACCAGTGTTACCGCTGCGCCCTGGTCGGCGGCGCTTAAGCCTGCTTTCAACCCGGCCGGACCGCTGCCGATAACCAGGATTTCTGCTTTATCCACCGGCAGCACCCCCGATTTCACCCCTGCCCTGCTGGGTTTCAACGATCATTCCCTCCAGCAGCGGCTCCACGCAGGTGCGGACATTGGGCACCCCGTTGACCCGCATGTTGCAGGAAGAACAGTTTCCGATTGCACACCAGAATCCCCGCGGCCGCCTGTAGTTCCGGCTGTGCGATAAAACCCGGACCCCCGCCGCATGCAGGGCGGCGGCTACCGGCTCTCCCTCGTTACCTTCAACAGCGGCGCCGTTGAAGGTAAAAGTTACTTTTTTGCCTTTCCTGAATTCCAGGATCGGATGGTTCTCAATGCGCATCTGGGTAACCTCCCGGTGTGGTCATAAGTTAACAATACGCAATTTACGTACCATTATCTTAAAAGGCCCGGCCGGCAAGGCCCCCGCCGCCGACCCTTAATTCAAAAAACCCCCAAGCCGGGCTTAAAATAAGGCTTTTTTGCAGGATATTTCCTTCCCGGAAAAGAAGTTAAATTGTAAAGCGGGCCCGGCTGGCAGCGCGGGCAGGCGGAAGAAGAGCCAATTAGCGGGCCAGTGGTGCAAAATCATTTTGCATCCGGCCCGATCAGGCCTGTGGTATAATAAAAAAACAGGCCTGCAAAGGTTGTTTGCAGTGCAAAAATATTTTGCGCTTTATTTATTTGAAGCGCTTTTGGGAGTTTATGTAATATGCCAGATGAAAAAGCGGCCGGGGACCTTAAAGGGCCGGCGAAGCGGGTTTCCGGGCTGCCCGAAGTGCAGCTCGAAAAGATGATCGATTCTATCGATGAGGCCATTATCGGCTGCGATAAGGACGGCTACATCAATATTTACAACAGCGCCAACGAACGCCGCGAAAAAATGAACCGCAAAAATGTCCTCCACAGGCATGTTGACGAAGTCTACGATTTTCACAGCGGGAAAAGCCTGCTCATGAGGGCAATAACTGAAAAAAAACCGATTATTGATCAATACCAGGAATACACTACCGAACTGAGCGGAACCTACGTGGAAATTATCTGCAGCACCGTGCCGATCATGGAAGGCGACCGCGTGATCGGGGCGGTGTCGGTGATGAAAGATTACTCCAAGGTTAAAAAACTCTCCAGGATTATCATGGACCTGCAGTCAAACCTCTACAGCAGCAATATCGATAAAACCGGCAAACCGAAGCCGGCAGGGGCCAGGCATACTTTCTCCGATATTATCGGCCAGAACCACTTTTTGCAGGACACCCTGCGCTGGGCCAGGAAAACGGCCGGCAACGATCTTCCCGTTTTGATCTACGGCGATACCGGGACGGGCAAGGAACTGCTGGCCCAGGGCATTCACAACGCCGGGGCCCGCAAAGAGAAACCCTTTATTGCCATCAACTGCGCCGCCATACCGGAAAATTTGCTGGAAGGACTGCTGTTCGGCACGGTTAAGGGCGCTTTTACCGGGGCCCTGGACCGGCCGGGCCTCTTCGAACAGGCCACAGAAGGGACCCTCGTTTTAGACGAAATCAATTCAATGAGCCTGAACCTGCAGTCAAAACTGCTTCGCGTGATCCAGGAAGAAGCGGTGCGCCGGGTGGGCGATAACAGGGAAAGAAAGATTAATACCCGCCTGATCAGCATATCCAACCTGGATCCCGCCGTGGCAATCAGGGAAGGGCTGCTGCGCGAAGACCTCTATTACCGGATTGCCTATATTTCACTGAACATGCCCCCCCTGAGCAGGCGCCTGGACGACCTTCCCGCCCTGGCCGACTACCTGGTGGGCAAGTATAACAGCAAACTTAACCTGAACATAGAATGTATTTCCGACGAACTGTTTGACCTGCTTGAACAGTACCCCTGGCCGGGTAACATCCGGGAACTGGAGCATGTGATCGCCGCTTCAATGAGCGCGCTTAACACGGCCGATACCGAGATCCGCCCGGAAGACCTGCCGCCAAGCATCCGCTACAAGTTCGCCGGCATCCCGGGGGAGCAAAATACTGTCGATTCCAACCTGACCCTGGCAACCATGATGGACAGTGCCGAAAGGAGGATGATTGAAACCGCCCTGAAACGGAACAACTGGAATATTTCTAAAGCAGCAAGGGAACTGGGTTTGAAACGCCAAAGCCTGCAGTATCGGATCAGGAAGTATTCCCTGGGCTGAACCTGATCGGTTAAAAATATTTTTACGCACCACGGGTAAACCCGGCCGGAAATATTTTTTTGGCCTGAAGATGGCACGTTACTTGCTTGTGTATTTCTAGAGGCGCCACCGGTAAGGTCCCGGTTTAAGTTTATCACGCGGGTTTGCCCAAACGGCAAGCTAAAAGACGAAAGGAGTTATATTCACTATGTTTAAGCACTACAAAGGCGGAAGCTTTAAGGTTTTCAGCGACGCGGAAGTTAAAGAGGTCCATGAGGCT
>SLSE01000144.1 GCA_007130585.1 Syntrophomonadaceae bacterium | reverse complement strand
TCCAGGTCCAGGTAAACGCCTTCCCCGGAATAGCGGAAAAACATATCGGGGACAGCGCCCAGCAGGGCCCGGCTGCGCCTCTCGCTTTCCCGCAGCTCTGCTTCAACCTCTTTATGCTCTGTTGTATCCTCGCCCACGCAGAGAATTTCCTTCAGTCGGCCCTGCCCGTCAAACAGGGCCCGGTTGGTCCAGCGAATCCAGCGCAGCTCTCCTTCATAAGTTTCGATGGTATGTTCATGGGTCATAATCGGCTTCTCCGGGGTTAACGCCAGCAGGGCCCCGCGTACCAGTTCCCTGTTAATGGCCGGGACAAAGTCGAACAGGTCCCTGCCGGTAATATCTTCGCAGGACTGCCGGTAGAGGCGGCAGTAAGCCTCGTTGGCGTAAGTAAAGCGCATATCGGGAGACAGGCGGGTCACCAGGGCCGGGATATCCTCGGCAATGGTCCGGTACCACTCGCGGCCTTCCTCCATTACCATCATCGCTTCCCGCCGCTCGCTAACATCGCGGGCCAGGGCCAGGATCAGTTCTTCATCACCGGCTATTACCTTGCCGGCATTCACCTCCACCGGGATCAGGATACCTTCCCTGCTCCTGTGCCAGGTCTCTGTAACGCTGTTATCCACACCCGCCTGCCAGCTGCGCCACCGGCCTTTAATATCTTCCCGGTCTACTTCATCATAGTGCAGGTCGAAAACGCTCATCGCAGTCAGCTCTTCGCGGCTGTAGCCCGTCGCCTCCACCGCCGCCCGGTTTGCTTCCAGGATATTGCCGTCCAGGTCATGCACGTACAGCATGTCCACGGACTGCTCCACCAGGGCCCGGAATTTCATTTCACTTGTTTCCAAAGCCTGCTGCATCTTGAGCTCTTCGGTCATATCCCGGAAAACAATAACAACCCCGGTTGCTTCACCGGAGTCGTCTATAATCGGGGCGCCGCTGTCGGCTATGGGGTATTCAGCGCCGTCTTTGTTGATTAGAATGGTGTGACTGGCCAGGCCGACGATCATCCCTTTTTCCAAAATCTTTTCCACCGGGTTCTCAACCGCGGCACGGGTTTTTTCACTGACAATGTTAAAAACCTTATCCAGCAAAACGCCCCGGGCCCCGGCCTCGCTCCAGCCGGTCAGCCTTTCAGCAACAGGGTTCATGTGGGTTACCCTGCCAGCCCGGTCCGTGGCTATTACTGCGTCTCCGATACTGTATAAAGTGGTGCGGAAAAGGCTTTCCTGCGCTGTTGTCATGCAGAACCTCCCCTGCTGCGATTGAAGGCTTGCCGGTTTCTGCAAGTAATATCAATTCCTATATTATATCAATCGGTGAAAAAAGTCACGGCTAAAGATCGGGCGGGAAGGGAAACAGGTACAGGTTTATACTTTCCCCGCACCCCTTCAACTTTTTTAATCCTGTTCCGACAATTTCTCCCGGGCAATCTTTAAGTTAATCAGGGCGGCGATTCCCCAGAATAAA
Organism: Syntrophomonadaceae bacterium; assembly: GCA_007130585.1. GTDB lineage: Bacteria > Bacillota > Dethiobacteria > DTU022 > DTU022 > T3SED10-7. Next base: position 1,694 of record SLSE01000144.1, on the reverse strand, counting down.
ACAGCGTAAACCAGCATGGCCACCAGGGTGTGGAGTTCAAATACCGATTCAGCCTCCAACCCGGGACTGACAAAGGCACTGAATATCCCCTCAAAGGGCGCCAGGAAAATTGAGCTTAGGGAATACAGAAACGAGATGAAAGGGTTTGCCGGGTTCGCCCCCAGCAACCTGAACAGAAACCGAAAACCCAGGATTACCTCCAGGACTCCCAGCACATAGTAGGTGACATACTGGGCTGTTACATAGTTTTTAATACGCTGCTTCAGTGGAGTACTATGTTGATTCACCTTAGAACCCTCCCCTTTATCAGTTTACAGATCAGCAATTTTTACAGGCGGTTATTCCACCATCAAGAACCAGTTCCGCGCCTGTCATGTAAGTAGATTCATCTGAAGCCAGGTACAGTACCCCGTAGGCAACATCTTCCGGCTGCCCGAAACGGCCAAGGGGAGTCATTTCTTCAACGGCTGCCTTTCTTTCCGGATCATCATACGCATCCCGGGCCATGGGGGTGGCTATAATCCCGGGATGGACCGAGTTAACCCGGATATTATCTTTGGCAAAATCAGCCGCCACATTCTTGGTCAGCGAACGCACAGCCCCCTTGGAGGCGTTATAGGCCGCTGTCCCGTAACCCAGTATCCCGTAAATTGAAGATATATTGACGATAGATCCGCCCCCGGCCTTACGCATCTCGGGGATGACCCTGCGGATACCCAGAAAAGTTCCCCTGGCATTAACATCCATCACCCTGTTCCATTCTTCAAGGGTGGTATCTTCAGCGGTTTTGTTAATCAGGATCCCGGCATTGTTAACCAGGATGTCCAGCTTCCCGTAGGCCTCAACCGTTTTCCCAACAACTTTATCCCAGTCTTCTTCCGACGATACATTGTGCTCGAAAGCAGCGGCATCCCCCCCGCTTTCCCTGATTTCCTCCACTACTTTACTGACGGCTTCCAGCTGTATATCGGTAGCGACAACCTTCGCCCCTTCCCCGGCAAAAAGTTTCGCTTCCACCGCGCCCTGTCCCGAACCGGCGCCGGTAATAATGGCAACCTTGCCATCCAGCCTGCCCATATCAGCACTTCCTTTCATCACATAGAAATAATTGACCTTAAATCTAAATTATCAGATTAATTTTCGCAAGTCAAATCACGGCCCCGGGCGGGGCCGCTTAAAAAATTAAAATTTAAAGGGGGTTCCGTTCCTACCGGCTTCTACATTTTATCATCGAGGATGTTTACGCCCTTGCTCCGGTTCTGCGTAGCAGCGCCGGAACCAGTGCTGTAGCTAAAGGTTAAGCCCCCGGTTTCAAATTCGTCCCCGGGGTGCAGTTCGGTCCCGGTCAGGACCTGTCCGTCCACGACCAGGATCCCCGGCGGGGTACACTCAAGGACCGTCTCCACGGTCAGCCGGGGTTTAAAGAGAGCTTTCCAGCCCCGCACGAAACCGGGCAGGTTGTCGTGCCAGCTGTTGGCGATCACCATGTCGTGCCTGAACTCGTCATTGCTGATTATAAAGTCGGCCCGGCGGTTGTCCGGATCGAAGGAGAGAACAACTTCCCGCTTCCCGGCCCGTCCCAGGTCCACTTCCTGTCCGGCTCCCCCGTGCCCGGGGTTGCCGCCGCCCTTCGTAAAATGCAGCCTGCCCTTAACCCGCAGGCGGGGCCGCAGGTAAAAGCGGTTCAGCAGGCT
>SLSE01000219.1 GCA_007130585.1 Syntrophomonadaceae bacterium | reverse complement strand
ATCACAAAAGCGAGGCCGAAGTAGATCGCCGTCTCGTCTTCGGTGCCTCCCAGCAGAACGGTTACATAAAGAGGCAGGTTGAGGGTTATAATGTTGAAGCCCAGCCAGAAGGTAACGTTGCCGACCAGGTATACGACAAAAGGCCGGTTATTAAAAGTGGTTTTTATCGCTTCGAGCAAACCGAGGGTTGCCGGTTTGGCCTCTGTATAATCTTTTTCCTTGATCAGCAGCGGCAGGTAAAGCAGCACCAGGCCGATTGCGGCCATGATCCAGACCATGCTGTGAAAGCCGACCATGCCGATCATAATACCGGACCCGATCAGGGCCAGGCCCACGCCCAGCAGCATAAATACCGCCCTGAACGTGGCCAGGTCCACGCGGTCCTGCGTGGTGCGGGCCAGCTCGGGCAGCAGGGCCAGGTACGGGCCGACATAGGCCGTGAACAGGGTAAAGTAAACCGCCAGCAGCACTGCTGCATAGAGGCTGTTCCAGGCTGATGTTTCAGCTACCGGGGGGTAAAAGAGCATAATAAAAACAGCAGCGTAAGCCACTCCGCTGAACAGCATAAAGGGCATTCTGCGGCCCAGGCGGCCGCTGTGGTTGTCCGACCAGCGGGCAATAACGGGGTCGGCAACTGCGTCGATTGCCCGGCCCATGAACATAATAATTCCAAAGGCAAACGGCGGCATCAGCGCCTCCACGCCTTCCATGGGGCTGGTGATGTAATAGTAAAAAAGCCATGTGATCAGCACCCTGTCAATCAGGCTGAAACCGCCCGACCCTGCCCCGTAAATGATTTTACCCCACAGCGGAAGCTGCTTAACCTGCTCCAATTTCATCATCTCCTTCTGCAATCTATCTTATGGACTTTGCAGTGCCTTGCAGACCGCATCGTGTGCCCTACTCTTCCACGGGTTCATCGCCGCTGCACTTGCTCTCCGCGGCCCTGTTTTTCAGGGCATAGGCCAGGAAACCTGCCCCCGAAGCGAAGGCGGCGCCTGTCGATACTTTTCCCGTATCCGGGTTTACGGTTTCGCAGAAAAAGCCGCTGTCCATCTCGGCGCGGCTTAAAAAGTCAACCGCCCCGGCATTGCAGGCCAGCAGATCATTGCAGGCGGCAAGCGGCCAGGGGTTTTCGGCATGTGCCGAGCCGGCTTCTTCAAAACTGCAGCCCTGGTGAAAGTGGCGGTTGTTGGACGAACGGATCCAGCGAACCGTGTTGTTGAAGACGGTATCCGAAATTGAGCAGAACCCGTAATGAACCAGCAGTTGAAGGCTGCCCGGAGGGTTATCATAAAGGGAGAATTTACCCCTGCCGTCAACGGCCCAGGCAAACATCATGCCGAAGGGCCCCTTCACCATGCAGTTTTCATATACGGCCTGCTGCAGTTCCCTGGCCAGGATGGCGAAGTCGCTTTTATGCTGCCACCTGTCTTCATTTTGCAGCCGGGCCAGGAAATTAAAAGCGCACTGCAGCAGGGCATTGTTGTAGGTAAGATAGGGAAAATGAACGGGATCGTCGGAAGGGTCGAGGAAAGTGCTGTACAGGCCCGATTCCGGATCGAATTTTTCGAAAGCCCTGTCGGTTAGTATGTAAAGCCCCTTTTGGATCTCCTCTTCATCAAGCACCGTGCTGTCCCCGCCCTGGCCCAGGTAATGCTCGAGGGCCAGGAAGTAGGCTGCCAGCTGGTCCAGTTCAAAACCGGGGTAAAGCACGCTGCCGTTTATATAGTGGGCGTGATCGCCGGCATTGCCGATGTGCCTCCTGAAAACAGTCAGCAGTAGTTCCCGGGCCGTATCCCGGTCGGCCATCATAACGGCGGGAAAACTCCACAGCAGTGTGTCCCGGCTCCAGAAAGCGGCGCTGACATAATAGCGGGGGCTTCTGGACGTAACGGGCACCAGCTCTTCGCTGTCGAGAGATCTTGCTGCGGCGAAAAAGTATGAAAAGAATAGGTTCCGGTTCAGCAGGCTGCCCAGGTTTTCGCTGTCATGTTCAACGCGCCTGCTTTCAAGCCACTTGCCGGTCAGCTCTTTTAATGCTGCCGCCCCGTGACGCCTCAGGTCGACAGCCGTGGTTCCCGCCCCGTCGCCTTCCAGGTTTGCTGCAACGTAGAGTTTAACCTCGCAGGTCGCCCCCGGCTTCAGCTCAATTTCATGGCTGGCCATATAGCTGCCTTCTTCCTGATCAAAGTGCCACCCGGCATCCGGTTCCGCCGCCAGGGCCAGGGCAGCAAGGGGAGGTCCCGCTGCGGCCTCCAGCACCAGGCTGCCGGTCCAGCGATCGTAAGTAATATCGTGCCGGCCGCCAACTTCCCGGCGGTTGAAAACAATGTAGTTAAAGCTCTTCCAGCAGCCCCGCCAGCCAACCCCGGCCCTGATCTTTATCCCGCTTTTATTGGAAAGCTTCAGCCTGTAACAAAATCCTTTAAAGCCGGGCGGCGCGAATATTTCGCCTTCCATGGCGACTCCTTCGGCGGCAGCCATGGAAAAAGAGGGTATCCAGTCCAACCTGTAGTCCCATGACAGTAAACTGCCCATGTCGGCAGCACTGTCATTAATTGTTAAGAACGGGGCGATCAGCGGAGCTGTTTTGCTCCCGCAGAACTCCAGCAGCCCGCGGTGACCGAGATGGAGTACATTTAAGTTACGGATGGCGCCGGCAGAATCTATTTCCGGCAGGGATATATATTCATTGCCGGTCAGGCAAAGAGTTTCAATGTCTTTAATTTCCTCCGGAACGGTCATAATTCCCTGTTTCATGTGGCCCTGGTTCATTGTCAACCCCCTGTTGAAAACCGGCCCTGCCGGTTGTTAATAAAAAGAGTAAAAAAATTTACCATTTACCCTTTTCGCTCTCAGCATAAAAAACCCTTTATTTAAAGCGCTTTTAGGATATAATTGTTTCTAAATTACCTAATTTGACAATCAAAAAAAGAATTTGAATATTGTTAAGCTTTTTGGTTTATGATATAATTCTGCCAATAAATAGTGAAAAATTCTGTTTATCGGAGGGGGAATGTCTGCAAGTACAGATAATTATGTAAAATGGTTCTGCGGTAAAAACATCAAGCAGAAAAGAGGAGGTTTGTTCATTGAAGAATAAGCTTTTGCTGTTTGCCGTCATCTTCCTGGCATTAGCGCTGGTTTTCGGAATGATCGGT
>SLSE01000057.1 GCA_007130585.1 Syntrophomonadaceae bacterium | reverse complement strand
CGTTGGCTGCAGCTATGCGGCCGGGTAAGGAGGCAAATTTATGTTCAGGATTTTGGAACCAGTAGATAAGTCGGTGCTTGAGATAGAGATCAAAGGCGAAGTGACAAAAGAAGACTACGACCGCCTGGAAAATGCAATCGAAAGTAAGTTGAATGAATCTGAGAAGGTAAATATGTTCTGCAGAATTACTGAGCTATCGGGTATTACTGCTGAAGCGATCCTGTCTGATTTTAAACTGTTTGCAAAGTACTATGACAAAATTGAAAAGATGGCGATTATAAGTACTGAAGATTGGGCTGAATGGGTGTCGAAACTGGGCGCAGTTTTACCGATGGAAGTAATGCATTTTGATCCCGAAGATGAGGAACTGGCCTGGCAATGGCTATTCAAAAGTGATATATAACAGTTAAGAAGGCACCCGGGCCGGCGCTGCCGGTCTGGCTATGCCTGAATGGCAAGGCTTTAAAGTAATTTTTTCAGATGTATGGTGAAAGCAAAACCGCCATATTTTGGCCCGGAAAGAGGTAAAATTTTTGGAATATAAATTTCGTTTCTGGCTGCTTAAAAACGACAAAAAGGTTTTTGGGGAAGGTCCGATGATGCTCCTAAAAAAAGTTGAGGAATTTGGTTCCCTGAGGCAGGCGGCTGCTGCCAGCGGAATATCCTACAGCAAGGCCTGGAAAATCATGAAGCGAATTGAAGGAGAACTGCAGATCCAGCTGCTGGAACGGAAAATTGGTGGACGGGCCGGAGGCGGCAGCACACTGACAAAAGAAGCGAAGGCATTTATGAAACAATATGAGGCTTTTACGGATAGGATTAATGATATGATTAGAAAAGAAATGGACAGCTTTTTATGATATAATCCTGATGGGTTATTTTTTTTGGAGTGCGTTATGTTTTGGCGAATATAACGATTTTGGATGCAGCACATGAAGAATAGAAATGAGGAATGGCTGTGAAAAAAAGGGCGGGTAAATATTTAATATTTACGATCCTTGTCATTTCGATTTTCCTTACGGCCTGTATGCCCACAGCCGGAGAGGAAAAACAGCTTAATGGAAACGATGAACTTCATGTTGCTGCAGCTTCAGCCTTAAGGTTTGTTTTTGAAGAAATTGGCGAAGCATTTGAAGCAGAACATGGCAGCAGGTTGATTTTCCAGTTTGGTTCTTCGGGCAGCCTGGCGCAGCAGATCTCCGGAGGAGCGCCCCTTGATTTATTCGCTTCTGCCAACAAGTTCTTTATAGAAAGCCTGGTTGAAAGCGGGGATATAGTGGCGGAAACTGCAGCTACTTTCGCTGTCGGCCGCATAGTACTGGCGGTTAACATGGATTCACAACTGGAGATTCAAGCTCTGGAAGACCTGGTTTCCGATCAAGTACATTACATTTCCATTGCAAATCCTTCTCACGCGCCGTACGGGCAGGCAGCCAGGGAAGCGCTCGAAAATAAAGGTCTATGGAGCAGCCTTGAAGATAAACTGGTATATGGAGAAACAGTGTTCCAGGCGATGCAATTTGTTCAGACAGGGAATGCCCCTGCCGGTATTATCGCCCTGTCGACTGCCGATGCGCCGGGAATTGAATACTTCCCGGTGGATGAAAATTTGCATAAACCCCTTTTACAAATTATGGGGGTAGTGAGCCAATCCCGGAAACAGGAGCTGGCGGGTGAGTTTGCCGCCTTTGTCAACGGGCCGGTCGGTCAGGAAATCCTTAAGAAGCACGGTTTTTCAATACCCGGAGAAGGAGCAGTCGCACCTTGAATTGGTTGCCGGTTTACCTGTCATTAAAAGTCGCTTTTTATGCCACACTTCTAACCGCCATACTGGGGATACCCCTGGGCTGGCTGCTGGCCAGGGGAAGGTTTGCCGGCAGCAGTTTCCTGTCGACTGTTGTAATGCTTCCCATGGTACTGCCGCCGACGGTGCTTGGTTATTACCTGCTGCTGCTGATCGGCAGGCAGAGTATTATCGGGAGATGGCTGCAGGACACCCTGCAGATCAATCTTGTTTTTACCTGGCAGGGAGCGGTACTGGCTGCAGCCATCGTTTCGCTTCCCCTGATGGTCAGGGCGGTTCAGGCAAGCGTTGAAAACGTTGATCCCGGGGCGGAAGATGTTGCAAGGACTCTCGGCAAATCAGAACTGGTCGTATTTTCCCGGATTACTCTACCTTTGGCCTGGCAGGGAATTTTAGCCGGCCTGGTTCTTGCTTTTGCCCGGGCGATGGGTGAATTTGGGGCGACACTGATGGTAGCGGGGAACATACCCGGCAAAACCCAGACACTCTCCATTGCCATTTACGATGCTGTTCAGGGCGGGAACTATCAGCAGGCCAACTTCCTGGTGATTTTGATCAGCGTTATAACTATAGGGAGCTTAATGGCCCTTAATAAGTTTTCAGGATACAAGAGGTGGTGAAGGTTTTGCTGCAGTTTAGTGTTGTTAAGAGTTATGATGATTTTGTTTTAAAGAAGAAATGGACAGCAGGCAGGGGGGAAGTGATTGCCCTTTTTGGACCTTCCGGTTCCGGTAAAAGCCTGTCTTTACGCTCTATTGCCGGGCTGGAGAAACCGGACCGGGGTTTTATCAAGATTAATAACCGTTACATATTTCACCATGACAGGAAAATAGATGTCCCGGTCAGTGAGCGGCGCGTGGGTTACGTGCCCCAGAACTACGGGCTTTTTCCGCATATGAAGATAGGCGAAAACATTTCGTTCGGGATGCACAGGATAAGCAGAGAAGAAAAAAACCAGAGGGTCACGGAATTGTTGTCCCGGGTGGGCCTTGAGAGTAAGCTGAATAAATACCCTTCCCAGTTGTCGGGAGGAGAAAAACAACGCATTGCTCTTTTGAGAGCCCTGGCAAACAGCCCGGAAGTGCTGCTTTTGGACGAACCATTTTCGGCTGTTGACATACCCGTGAGAAAAATATTGCGCAACGAAATCAGGGAATTCCTCGAGCAATGGGCGATCCCTGTAGTCCTGGTTACCCATGACCCCGAAGATATTGATATTCTGGCAGTTAAGACAGTTCATTACGGCATCGATCATGATCCGGTGTTAAAAAGCGGATATCCCGAGACGGATGCCATTTCAGTATAACAAAGTTCCCTGGCCTGAATTGTTATTTTCTATTTGCGATTGTTAAGGGTCAGGCTGTTTGAATACGGTGCATCAAATGCTCAGTCTGCAAACTTTTGCGTAAACATCGCCCCATGCCTGCCGCCACGGGCCACTCCTATTCCGATGCGGTTGTAGGCGGGGTTAAGTATATTCTCCCGGTGCCCGGGGCTGTCCATAAGCCCCTGGTGGGCAATGGAAACTGTAGGGGCCAGGGCAAGGTTTTCTCCAGCTGCAACAAATAAAACCCCTCCCTCCCGCATCCTGTCAAATGGTGTCGTGCCATCCGGATCGACATGACCGATATAACCCCTCTGAAACATATCAACTGAATGCATCCGGGAAACTTCACGAATTGTTTCATCCATTACAAGCTCGGGCAGCCCTTCCAGGGCGCGTTCTTCATTAACGAGGCGGAGCATTTCTTCTTCAGTTTCAGGGTCGATCTCGGGATCGGAAACGGTAAAATTCAGCTCCAGGTATTCCCCTTCAATGGTTTCCACTGTTAAAAAACCGAGTGCATGCTTAAAGGCTTCACCGAAAATGCGGGCGGTAAGCGAGGATAATTCTACGGCAGTTTCCAGAAGCGGAGAGCCGAAATATGATTCTTCCACGCTTTCGGAAGTTACGAAAGGAACCGGCAATGCGACAACCAGGGCAACAAGCAGGGTAACAACAATTATTCCCCTGAGCAGGCCGGTGAACAACCCAAAAAACCTGTTAATGCCTGAAAAACGTACCTGCCGGGGAATCCACAGGTAGATCCTGTTGGCGAGGGCAAAATAGACTGATATCACGACGAAAAAAATGATCAGAAAGGCAAGAGCGCCCGAATAGACCTGAGATATGCCGACGTTTTCAAGAATACTGCCGGCCGGGTTGTATAATATAAGGGGGATACTCACAGAAACGATGATCCCGATTAATTCTACCAGGCCGATCAGGAAACCGCGCCGCAACCCTCTACTAATAAAAAGCAGTAAAACAAAAACAATTACCACATCGATCCAGTTCATGGTATCACCCCGCGAAAATTTGAATTTATTTATTCTTCAACAAGTGAGATAATAGCATCATGGATAGCTACAGCTGGTATTTAAAATTAAAAAAACCGGGATGGGCCCCTCCTGCTGCGCTTTTCGGGCCGGTTTGGTCGCTGTTGTACCTGTTTATCTTTATTTCTTTCAGTGTGGTATTTTACAATGCCGCCACAGCAATGATTCCCCGGGTGGTGGCTATCCCTTTTGCCCTGAACCTGGCATTTAATTTTTCATTTACTTACATTCAGTTCGGGTTAAAAAATAACCTGCTGGCATCAGTTGACATAATTTTGGTCGTCGTGACCCTGATCTGGGCCCTGGTTGTTATCTGGCCCCACTTAAACTGGGTTGCCTTGATCAACATCCCTTACCTGGCCTGGGTTGTTTTTGCTTCGGCCCTGCAGCTTTCAATAACATATTTGAATCGTTAGCGTTTCAAGGAGCCGGAGACTTCATTTGTTCGGCACAAACCTTTGTCCATGCCAGGGGATGAAATGAAAGCAGGACTTTGCTGCCTTCCAGTTCTTCCAGGGAAACATATTTTTCATACTGGTCGATCAGGTTAAAATAAATTGCCTGCTCGCCTTTCGCCGGCTGCTTCACTGCACCGTCTCCTTTTTTTAAGTAATAAAGAATTAATGCTTTATAATAACATTATAGCATTAAGAACACTTGCTTTGAGTGGGCGGTTTCTTTTGCAGGCAGAAAGTAATTTGGCGCATCCAGGGAGGATATTGTGGCTAAATCTGGCGAAAAGTCAGTTAAAAATTATCTGGAGAGGAAAGGGCTGCAGGTGGAAAAAATTCCGGAAAGCGATGCTAAAACGGTCGACTTCGCCGTGTACTCAGAAAAGGGGCTGGCTTTTTACCTGGAAGAAAAAACACTCGAACCCGCTTCCCTGGAATGGAAGAAGACAGATCCGGTATATAATTCTATTTCCAGGCATGTGCATGAAGCTGTCAAGCAGTTTAAGTCTGTAAACCCGGGCAGAACTGTCCCCAATGTGCTGGCTGTTACCAACCTTGACCCGGGCAGGGATGTAAATGTTTTATTTGCGGCCCTTACCGGGCAGGCTCTTACGCGCAGCGGGAAAATGATTAAGTTAAATAAATTTGGCGGAGACGAAAAGGACCGGTCGCTGATCGACCTGTATCTCTGGTTTGATGGCGGGCAGCTGGCGGGATATATCTGGGAAGATAATGCTGAGCCCTGCTATGAAGGGGAACTAACAAAACTGCTCGGATTATAATTCGCCGGCAACACGTAGCAGGGGGACGGGGTACCTGCTACACCTGTCGCATAACCTGCAAATAGGAGATGTAGCAGGTACCCCGTCCCCCTGCTACGTGTCCCCATGCTACGGGCTGTTAAGGTAGCTATCGATATCTTCTGCGGCTGCAACTCCATCTGCGATGGCCCGCACCACCAGTGATTGGCCCCGGGCAATATCACCGGCTGAAAAGACCCCCGGTAAGCTGGTCAGATGCTGATTGTTGACAAGAAGATTTCCTTTTTCGTCGCGCTCCAGTCCGATAGCATCGGCAAGCGGATCGGGTCCGGGACCAAGAAAACCGAGGGCCAGTAGTACCAGGTCGGCTTCAATAGTAAATTCGGTATTTTCTTTTTTTACCGGAATAAATTTTCCCTCCCTGTGCAGCCATTCCACTTCAAGACAGTACAGCCGCTTAATTTCTCCTTCCCGGCTGCCTTCAAACTTTACAGTTTCAACACACCAGCGTCTGGTCCCGCCTTCCTGGTGGCTGCTTGAAACACGCTCAATCAAGGGCCAGAGAGGCCAGGGATTTTTCACATCACGGACTTTAGGCGGTCTCGGCATTATTTCAAGCTGACAAAGACTTTTTGCCCCCTGACGCAGAGCTGTACCGATACAATCAGAACCGGTATCACCACCGCCTATTACGACGACATTTTTACCTCCGGCTGTAATATCTAGCTCAGCGGCTAACGGTTCACCCATTAAACGTTTATTTTGTGCTTTTAACAAGTCCATAGCGAAATGAATTCCCTTCAGTTCGCGGCCCGGGATATTCAGATTGCGGGGCTGTCCTGTTCCTCCGGTAATAATTATCGCTGAAAAATGTCTTGTTAAATAATTAAAGGATATATCCCTGCCTGCTTCTATGCCACATTCGAATATAATTCCCTCATCTTTCATGAGGTTTATTCGCCGCATTACAACCTGTTTGTCCAGTTTAAAATTTGGAATGCCGTACATCAGCAGTCCCCCGGGGTTCAGATCTTTTTCAAAGACAGTTACCCGGTATCCCTTTTTGTTCAGGCGTTCGGCTGCGGCCAGGCCGGCAGGACCAGACCCGATTACAGCTATCCTCTCAGCACGTCTCTTAAGTGGAGGCCTCGGTTTAACCCATCCTTTTTCGAACCCGGTTTCGATGATCAGTTTTTCAACCTGGCGGATGGTCACAGGGCTTTCATTGATTCCCAGCACACAGGATCCTTCACACAAAGCGGGACAGATACGAGCTGTAAATTCCGGGAAAGGGTGGGTTGTTAAAAGGAGTTCAAGGGCATCTTCCCAGCGATCCATGGTAACAAATTCATTAATTTCAGGAATGATATTGGCAAGAGGGCAGGCATAACCATGGCAAAAAGGAGTACCGCAGTTCAGACAGCGCGTGGCCTGCTTTTTAATATCGTCAACTGAAAGTGAATTTTCAACTTCGTTGAAATCATCCAGGCGTTCGGCAATATCCCTGTAATCCGGCTCAAGCCTGTTAATTTTCTCTTTCGATTTATCTGCCATAGAAGATTCTCCCCGTGTTAATTTTCCTGTGGCAAAGCTCTTTCAACTGCCCGATCTTCACAATCCATTTTCCCCAGAGACAGTCTGTATTCCATAGGAAATATTTTGATGAAAAAAGGCAGGTTGTCATTCCAATTATCCAGAATAAAAGAAGCTTTAAGGCTTCCGGTATATTCTTTGTGTCTTCTTAAAAGAGTTTGCAATTCCAAGATATCATCTTCCTCGGTTACGGCTTCAAGGTCAATCATACCGAGGTTGCAGTTGGAGTCGAGTACGCCTGACTGGTCATAAACATAAGCGATCCCCCCGCTCATTCCTGCACCGAAGTTTACACCCGTTGGTCCCAGAATTACAACCCGCCCCCCTGTCATATACTCACAGCCGTGATCGCCGACTCCCTCAACTACGGCTAACGCTCCACTGTTACGGATAGCAAAGCGTTCACCTACCAGGCCGCTGGCATAAAATTCACCGGAGGTAGCCCCGTAAAGATTTACATTGCCCCCAATTGTGTTTTCTGCAGGATCAAAATCGCTTTTGCTGAACGGCTTAAGTATAATCCGACCCCCGGAAAGACCTTTGCCAATATAATCATTGGCTTCGCCTTCCAGCTTCAGGGTTAAACCGCGGGCAGCGAAGGCGCCAAAACTTTGCCCGGCAGATCCTTTAAAGTTAAGAGTGATGGTGTTTTCAGGAAGACCGGCATTGCCGTACCGGAGGGCTATGCGGTTGGATATAATTGCACCAACTGTCCGGTTATAGTTATATATCGCCGAGCTGATTGCTACCGGCTCGCAGTTGTCAATTGCTTTTGTAAGCTTCGGCAGAAGCTTATAATCAAGGGCATTTTTAAGCTGAGGAGGTTGTGGCTTGGTGCAGCGAATCTCATTTTTGTCTGCAGCCGGCATATATAGTATTCTTCCCAGGTCTACTTTTTTCGATTTCCAAAAATCGATTTCACGGTTTTGTTCAAGTAAATCAACCCGGCCTACCAGTTCGTCAACAGTGGATATGCCCAATTTGGACATTATTGAGCGCAGCTCTTCAGCTATAAAGTGCATCAGATTTCTTACATGGCCGGGTTTTCCGGCAAAGCAATTACGCAGATCATCATCCTGAGTGGCTATGCCGACAGGGCAGCGGTTGGAGTGGCAGTCGCGCATCATAACACAGCCGCAGGCTACAAGGGCTGTGGTGGCGAAACCAAATTCTTCAGCGCCAAGCATTGCAGCTACAGCCACATCACGGCCGGTTTTCAGCCCGCCGTCAACCTGCAGCCTGACCCGGCTGCGCAATCCGTTGAGGATCAGGGTGTGCTGTGCTTCAGAAAGTCCCAGTTCCCAGGGCACGCCGGTATGCTTGATGGAAGAGAGAGGAGCGGCACCTGTACCACCGTCGTAACCGCTGATCAAAATCATGTCGGCCCGTGCTTTTGCAACGCCGGCGGCAACAGTCCCAATGCCGACCTCGGAAACCAGTTTCACTGAAATCCGGCTTTTTGGATTGGCATTTCTCAGGTCGTAAATGAGCTGGGCCAGATCTTCAATAGAATAAATGTCATGATGAGGTGGTGGCGAAATCAGGGTAACTCCGGGTGTGGAATGCCTGATCCTGGCAATGGTTTTATCAACCTTATATCCCGGGAGCTGGCCCCCTTCACCCGGTTTGGCGCCCTGGGCGATCTTTATCTGGATCTCATCTGCACTGGACAGATATTCCGCAGTGACTCCGAACCGGCCGCTGGCGACCTGTTTTATTGCGCTGTTGATGCTGCCGGGATTTTTGGAGGAACTGTACCTGGCAGGGTCTTCGCCTCCTTCGCCGGAGTTGCTTTTACCACTAAGGCTGTTCATTGCTGCAGCCAGGGTTTCATGAACTTCAGTGCTGATTGAGCCGAGTGACATGGCCCCGGTAACAAAGCGTTTAACAATTTCTTCAGCAGGCTCAACCTGATCAATTGAAATCGAATCGGTTTCCTTGAATCGTAACAACCCGCGCAGAGTGGATTGCCTGCCAACCTGGTTGTTAATTAATGCTGCATATTTCATGAATAAATTATAATCATTCGAACGGACAGCATGCTGCAACAGGCTGATAGATTCGGGTGTCCAGAGATGTCTTTCACCGTCAGCCCGGTAGGCATACTGGCCCCCTGAAGGCAGCAGTCTGGCCTTATCAAAAGTTTCGTTGAATTTAAGGTATTCTTTGTAGCGCAGGTTGACTTCCATTGCGAGTTCATCGAGTCCCAAACCTTCAACCCGGGAACTGGTGCCTTCAAAGTAGCGATTAATTAAATCGTCATTTAACCCGACAGCTTCGAATACCTGCCCGTTACGATAACTGCGCAGGGTGGAAATGCCTATTTTAGACATTATTTTTAAAATCCCCTTGCACAGTGCCCTGACATAGTTTTCCATGGCTTTTTGGGAGGATAACTTCTTGCCAAGCAGCTCCCGGTTGGCAAGATCTGCAATCGATTCAAAGGCCAGGTAAGGATTAATAGCTGAAGCGCCGTAACCTAAAAGCAGGGCCATATGCATTACTTCACGGGCCTCGGCACTTTCTGCCAGTATACCGATACCGGTTCTCAGGCGCTTTCCGGTTAAATAGCGGTTAACAGCAGATACAACCAGCAACGAGGGGATGGGCGCCATATTATCGTCCAGGTTCCGATCGGTTAAGACAATTAACCCGAAACCTGCTCTAACGGCTTCTTCCGCCTGCCTGCATAGTTTGTCCAACGCTTTTTCCAGGGCATAGCCGTCACTTTCGGCCGGAAACTGCATTTTGAGCTTTACGCTTTTGTATCCTTTTTCATCCAGGGTGCAGAGTCTTTCCAGATCTTCATTGGAAAGAATGGGGTGGCTCAGTTTAATTAAATGCGCATGCCTGGGAGATTCATTCAACAGATTATCAGGGCAGCCGATAAAAGTCATCAGCGACATGACAAGCTCTTCCAGGTTTGGATCTATAGCCGGGTTGGTTACCTGGGCAAAGCACTGCTTGAAATACCAGAATAAAAGTTGTGGCTTTTCGGACAAAATGGCAAGCGGTTGATCGGCGCCCATCGATCCTACAGGTTCGGCTCTGTTTACGGCCATTGGCTTAAGAATCAAGTTGATGTCTTCGCGGGTGTAGCCGAAAAGCTTCTGCCTGGTAAGAAGACTGTCACTGTTAACTTTTAAAGGCGCCATGGCATTAAAGAAACCATGGATGGTAATCTGGTTTTCCTGGGTCCAGCGTCTGTAAGGCCGCCGGTGAGCCAAGCGTATTTTTAGTTCGGTGTTTTTCAGCAGTCTTTTTTTCTCGATGTCAACCAGCAGCATTTCGCCCGGTCGTAAAGCACCTTTTTCTTTTACTTCTTCCGGTGCTATATCGATCACTCCTGCCTCTGAAGCAAATACCATGAAACCTGATTTAGTTACTGTATAGCGGGTCGGGCGCAAGCCGTTACGGTCAAGCATTGCGCCAATCCGATGTCCGTCTGTATAGATCACAGCAGCAGGTCCGTCCCAGGGCTCCATTATCCCGGCATGATAATCAAAGAAGCCCCTCAAATCAGGACCGATAGGGTACTTGTCGCCCCAGGCCTGGGGAATTAACATAGCCATGGCATGTTCGAGTGATCTTCCACCGTTATAGATAAGCTCAAGGGCATTATCCATGTTGGCGGAATCACTTACCCCGTTTTCCAGCACCGGCAGGATTTTTGTGATCTCTGATCCGAAAAGTTCCGATTCAAGTTGTCTTTCACGGGAAGCCATCCAGTTACGGTTGCCCCGCAGGGTATTTATTTCTCCGTTATGGCAGAGGTAGCGAAACGGCTGAGCAAGTGACCAGGAAGGGAAGGTATTGGTGCTGTAGCGCTGGTGAACTATAACGAAAGCGCTTTCCATTAGCGGATCGGTTAGTTCAGGATAGAACTTTTCTACCTGTTCCGGCATCAGCAGACCTTTGTAAACGATGGTCCGGCAGGACAGGCTGACCACATAGAAATCAGCATTGTCATTCTTTTTTGACGCGATTCTTTTCTCAGCATCTTTCCGTGCTATATAGAGTTTACGTTCCAGGTTGTCTTCAAATAGCCCACAACCATTGACCAGGCACTGAGAGATAACGGGCATTTTCTCCAGGGAAGCTCCTCCCAGGCATTCAGGAGCTACAGGAACATCCCGCCAGCCAATAAGGCTTAAACCTGCCTCATCCAGGCTCTGTTTAAATATGCTGCGGTATTCGTCCTTCAGGCTTCTATCCACTGGTAAAAAAAACATACCCACGCCGAAGTAACCGGGTTGGGGAAGATCCCACTCATTTTCATCGGCTATTTTGCGGAAAAAATGGTGAGGTATTTGAAATTGGAGCCCTGCCCCATCTCCTGTTTTGTCATCTGCTCCGGTAGCGCCGCGGTGCAGCAGATTCTTCAGAACGTTAACGCCGTCACTGATAATCCTGTGTGTTTTTTCGCCATTGATATTAACCAGGAAGCCCAGTCCACAGGCATCGTGTTCACGGGTCGGATCATACATGCCTTTTTCAGTTAACTGTTTCTGTTTGCAGGAATAATATTTCATTTATGCTCAGTCCCGTTTGGGTTATTTAAAATAAGGGCTTAGAAGAAAGGTTTTCTTATAATATCTTTATTTGGCTTATCGGTCAAGGTATCTTTTGCGAGACCTAAGGGAAAAAGCTGTAGCAGGGGGACGGGGTACCTGCTACAGCTGTCGCATAACCTGGAACCAGAAGATGTAGCAGGTACCCCGTCCCCCTGCTACGGAGGGGGTTCCTCAAGGTAGAATGTGCCGGTGATAATATCGCGTACGATTTCTTCTGTCACAGGGCGGGAGTTGGTTGCGGCGTTCACGTTGTTTGCTGCCAGTTTGATTATACCGGGCAGGTCTTTCTTTTTTATAACTAAATCCCTGCTGTTGATTTCTATCTTTGATGGGGTGTTAAAGTGCTGATAGAAAATATCCATAACTTTTTCGCACAAAGGTAATATTTTTTTAACCTCCGGGACGATAAAGCCGGCATAAATTAAAAGCGGGCTCTATCTCAAAGAGCCCGCTTTGATTGCGCACAGGAGCAGCACAGCAGTCAATGGAACCGTTAGCGCAAAGCTACTTTGTCTATAGTAAATTCTCCCCGGAAAGAATCGTCTGCCATTTCTTCAACTTCCCAGCTTGTTACCATCTGGAAGTCGCCAAAGTCAGCGATACCGAGGATTGCCTCTGCCT
>SLSE01000048.1 GCA_007130585.1 Syntrophomonadaceae bacterium | reverse complement strand
TATCTGAGCCATGCCCGGTTAACCGTTAAAAGATACAGCCGCTGCACTTCTTTCCCGTTAACCCGCAGATCCCGCTATACCTCCATTATTTCGTTTTCTTTCTGCTCCATGACAGCGTCAATTTCTTTAATTTTTTCATCGGTCAGCTCCTGGATACTGTCCTGGGCCCGCCTCTGCTCGTCCTCGGAAATTTCACTTGCCTTCTGGAGCTGCTTTATGCTTTCATTGGCATCGCGGCGGATATTGCGGATACTGACCTTGCTTTCTTCTGACTTCTTCCTGACAAACCTGACCAGTTCCTTGCGGCGCTCTTCGGTCAGCTGGGGTATTGCCAGGCGGATTAAACTGCCGTCATTTGTGGGCGTCAGACCAAGATCTGATTTCAAAATCGCCTTTTCTATCTCGCCCATCGCGCTTTTGTCCCAGGGCTGGATCACAAGCAGCCGCGGTTCAGGAGCGGAAACGCCGGCCAGCTGGTTCAGCGGGGTCGATGTCCCGTAATAATCGACTTCAATGCGGTCCAGCAGGGAAGGAGTCGCCCTGCCCGCGCGCAGGGTAGCCAGTTCGCGCTGAAAAGCGGCAATTACTTTATTCATTTTCTCATCGGCTTCAAGATAAATATCATCTAACATAAATCACCCACCCCTAATTATCGTTCCGATTTTTTCACCCATAATCACTTTTTTGATATTACCCAGGTTCAGTCCGAAAACAATCAACTCGATCTTGTTGTCCATGCAGAGTGAAGCAGCTGTTGAATCCATTACCCCCAGCCCCTGGTTGATAACCTCGATATAACTCAGTTCGGTATATTTTATGGCGTTCGGGTTTTTAAGGGGATCAGCATCATAAACGGCATCTACTTTACCCTTGGCCAGCAAAATAACTTCGGCTTCTATTTCCGCCGCCCGCAGAGCTGCGGTTGTATCGGTAGAAAAATAAGGGTTGCCGGTTCCCCCGGCAAAGATAACCACGCGGCCTTTTTCCAGGTGTCGCAATGCGCGCCGCCTGATATAGGGTTCGGCTACCTGCTGCATTTCCAGGGCTGTCTGAACCCTCGTATCAACATCGTGTCGCTCCAGGGCATCCTGCAGGGCCAGCCCGTTAATAACCGTCGCCAGCATGCCCATGTAGTCGGCCGTGGCCCGATCCATACCTTTGCTGCCGGCCGCCGCACCGCGCCAGATATTGCCGCCTCCGACGACTACAGCCACCTGCACATTGTATTCAATAACTTCCTTGATCTGCAGGGCAATACTTTCAATTACCTCCTGGTCGATCCCGAAGCCCTGGTCGCCGGCCATGGCTTCCCCGCTTAACTTCAGGATCACCCTGTTATACGCAGGTTTCTCCAAAAAGGCACCTCCCGTATTATTTATTCGACAAAAATATATAAGCAACCTTCATTTACCGAATTATTTTACAGGCCCGCTTACCGGCAGGGCCGCGTTTCCGGTTCAGCGTACAAACCGGGTATAAAAAAAAGAACACTGCACAGTGTTCTTTTTTAAGGTTCTCAGCAGCAGCCTGAGGTATCCGAATCGATGCCTTCACCGATTTCGAACCTGCAGTAGCGCCTGATTACGATATTTTCTCCGATTTTGGCAATTATGCCGGTGAGCAGCTCCTTGATGGTCATGTCTTCATCCTTGATAAAAGCCTGCTCCATAAGGCAGTTTTCGCTGTAATACTTGTCAAGGCGGCCTTCGACAATTTTATCAATAATCTTCTCGGGCTTACCTTCGCTTAAAGCCTGGTTTACAATAAACTGCTTTTCTTTTTCCAGGACACTTTCAGGAACATCTTCCCTGCGCAGGTAGGCCGGGTTTGTGGCGGCAACCTGCAGGCAGATATTGCGGACGAATTCGCGGAACTCATCGTTGCGGGCAACGAAGTCAGTTTCGCAGTTTACTTCCACAAGGACTCCGATTTTTCCGCCCAGGTGAATATAAGAGTCGACGATACCCTGGTTAGCCGCCCGCCCCGATCTCTTTGCTGCGGCAGAGAGGCCTTTTTCCCTCAGAATATCGATGGCTTTTTCTTCATTGCCTTCAGCTTCCTGCAGGGCTTTTTTGCAGTCCATCATTCCGGCCCCTGTTTTTTCGCGCAGTGACTTAACCACTTTTGCATCGATATGCATCTATTTAACCACTCCTCTATCAATATCTGCGGCAGACAGGCAGTTTACTTACTCAACTGCTGTATCACCGGCCGCTTCTTCTTTAATTTTTTTCGCTTCAGCTTCAACTGCTCCCGCTTCTTCGGCAGCCTGCTCCGGCGCGGTTTCAGTTTCTTCAGCTGTTTCTCCGGCTTCAATCTTCATTGTTTCACGTTCCTGCTCCGCGGCCTCTTTTTCACTTTCTGCCGCCGCTTCAATAATCTGTTTGCCTTCCAGCACTGCGTCGGCCATAATCGAGGTAATCAGTTTTACCGCCCTGATTGCATCATCATTGCCCGGAATCAGGTAGTCGATTTCATCGGGATCGCAGTTAGTGTCAACAATTGCTATAACCGGAATGTTTAGTTTTCTCGCTTCCGCAACAGCAATTTTTTCCTTGCGCGGGTCAACGATGTACACCGCATCGGGAAGCTTTTTCATATTGCGGATTCCGCTTAGAAATTTCATCAGCCGTTCTTTTTCATTCCTTAAGGTAAGGACTTCTTTTTTGGTCAGGCGTTCAAAAGTGCCGTCTACTTCCATCTGTTCCAGCTTGAGCATACGGTCGATACGCTTGCGGATTGTATTGAAGTTGGTCAGCATTCCGCCGAGCCAGCGGTGGTTTACATAATGGGCCCCGCTTCTTTCCGCTTCAACGCGAATCGATTCCTGGGCCTGCTTTTTAGTGCCCACAAAAATAATGTTGCCGCCGTCGGCAACCAGGTCCCGCACATAATTATAGGCGGTATCCATCAGCTTTACTGTTTTCTGCAGGTCGATAATGTAAATTCCGTTACGTTCGGTGAAGATGTAGTTTTTCATCTTCGGGTTCCAACGGCGGGTTTGATGTCCGAAATGAACACCCGCTTCCAACAACTGCTTCATACTTACTTTCGCCAAAACAATTCCTCCTCGTTGTTTTTACCGCCGCCTGGTTCATAATCCCGGGCCAAGCTAATAAAGCCAACCGGCTCCGGATTCCCCAGGCGTGAGTTTTAGATTTACCAGAGGTAGTATAGCACAGTTCCTCCCTGATGGCAATGCATAC
>SLSE01000114.1 GCA_007130585.1 Syntrophomonadaceae bacterium | reverse complement strand
TCAATCAGGTCACGGGAAGTTAAAAGAAAAGCCAAACCTCCCTTCATAACTTCTACCCTGCAGCAGGCTGCTTCCAATGCTTACAGTTTTCAGCCGAACCGGACCATGTCTTTGGCCCAGAAATTATATGAGGGTGTTGACCTGGGGGGAGGAGAAGGCCCAACGGGTTTAATCACTTATATGCGTACCGATTCTTCTCACCTGGCTAAAGAAGCTGTTGACGAAACGCGCAAATGTATCCGCAGTATTTACGGGAGTGAATATGTGCCGGAAAAACCGGTTAATTACCGCAGCCGCGGTTCGGCCCAGGAAGCGCATGAGGCAATTCGGCCCACTGATATAACGCGCGCTCCCGAAACCCTGCGTGGAGTTCTTAAGGATGACGAGTTAAAGCTGTACACCCTGATCTGGAAGAGGACCATGGCTTGCCAGATGGTTCCGGCGCGGATTGAGCAGGTTACCGTAGACATTGATACCGGTGGCACCGAGCACGAATACCTTTTCCGGGCCGGCGCATCAAGGATTATTTTTCCGGGCTACATGGCGGCCTGGGGGCGGGGAACGGGAGAAGAAGAAGACAGTGACAAAGATACATACCTGCCGTCCCTGGAGGAAGGTGAGCCGCTTAAAGTTCTCAGGTGGCTGTGTGAAGAAAAACAGACCCAGCCCCCCAGGCGTTTCAGCGAAGCGGCCCTGATCAAGGCCCTGGAGGAAAACGGCGTCGGCCGGCCTTCCACTTATGCCGCCATCATCACCACCCTTTACAACCGTGAATATATAGTGGCCGAAAACCGCAGCCTGCGGCCCACGGAAGCGGGCATGGAAGTTAATGATTTCCTGGTTGAACGGCTGCCCTCTCTCTTTGAAGTTGATTTCACTGCCCGCATGGAGGAGGAACTTGACGCAATCGAGGAAGGTCGGATCCACTGGACAGAAATGATGCGCCAGTTTTATGATCAGCTTGAAAAGTGGATCGAAGAGGCAAAAGCAATGAAAATTGACAGCGGTGAGCTGGAAGAGCTTCTCGATCTGGCAGAAGAGATCAAGACTTTTAACCCACCGGTCAGGCGCGGTAAGAAAACTTACTCAGACGAAACCTTCGTTCGTGAAATGCGCGAAGCGCTGGAGCAAAACCAGGAAGTAACGGAGCGCCAGGTAAACTATCTGCGCCGTATTGTAGCCCGCTACCACGAACAGATCGAGCCTCTTACCCCTGAAAAAGCGGAGGAGATGGGCCTGACAGAACTGATTATAAGTGAAAAAGAGGCCAGCAAACCGCCTGATGAAACGACCCTCTTAAAACTAAAGATGCTTGAAGAAGTGGAATTCGAACCGCCTAAAAAGGTTGGCAAAAAGACTTATGATGATTCCGCATTTGCCCAAAGCCTGCGCGAACAGGTGGAAAGCGGCAGGCGGCTTACGGAAAACCAGGTCAGGTATTTAGACCGGCTGGTAAAAAAATATGCAGCCCAGATCAGCGATTTTGAAAAACGGGCCGAAGAGGCCGGTCTTTCCAACGATGTTGAAGAGGACAATGAGAGCGGACCCCTGCTTGAACTGCTGGACCATGTAAAAACTTTTAATGAACCGACTGTGCGCGGGAAAAGAACCTGGGACGACGCCCAATTTGCCGATTCCCTGCGCAGCCAGTACAAGGCCCGTAAATCACTGACCCCCAAGCAGCGGGCAGCCCTGAAAAAATTGCTGGCCAGGTACCATGAGCAGATCCCCGGTTATATCGAGAAGCAGGAAGTTTACGGTCTGCCGGCCCCGAAAACAAAGGCAAAGAGCAAAAAGAAAGTGAAAAAGTAACCGGGCATATGATCCCGGGCGTTATTTCCCGGCCCACTTATGAAGAAGCTTTCTAACAAAATCTGCATGAGAGTTCTTAAACGGCGGATACTTGAAACCCGGATCAAAGCGAAAGCCCCTGCTAACAATTGATTTTCGGTGAGAAAAAGCCTCAAAGCTGTATTTGCCCTGGTAACTGCCCAGGCCGCTTTTGCCCCTGCCCCCGTAGGGCAGGTTATTGTTCGCTATTTGGAAGATGGTATCGTTAACGCAGCCTCCCCCGAAGGGGATCCGGTTGATTACATGCTCGGCAACTTCAGGGCTGCCTGAAAAAAGGTAAAGTGCCAGCGGGTTGGGGTTATGAGCGATGATCTTTTCAAGATCCTCCGGCTCGGAATAGCCGATAACGGGCAAAACCGGTCCGAAAATTTCTTCTTCCATGAGGGGGCTTTCATGATCAGTTAATTCAATAATGGTCAGGGCAATGAAAAGTTCCGCTTCATCGGAATCTCCACCGGCAACGATGGTCCCCTCTGCAAGGTAGTTTTTCAGGCGCCTGAAGTGTTCTTCGTTAATGATCCTGGCCAGGTCGGGGCTGTTTTTCTGACCGGAGGGAAAAAAGGCCGAGAGCCATTTTTTCAGGGACGCGTAAAGTTCTTCCTTTATCTCCCTGTGAACCAGCAGGTAATCGGGTGCTACACAGGTCTGACCGGCGTTCAATAACTTACCCCACAGTATTCTTTTGGCAGCAACATCTATGTTGACGTTTTTATCTACAATACAGGGGTTTTTGCCGCCCAGTTCCAGGCTGATATTGGCAAGGTGTCTGGCTGCTTTTTCCATCACAATTTTTCCCACAGCCGGGCTGCCGGTAAAGAAAATTTTGTCGAACCTCTGGTCAAGAAGGCTGCCGGCTGTATCCGCTCCCCCTTCCACAACTGTTATATAAGCTTCGTCAAAGGTTTCTGAAATAATTTTCCTGGTTGCGTCTGAGGAAGCTTCGGAAATCTCGGAAGGTTTTATCACGCAGCAGTTACCGGCGGCGATGGCCCCGACCAGGGGGACGAAGGTCAGGTTAAAAGGGTAATTCCAGGGGCTGATAATCAGGGCTACTCCGTAGGGTTCAGGCCTGATCTGACTCCGGGCAGGCAAAACAGCGGCCGGGGTTTTTACTTTCCGCGGTTTCGACCAATTTTTTATGTTTTTAAGAGCGTAATTGATTTCATATAAAATAATACCGATTTCAGTAACGTAGCTTTCAATACTCGATTTTCTTAAATCCCGGTTTAACGCTTCCAGGACAAAATCTTCATTGGCAATTAACGCTTTCCTGAGGCTCTTCAAAGCGCTAATTCTGAACTCTATACTCCTTGTTTGACCCGTTTCGAAAAATTTTCTTTGGGCGGCCACAATTTC
>SLSE01000078.1 GCA_007130585.1 Syntrophomonadaceae bacterium | reverse complement strand
TTAATCGACCTTGTCTTCGAGCACGAGGGTAAAATCTACATGCTCGACTGGAAAAGCGACCGCCTCCCCTCTTATGAAATAAACGCCCTTGATAGCCATGTCGACAACAACTACAGCCTGCAGGCGCAGGTCTATACCCTGGCTGTAACCCGCCTGCTCGGGATTAAAGCAGGGACAGAGTATAGCGAGCGCTTCGGCGGCATTCTTTACGTTTTTATCCGGGGCATCGGCCCGGCTGCGGGAGGACCCGGCCAACCGGGAATCTGGTACTCCCGGCCGCCCTGGGATCAAATCAGGGCCTGGGAGCAGGGGCTGCTTACGCGCAGCGACTGGGGAGACCCGGTGATCGGGCAGCCCGACAGGTAGCATCCGGCCTCTTTATCTCAATAATTTAAGGAAAGGGATTGGAATTATGTCAGCAATAAATAGTTGGAGCCCGCACGGCTGCGGCGCCGGGGGAGCCGGCATGGCAGGAAAAGCAGCCCCGGCCGGGCCCTCCTTTCCCCGGGACTTTATATCCCGGGTGGAACCCCTCGACCTGGGCATCGAAGATGTTTTCCTGGCCTGGGAAGTTGCGCGCCTGGCAGGCGATAAATCCGATCCCGGTCAGCAGCGGGCCCTGGTTTTACTTATCCTGGCTGCCCGGGTTCTTACCGGGGAAGGCAGTACCAGGCTGCCTCTCGTCCCGGACAGCCAGCTTGACAGAATCCTGGATGAATTTAAAACAGCTGCTGCTGAAAAGGAAACCGTCGTCAGGCTGGCAGACGAAGCCCGGAAAATATGCATGGAACCCGCGGATTCAGGCCTTTCCGCAATTTTCGGCGGGCCGGGCAGTTACCGGCCCCTGATCATCGATCACGGCTGCCTCTACTTTCAAAAACTCCATGTTTTAGAAGCCCGGGTCGGCTCCACCCTCCATAACCTGATCTGCTCTCCGGCGGCAAGCCGGGATCCGAACACTGAAAGCGCCCTGGCCGAAGTCATCGCCGCGCCTCCCGCCGGGCCGGCCGGTAGAATTGAGCTGGATACCGGACAAATTGCGGCTGTCCGCGCCGCCCTGGAAGGCCGGATAACGGTAATCAACGGCAGGCCCGGCAGCGGGAAGACATCCATCGTAGCCGGTATCCTGCGGGTTCTGGCCCGCACCGGCAACCCGCCCCTGGAATCGGTAGCCCTTGCCGCTCCCACCGGGAAAGCAGCCGACAGGATGCTCCGTTCTATAGCCGATCATCTCCTGGCAGTACCGGAAGCCGGTGATGCCGACCGCAGGCTGGCCGGAGCCTGCCCTCCTTCTTCCACCCTCCACCGTCTGCTCGGGTATTCGCCCGGGTTAGACCGATTCAGGCACAATGAAAACAATCCCCTTGCCGAGCATCTGATAATAATTGACGAAAGCTCGATGATCGACCTGGCCATGATGGATCATCTCCTGCGCGCCCTGCGTCCGGAAGCGCGCGTAATCTTTCTCGGCGATGCGGACCAGCTTCCCCCTGTTGAAACAGGGGCTGTTTTAAGGGACCTCTGCCGTTCGCCACTGGCTAAAAACAGGGGCCGGGTGGCGGTGCTGGAGAAAAGCTACCGGGCCCGCGAAGAAGACAGCGGCGGTAAAAGCATCCTTGCTGCAGCTGATGCCATTAACAGGGGCAGCTTCCCGGCGGAATCGGACAGGGAACCGGCGGTGGCAACCAGGAAGCAGGCGCAGGAGATCCTCTTCGAAGGGATTGAGCGCCTGGTGCCGGGCAGCGCAGAACAACGGAATGAATTTTTTGCCAGGTGGCACAACCTGCTCTGCAGGTCCCTGCCCGAACTGGAAGAACTACTGTCGAAAGTTTATACTGCCGGCCCCGCCGGCTTCACTGAACCGGACGCCGGAAACCTGCGCAAAATTACAGCCTATTTCGAACGCTTTAAAATCCTCTGCGCAACCAGGGTTACCGCGGGCGGAACAGGATCGGAAGCTGTTAACGGCTGGTTCCACCGCCGCTGGGTTGAAAGCCGGGGAACTGCAGCAGATGCGCCCGATCCCTTTGACTTTCAAATCGGCGAGCCGGTGATGATAACCCGCAACGATTATTCCCTCCGCCTCTACAACGGTGATTCGGGGTTGGTTCTCAGGGTAGCTTCCGGAACGGGAGCAGGACTGCGCCCGGCAGCCCCGATGGCTGTTTTCCCGCGCGGCGGCAGTTTCGTGGCTTTTCCTCCGGGAGTTTTGCGCGGAAGGCTGGAACGGGCCTGGGCCACGACCGTACATAAGGCCCAGGGTTCGGAACATGAAAATGTTGTTCTCCTGCTGCCGGCAACCCCTCTCAGGCCGCTTACCCGTGAACTGCTTTACACGGCCGTTACCAGGGCTAAAAAATCAGTGGTGATCATAGGACCCAACGATGTGCTTGCCGCGGGCGTAAAGCGAACCATGGAACGGGCATCCGGCCTGGCAGATATTCTCGCTTAAGCAAGCGGCAACGGCATCCGGAAAAGGGCCCCCGGACTTTATATTTTTTTCCATTTCCGTTATAATTAAGAGGGAAGGCATATGCCTTCTGCCGGTCAAGGAGAAGAGGTGAACACAATGGCCGAAGTGCAGTGCAGTTCCTGCGGGCGGACCGCAGAGGTTTCTGACCAGTGGCGTCAGTGCCCGAAGTGCGGTTATGTTGTATGCCACAGCTGCAGGAGCCAGAATGAGGAGGAGCAAAAAGAAATCGAAAAACTCCGCAAGGGTGACGCTTACGATCGCTTAATTGTCACCTGTCCCAGCTGCAGCTACGGCATGGTGCGGTTTTAAGATTGAAATTCGGCGGGGCGCAGAAAAGGATAAGCCTGATTTTAAACCCGGGCTTCCAGTTTCGCGCCCTGTTTTTATGCCCTTCGCCGCCCCGTTTTACAGCCTCCCCCTTAATTCCGGCACCTCCGTGAGCGATAGCGGCAGCCTGCTGACTGCAAGCGCCCGCCCCTCACGCCCTTCCGCTTTATAAGAGCAAAAAAGCA
The DNA here is from genome assembly GCA_007130585.1 of Syntrophomonadaceae bacterium. Lineage (GTDB taxonomy): Bacteria > Bacillota > Dethiobacteria > DTU022 > DTU022 > T3SED10-7. The sequence goes on along the minus strand of SLSE01000078.1, from coordinate 271 downwards.
GGGATTTATCACGGTTTTGTTGTAATTTATAATTAGCGGACAAAGGGAGGGAATTCTCATGGAAAACGGTCCTGAAAGACCCCGGCTCATGGGCGACAATATCCCTGATGAGGTAATGCGGGAAGACCTGCAGCGCTTTGAAGCGGAACAGGTCAACTCCCGGATCTGGAAACGCGACTACACTTTATGGAGCAGCAGCCCTGAAGAAATAAGCAACCGCCTGGGCTGGTTAACAAGCCACCGCCTGAGCGGAAAAGCGCTGCGGGAAATC
>SLSE01000170.1 GCA_007130585.1 Syntrophomonadaceae bacterium | reverse complement strand
GTAAGCGAACTGGTTCCCAAAGCAGCTGTAGGCGTGGCCACCGGCCTGGCCCTTATTTTCCCCCGGGGGAGTACAGTAATAACCCCGCCCCTGTTCGGCCTTGCTGCCGATATAAGCGGGACCTACGCCCTCAGCTGGGTCCTGCTGGGCATTATCGTGCTGGCGCTGAGCACGGCCTTCTATTTCTTCAGCGGCAGATACTATCGCCCTTCATCGGGGGAAAGCCGCCGGAACAGCTGAGCAAACCTGGTTTTTCCCCGGCGGCCGGCATGCTGCTCCGGCATTGCCTGTTAGCAGCAAGGTTGCCCATTATATGGGATATTTAATACCGCTGCCCTGCTGTTTCATTATTTCACGCATTTCGGAAAACCTGATTTAAGATTAATGTTCAATGCTGCTGAAGGAAGGAACAGTTTAAACCTGTAACGCAAATATAACGGGGACCGGGTATAATGAAATAAGGATACTATTAATTCTATAGGAAAAGAGGGGAATATGCCTGAAGAAAGGGTTATTGCAAAGTAATTCACTGATAAAAGGCTGATGGAAGCAGCGAAACCCGGTTTATATATGGTCACTTGAACCTGGCGGAGCTAATAGTGAAACCGGCCTCGCCTTTTATATAGCAAACCTGCAGCAGGATGCTATATGCGAAGGGAGGTTATTAAAATGACCGCTGACTTATTGTTCATTAAGATGTTAAAGAAAATTACCGTTGTCATGTTGATAGCTGCCTTGCTTATGGTACCTGGTCTGGCGGGCGGCCAGTACTTCGCGCCGCCGGACAATAACGGAGACAATGGTAATGGCGGTTTGGTTATTGTGCCCCTGCCGGAAAATGATGATGACGACCCTGCTGACGATCCTGTAATTGTTCAGGTGCCTGATGACTCAAATGGCGATGACGATCCCCTGGATGATCCTGTGATCGCTCCATTGCCGGAAGATCAGAATGGCGATAATGATTCCGGTGAAGATAACGGTGCAACTGATTCCGAAGAAGCTGACGAACCGGATATCAGTGGCGGCGAAGAAGACGTTGGGGCTGTAGAGGAAAATGAAACTGCTGCTGAAGAGGACGAAGACGAGGAAGCAGTTTTAGAGCCTGAGAGCCCGGCCACAGCGCCTTTCGAAAATACAGGGTTCTACATGTTGCTCTCACTGCTCGGCATCGCAGTTGTGGGCCTTGTTATCTACCTGTTCGCCCGGAAACGTTCCGGCTCCCAAACCAGTTAAAGCCGGCAGCTGTGTAATGTTCACCGCTTGCAAGGTTAAATTTGCGGTAAAGGGGGACGGGGTATTGGCTTCAAATGAGCTTTAGCCAATAACCCGTCCTCCTGAACTATAATTACCTGCATTTTGGCGCCCGATTTACAACCCTTCTCCCGAAGAGTCCGGAGAGTTACAGCCTGTTCACAATATCTATAACCTCCTGCGGAGTATGGGCGATGTAATCGGGGCCGCCTTCCTGCAGCAGAGACAGGTAGTCGTAGCCCCATGTAACAGAAATAATTTTGATCGGCACCTTTTTACATGCATTAATATCGCGCAGTTCGTCGCCCACGTAAACAGCCTGGTCGCCTGAGACTCCCGTCTCATTAAGCGCCTGCCTGATAGCGCGGTGCTTGCCGAACAGGCTGGGAGTGCCCCGGATATGATCAAAATACTCCAGCTCGTGAGCCGCCAGGAAACTGTTAATATTTCTGTTGGTATTTGAAGAAACGATGCTCAAAGAATAGCCCTGCTCTTTCAGATCCCGGATTAGCTCTTCAGTTCCCGGAAAAGGTTCGGCCAGGCCGATAAATTCGCCGAATATCTGCAGAGCCTCCCTGGCCAGTCCCGGCAGTTTAAAAAATGGCACACCGGCTTTCTTGAACCGGTCGCGGATCGGAATGGACCTCATTTCGTCCAGCTCCTCGCGGCGGAATATCTGCAAATTGTGCCTGTGGGCCAGCCGTTCGTAAACCTTGTATGTGATATGGCCGGTATCGGCAAGAGTTCCGTCAAAGTCAAACATTACTGCTTTAACCATGGATCACCTTTCCTGGTTTGAATTTACCTTAGATATTTAATTGAAGCCGGCCGTAGCATTCCGATTTACTGTACTCCCGGCAATAAAACGCCGGTTTCAGCCTGAAATGGCCGCATCATATATGCCCGGTATTTTCCACTGCTTTACTTAATTATTTCATTTTTATACCTCTTTTACAATATAAGCCTGGACCGCGCGAAGGGCGCCTGCAGCAGCCTGACCGGTTGCCTTTCAGCCGGGTACCGGGCCTGACCCGGTGGAAGCAGCTCTTAAAAGGAAAAGAGAGCCTGGATGCCGAAAATACTGGTAAAGCCGGTTAAATTCTTTAATCTAGGAGGGGATCCAGTGCTCCTGTCATACCTGTATTTTCTTTTCCGGACCGCCCTGGTAATTATGGGCAATCTCCTGAAAAAAGGACTCCGCCCACCCGACTATGTTATTTTTACCCTGCACGGCTCTTACCCGGATCTGCGCGAACCGCCGGTTGGGTTTATACAGCAAATAATGAAAGCCCGGTTAAAAAGCCTGCAGGAATTGGAAAAAGAGTTCAGGCTGGTAGCTAAAAACCCGCGTGTCAAAGGTATTATACTGCATCTGGGAGCTGTCAACCTGACTTTCTCCCAGGTCCAGTCCCTGGCCGGAATGCTTCGCCTCCTGAGAAACAGCGGGAAGACCGTCATCACCTGGGCCACCAATTATGATACCCTCAGTTACGCCCTGGCCGCATCGGGAGATCGTGTCCTGCTTCAGGAAGGCGGCGCAATTCACACTCTCGGTTTTTCCAGCAGGCAGCTGTACATGAAAAATGCCCTCGAATGGTTAGGCGTCGAAATGGACGTTGTCCAGGTAAGCCCTTATAAATCATCGCTGGAACGTTTTGTCCGTTCCAATATGTCTGAGGAAGTTAAAGAGATGACCGCCTGGCTCCTCGATTCATACTACGGGCAGTATGTCAGCGCTGTTGCTTCCGGACGCGGCTTGACGGAGCAGGAAGTCCATTCCCTGATCGGCCAGACCCCGCTATATGGAGACAAAGCTAAGACTGCCGGTGCGATTGACGGGGTTGTCAATGCCGAAGACCTTCCCGCATTCCTGGGCAGCAGCGATAAACCGGCCCGCCTGGCCGCCTGGGATGAGTGCAAAAAGTGCTTCCCCCGACCCCTGCCCCCTCAACCCGGAAAATACATCGCGCTCCTCAGAGTCCAGGGCAATATTATTGACGGAGAAAGCCGCCG
>SLSE01000039.1 GCA_007130585.1 Syntrophomonadaceae bacterium | reverse complement strand
CCCGAAATCGGGCTTCCGGCCGGGCTCTTTGATTGATTCGGTCAGCCCTTCATACTGACCCCGCCGCACCTCGGACAAATTTTTTCTATCCGGCCGCGATGCCGCTTCTTCGTAAAGGTAAACCGGAATGTTTAGCTCTTCAGAAAGCCGATGGCCCAGCTTCCGGGCCATAGAAACACACTCCTCCATGGTTACTTCCTTTACCGGGATAAAGGGGATCACATCAGTTGCCCCCATACGCGGATGCCCGCCGCTGTGCCGGGACATATCGATTTTTTCTGCTGCTTTTTGCGCCCCGCGGAAAGCAGCTTCCATAACGGCTTCAGGTCCGCCAATAAATGTAACTACCGAGCGATTATGGCTTTCATCAGATGAATAATCGAGAAGAGTTACTCCATCAACACCTTTTATGGCCCCGACAATTTCTTCAACCACTTCGGTCCTGCGCCCTTCGCTGAAATTCGGAACGCACTGCACAATTTTTGCCATTTTACTGCTCCACCTCCACCACTATTCGGCCATTTTTAATAACCCTGCTGACCAGGTTCGTGCCATACCTGTAAGCCAGGTAATCAAAATTGGGGGCGTCAAATATTACAATATCAGCCTGCTTATCCTCTTCAAGGCTGCCGACCTGGGCAGCACGGCCCACGGCATGGGCAGCATTGATCGTAATAGCGTTGATCACTTCCGCCGGGGTCATGCGCAGGTAGAGACAGGCAATATTTATAATCAGCTGCAGGTTGTTGTTCGGCGAGCTGCCGGGGTTAAAATCGGTAGCCAGGGCCACCGGCACTCCCTGTTCTATCATTTTCCGGGCCGGTGCATAGTGATCTTCCCGCAGGTAGAAAGTTGTTCCAGGCAGAATCACGGCAATAACACCTGCTTCGGCCATTCTTTGAATCCCTCTCTCTGAAACGACAAGCAGGTGGTCGGCAGATACGGCACCCAGTTCCGCTGCCAGTTCGGCTCCCCCCAGGGGAACTATTTCATCGGCATGGATTTTCAGTTCAAACCCCAACCGCCGGGCTGCGTTTAAAACTCTCCTCGACTGCTCCACGGAAAATACCCCTTGTTCACAAAATACATCACAATACCGGGCCAGATTTTGTTCCGCTACAACGGGAAGCATTTCTTCAATTACCAGGTCGAGATAACGATCGGGCTCTTCCCTGTATTCGCGGGGTACGGCGTGGGCGCCAAGGAAAGTGGGGACAAGGTCAACCGGCTGGGCCATATCAACCTGCCTGACAGCCTGCAGTGTTTTGATTTCTGCTTCAGCAGATAAACCGTAGCCGCTTTTCGCTTCTGCTGTTGTAGTCCCCTGGGCTAGCATCTGCCGGCAGTACTTAATACCCGCCGCAGTAAGCTCTTCCAGGGATGCAGCCCTGGTGGCCTCCACACTGCTCAAAATCCCGCCTCCGCGAGCCAGGATTTCCAGGTATGGGACTCCTTCCAGTTTCAGGGCCAGTTCATGTTCCCGGGATCCGCCAAAGACAACATGCGTGTGCGGATCAACCAAGCCGGGCAGAACTACCTGTCCTGTGGCGTCTACTACCCGGGTTTCATCATCGGCCACAACTTTGCTTAAAACTTCTTCTGTCGTTCCGACTGCGATTATCTTGTCGCCATTTACAGCTACAGCTCCATCCTCAATAACCAGGAGTTCACACTGCCAGGCACCGTGAAGAGGGGCCTGTGAAGCCCCTTTGGAGGTAACCACCTGGGCTGCATTTTTCACTATCAGCGTCGCTTTCATAGGGCCAATCGCTCCATTCAGTTATATTGCCGTTACCTGGAACATCTTTTATTCCCTGACATATTTCCCGGCCAGATCTTGTACCATATTTTCATCAGCCAGGTAGGGCAGAGTAATATGATCTGTCCCGGCATTGTCCCTGTTATACTCAATGCTGGTCGTTATAGAATTAGTATTGCGGGCCCAGGCCCGGCGGGCTACTCCTCCCATTACGTCCCAGGGCATAGCGGTACTCAAAATCCGGTCCGCTTTTTCGCTGCCGTCTAATACCATCCCAAAACCGCCGTTGATTGCTTTTCCAATGCCAACTCCGCCACCATTGTGCAGGGCAACCAGGCTCATCCCGCGGGCGGCATTGCCGGCAAAACACTGGACAGCCATTTCGGCCATTACGTTACTGCCATCCCTGATATTGGAAGTTTCCCTGAACGGCGAATCGGTTCCGCTTACATCGTGATGGTCGCGGCCAAGCATGATCGGCCCTACTTCGCCTTTACGAACCATCTCGTTAAACTTCAATGCTATCCTGGTCCTCCCGACCTGGTCCTGGTAAAGAATCCGGGCCTGGGTACCGACGACCAGGTTATTCTTTTCGGCATCCCTGATCCAGGCATAATTGTCACGGCACTGGCCCCTGCGGGCCGGATCTATACAGTCCATTGCCGCCCGGTCGGTTTTTCTTAAATCTTCCTTCTTCCCACTGAGACAAACCCAGCGGAAGGGTCCGTACCCGTAATCAAACAGTTCGGGGCCCATGATATCTTCGACGTAAGAAGGAAAGATAAAACCGTCCTTTTCATCTATACCGTTACGGGAAACTTCCTTTATCCCGGCATCATATACAGCCTTCAGAAAAGAGTTCCCGTAATCGAAAAAATAAGTGCCTCTTTCAGTAAGGGTTTTGATCGCCTCAAAGTGCCCGCACAACGACAGGTCCACCCTTTTCCTGAATTCCTCCCTGTCGTTTTGCAGCATCTCAGTGCGCTGTTCAAAGGTCAGGCCCTGCGGGCAGTAACCGCCATCATAAGGGGCATGGCAGGATGTCTGGTCTGAAAGCAGGTCAATTTTCAGGTCATGAGCCACGGCATAATTCAGCAGGTCGACAATATTGCCCTGGTAGGCTATAGATAGCGGGCTTCCTGCTTCCCGGGCGGCACGTGCTTTACTGAAAGCTTCTGCAAGATCGGAGGTCACGACACCCACCCAGCCCTGCTCGTGACGGGTTTTTATCCTTGAGGGATCGACTTCGGCAACAATGCCCACTCCGCCGGCTATTTCCACGGCCTTGGGCTGGGCCCCGCTCATCCCTCCCAGGCCCGAGGTAACAAACAGGACTCCTTTTAAATCCTGATTATCTTTAATTCCCAGCTTTTTACGGCCGGCATTCAAAATTGTATTGTACGTGCCGTGAACAATACCCTGAGGTCCTATATACATCCAGCCGCCCGCGGTCATCTGGCCGTAGTTGGCCACGCCCATTTGCTCGGCGACATTCCAGTCCTGCGGATT
>SLSE01000154.1 GCA_007130585.1 Syntrophomonadaceae bacterium | reverse complement strand
TTTCACAGCCGGGAAAGGGACTGGCGTGCTTAAAACCGCGGAGCAGCATCTCGAGAACAGTCAGATCGTGACAACGCCTTAATCCAGCCAGGGCATTTTTCCAGCGCAGGGTTTCAGGGTGGGCGGCGTAACCTTTCTTCCCGCCGATAATAATACCCGCCAGGGCATGGATCTCGGCGTGCTGGCCGAGGAGACTCTGCCTGGACAGGTAGCCGGGATGAATGTCCCAAACCCGCATAATAAGACGATCCTTTCTCTTTTTTATTCCCGGGCAGTTTACAGCACGACCGCAGGCATATACACGAAGCTGCAAAGCGCAGGGCAGCTGAATAGTTTGACGGCAGCGGGACAATGATCTATTATTTTTACATACCTGCCCGCCAAAAGCGGCAACTATATTTTACAGGGAGGCTTCATAATATGCAAAGCTATGTTTGTGAACTTTGTGATTATACTTACGAACCTGCAAAGGGTGATCCTGAAAACGGGGTGGAACCGGGGACGGCATTTGAGGAACTGCCCGATCAGTGGGTGTGCCCGGTATGCGGCGCTGAAAAAGATGAATTTCAGGCAGTGCCCGATACAGCATAGCCGGAAGCGCAGACCGGGATATAAACTGGGACAGGGTTATAAGCAGCCCTGTCCCTTTTTACCAGCCATCTATTAATGGATTAGACTTCGCTGACTGTGTACTGGCCGAAAATCCAGAAACCGGACCAGTCGATTTCCACCTGTTTTTGCGCAAAATTATTGTGGATATAAAAGGGTACTCCTTCTATCTCGGTCTGCTCATAGCTGCTTTCATCTTCCGGTGTGCCTGCTTTCACGGCAGGGGTCACATATAACCCTGCTCAGCCGCCGCGGGTCACCAGGTAGAGGGTAAAAGGCTGGGCGGCTTTTTTCATTTTTTCCAGGGCAGGGGTTTTAATTTTCACGTCGGACATGTCACGTCCTCCTCGCAGTCAATTTGCAACCCTAATATATGTCTATATTAAGATTAGTTGCTATTATAACATAAATATCCGCCGCCTGTTACAAGAGCAGGATAAAAATTTAGTTTGTTGAAATATCCCTTATGATCATAATCGCTCCCGACAAATTCAAAGACAGCATGACTGCGCGGCAGGCGGCAGAATCTATAGCGCGGGGAGTAAAAGCCATCCTGCCCGATGCCCGGCTGACCCTGCTGCCCCTGTCAGACGGCGGTGAAGGGCTGGTGGAAGCGCTGGCCGGCGCGGCCGCAACTTCCATTGAAACCTCAGAGGTTACCGGTCCGCTAGGTTTCCCGGTAAAGGCCCGCTGGGGCATCATCAAACGCGGCAAAACAGCGGTTATTGAAATGGCTGCCGCCTCGGGGCTGGCCCTGGTCCCGGAAGATAAAAGAAACCCCCTCCTTACAACCACTTACGGCACCGGTGAACTGATTAAGGCCGCCTTAGACCGGGGCTGCCGGGAACTGATTATCGGGATAGGGGGCAGCGCGACCAACGACGGCGGAGCCGGGATGGCTGCCGCCCTGGGAGTAAAATTTCTTGATAAAGACGGGAAAAAGCTGGGTTACGGGGGAGCTGAATTGAGCCGGCTGGTAAAACTGGACCGGTCGGGGCTGGATCCCCGCCTGCAGGAAACAGCGATCAAGGTTGCCGGCGATGTAGACAACCCCCTGACCGGGCCGCGGGGAGCGTCACAGGTCTACGGCCCCCAGAAAGGGGCCAGCCGTGATATGGCTGAACAGCTTGACGGGGCCCTGGTTAACTATGCCCGGGTAATAAAAAAAGAACTGGGCATTAATATCGCAGATGTCCCGGGCGCAGGGGCCGCGGGGGGCCTGGGAGCAGGGCTGATTGCATTTACAGGGGCTGAAATATATTCAGGTATTGACCTGGTCCTTGATACCCTGGGAATTGACAGGTTACTGCCCCGCTGCAGGCTGCTGTTCACGGGAGAAGGAAGGCTTGACAGCCAGTCTGTTCACGGTAAAGTTCCCATCGGCGTGGCCAGGAGAGCAAGAAAACACAATGTGCCTGTTGTGGCCCTGGCCGGCTCCCTGGAAGGCAGCCGGGAGGAGTTTCGCAGCCAGGGGATTACCGCTTCTTTTGCCATTGCCGATGGTCCGCTTTCTCTTGAGGAATCGCTGGCCCGGGGACCGGAATTAATTGAAAAACTAACTGCAGAATTAATTAGCCTCTGGAAAGATTTAATTTAAAGTCCGCTGAAGTTAAAACCCAGCGGGCCTGACCTGCTGCCGGAAAAATTTGGCTGTTTCAAAAAACCTTATTCTATAGTTAGCACTTTCCTGTCATCGGCTTCAACCCTGATATCGGTTTCAAGGTAAGCTTCTATCTCATCATTAATTACCAGCAGATCATAAACGCCGGGTTCAATAAAGAAAAAGCGACGGCCGTTTTCGGCAATGATTGATTCTCTTTCATGAAGGAGCTGGTATTCCCGGTGACTTTCGCTTTCCCAGATTTCTTCCCAGGTTTCAGCCCAGTCTTCACCTAAGTCTTCACCCTCATCATCAAAACCGATAAACCCGGTCGGGAAAGCAAAAAAGAACAATATATCGTGCTCGGAAACGTTCTGGATCAGAATAGGAGTTTTCCCCTCGCCCCCGATTTCAAGCAGGGCATCCCCGGACAGGTTAAAAAAGGAGTGGATAACAAAAAAATCCTGGTTGAATAACGACAGGTCATATTCGCCCTCGGGCAGAATAAAGGTGTATTTCTCGCCCGGTTCTATCGCTTCATCACCGAGGAGATCTTCGCCCCATTCCAGGAGGCCCTCGCCAAAAAAGGCGGCATAAGAGATCACAATTTCTTCAGTGTTATTTTCTACTTCAATTACAATGCCCTCTTCTTCTTCAGGCGCGGGCTCATTATTTCCACAGCCGACCGCCAAAAGCAGGAAGAAAGTTACCAGTATTGCAAAGAGCGTTTTCTTAATCATGACCGACCCCCGTATGCTTCATCAAAGTTGAACAACCATATTTCATGAACCGGGTTAGCTTGCTTTTCTTGCTTGCTTTTGTCATTTTACCATATATGCTTTTTTAATCAAGCTGTGAAGAAAAAACTAAATGGGCACGGAACCGGTTTTACAGTATAATATAAAACAGTCAAATCGGTTATGTGCCGGCAGGGAAAGACTGCAACCGCCTGCTGCACCGCAAAGGAGATTAACGGTCAGATTATAAAACGCAAACTGCCGGTAATCATAATCCTGGTCTTCATTCTGCTGCTGTCCGGCGCCTTTATCCGGCCCGTTATTTTCCAGGAAGGAAACCCCCTGCGGGTCTTACACGGCCTG
>SLSE01000108.1 GCA_007130585.1 Syntrophomonadaceae bacterium | reverse complement strand
TCGCCCCACTTCCAGTCTGCCGGATTGGAGCCTAATGCCTCTTCCAGGAATAAAACCGCCAGGGAAAAAGCAAGGGTGATGATGTCATCGCGGGATTCTTCTTCTGCAGTGTCGATGTTATTAAACCAGCGGGAGGTTCCGCTTAATATCATCCTGTCAAAAGCGTTTGTTGCCCCGCGGTTGCTCAGGAACCTCTCGTACAATTCTTCGCCCATTTCATCGGCAAAGGTAAGTTGATACATATTTAAATACATGGCATTGTAAATAACCGGGCCGGCTTCTCCTGGATCTTCAACAGGTTCTTCCAACCAGTCCTCAAAAACAGCCAGGGCTTTTTCTTCAAGATCGTTAAGTTCAGTTGCGTTAAGGGCGCCGAGCAGTGTATCCCCCAGCAATTCGGCCTGTGTGTTGAAATAGCTGGTTTGCGGGCCGATCATATCTTCCAGGGTCAAGTTTTCACGGTCTTCAAGTTCACGCCAGATCCCCATTGCCCTGTAGGGGGGAGCCCATTCGGAGGTTATAAAATAGGGGTAATCATCATCTGTTACACGGTGGTTTGCGGTAACAATAATCCCTCCCGGGGGATTGTAGAGGGTGGGCAGTTCGTCCCAGGGGATATAACCAACCCACTCCTGGGCATCGGTGGTTCCGTCAGCCGGTAGGAAGCCGGTTCCGCTGCGCCGGATAGGGATCAGGCCGTTGGCCCGGTAGCCGATATTGCCTTCCCGGTCGGCGTATACAAAATTCTGGGCTGGGGTTTTAAATTTTTCGAGAGCTGTAGTGAACTGGTCCCAGTTTTCAGCTTGCATGAGGTCAAGGATCGCGGAAAATTCGGTAGTTCCTTCCAGGGCTGTCCAGCGGAAACTCAGGGGCACTTCCAGGTCAACGATATTACTGATTACGGGGCCGTGATGAGTGACCATTACCTCTACTTCGCGGGGGGCTGTTTCGCCCTTTACGAAAAATTCTTCCACTATGATTTCTGCATCGGCCCACTCATTCATGTACAAATACTGACCGGGGATATCGGGGTTCAGTTCAAGCAGGTACAGGTCCTGGACATCGGGTCCGGTATTGGTAACCCCCCAGGCAATGTGCTCATTAAAACCGACGATGATACCCGGGATACCGGGGAACATGACTCCTGTTACGTTAAGCTTATCTTTTACGATCAGGTGCGAATTGTGCCAGATCGATGGCATTCCCATGCCCAGGTGCATATCATTGGCTAAAATGGCTCCCCTGCCGGGGGTAAGATCGCCGTGAATTGCCCAGTTATTTGAGCCGAGGCCGGGAACGAATTTTGCCCTGCCGCCCAGTTCGGTCAGGCGGGACAGGGCAATAAGATCGTTTACGATAGGGTTATCTTCTACTGCGCTATCCGACGGCCCGGCCGGGATATCGGAAGGAACTATCACCGGACCGTAACCAGGGTATTCGGGAAATAATTCGCGGGCCATTTCCAGGCCGGCTTTTTCAACCAGGGCATAATTAAACAATTCGGTATCCATGTTACCTCCCAGGTACCAGGACATGTAGACGGCAATTGCCAGGCTGTCCAGCGGTGCCCAGGGTTCCGGCTCGTAACCAAGCAGCGTAAATTCAGGGGAAAGGCGGCCGTTGTTGTCTTTGATGCAGGCATTAACTCCGGCTGAATAAGCTTCCAACAAAGCTCTTTCTTCCGCTTCCAGAAGGTTATAATTCTTCTCTGCAGCCCGGTAAAAGCCAATGGTAAGGGTGAAGTTATCAATCTCGGCCTGGTCTTCACCGAGTATTTCAGAGAGTTTGCCTCCCACTCCTCGACGGTTGATATCCATCTGCCACAGGCGGTCCTGGGCATGAACGTAGCCCTGGGCGAAAAAGAGATCTTCCATGCTGCCGGCGATGATATGAGGGACACCATACTGGTCGCGATATATTTCCACTGGCGAGTTTACATCAGAATGGATGTTGCCGCTGGTCTGCGGTAATCCCCCGCGGGCAATGTAGATAATAGTTCCGGTTAAAGCAATCAGGATAACCAGGACAAATACTAATATAAACCGGGGCAGCTTACTTTTCATCATTCATCGCTCCCAGCATTTTATAATTAGCATAAGGTTTCCTTTATTTGCGCCATTTTTCCTGCCTGATTTATTGATTCAAAAAAATTTTCGGTGCTGCCGGTTTAATTAAAGGCGTTCAAATGGCTTAATGCAGCTTTATTCTTTATTTCCCAGCAGGGCGGAAGAAGCGCCCCCTGCGGAAAATTCCGGCGAGGTAAAGATAACCTTATTCCCGTCAAGTACTGACAGGGCAGTGTCGAGATCGTTAATAATGTCGTCCGGGTGCTCGGCGCCTACGCATAGACGGATCAGGTTGGGGGGAACGTCAGCCATCTTCCGGGCATCTTCCCCCTGCTGGGAGTGGGTCGATATGGCGGGGATTGTGGCTACCGATTTTATCCTGCCCAGGTCCGTGGCCCGGTAGATGCGGCTGAAGGCGTTAAAGACTTCCCGGGCGGCCCGGGCGCCCCCTTTAAGGCGGAAGGACATCAGGTGGCCGTAGCGGTTGACCGGCTGACCGTACTGTTCGTCATGTTCTGCATCAACCAGCCAGAGGTATTCCGAGGCCAGCCGGTGCAGGGGATGCGCTTCCAGACCCAGGTAGTCCACCTGCTCGACATGCTTGTGGCTGCTTAAGTATTTAGCGACGGTCAGGGTCGAACGGCTTTGCATGTCCACCCTGGAACGCAGGGTGCGGATATCATTTAAAGCTAAAATTGCATTCATCGGGGAAATATTGGGCCCGTTGTCGCGATTGGGCAGGGTTTTGGCGTACAGGGCAAAATCAGCCTTCATTTCAGGATTATCTACGTTGGAAGTCAGGTTCTTACGCGAGATTACCGCACCGGCAATTCCAAAGCCGCTGGTGCACAGGGTTTTGGAGACAGACTGGACCACGATATCGGCACCCAGGGCCAGGGGCCGCATCAGGGCGGGCGTGGCTACCGTGCTGTCAACGATCATCGGTATACCGTGGCTGTGAGCCAGTTCGGTTAACTTTTTCAAGTCGAAAAAAGTCTGTCCCGGGTTGCTCGGCAGCTCCCCGTAAAGAAAGCGGGTGTTTTTGTCAATCAGCCTTTCCCATTCATCTAAATCGCTGTATTTAAAAACCCTGCGCCAGGAAATATTTCTTTCCTTTTCTTTTCTGACGGCAAACTGCTGGAAAGTGCCCCCGTAAACCTGGCCCGCCGCCACGAAATTAATCGGCCCTGAAGGGTCATTCGGATCGGGAAGGAGAAAGGGGTCCACGGCGGTTTGAATGGCCGCCATCCCGGATGCCGTGGCCAGGCATGAAACATCCAGGTCAGAGCCGTACCCCTCGAGCAGCGCCAAAACACCCTCCAGGTAGTAGATGCTGGGATTTGCGATGCGCGAATAACACCAGGTTGGCACCTGGTAAGAAAGCGCCGCTTCCATCTCGTCTGCGTCCCGGTAGCCCTGTGAAGTGCTCATGTAAACCGGTTCGATCAGCGAACCCTGGTTAAAGTCGAGCGCTTCCTGCATTGAATATACGCCGTGCACGGCTATGGTATCGAACCTGCATTTTTTCATTTCGCGCAGGTAATCCTGGTGCCAGCGGGTGGATCGCCTGGCAGCTTCCCTGTAAAATTCAATTCCCGACTGGTTCATATTGACCTCCGTTTGAAGTAAGGATGGGTGTGATTTCGATGGGAAAACAATATCATAATTTTCAGATACAAGTCAAACAAAAAGTAATACGGCGCTGGCGCCGCGCATATTCTGCTTAACGTCCGGGCAGGACGCGTTATGGAACTTCAGAACTGCGGGAGCGCCCACTTTTGGCAGTGAATAAACCCTGGCCGTCAATTTTCCGCGGGCCCGGAATTTATTTGAAAACTATTATTTTTAGCTAATTAGGGTATAATGTAGTTGGCGAAATCCCGGGTTAACCTGTTTAAATATTTTAGCAAAGGATGATTACCGGATATGTCTGTTCATAAAAATCATTTCACAATGTTTGATGACCTGGATTACCGGATTATTAAAAAGCTCCAGCAGAACTCACGCCAGTCAGCAAAACAGATTGCCACTGATTTGAAGGTAAACGATCGGACGGTTCGCAAGAGATTAGACCGCATGATAGAAATGGATATTGGAAGGTTCGCGTTGATCCTCGACCCGGTTAAGTTTGGCTACGGTTTATCGGTAGATATATTTTTGGAAATTGAAAAGGAAAGAGAAGAGGCAATTATTGAAGAACTTTTGAAGGTAACGCAAATATCGTACATGGCTTTCGGTATGGATTCAAACGAACTTTCCCTGGAAGCGAAATTTAAGAGCACCGAGCAGCTCTATGATTTTATAAGGAATGACATCCCCGCAATCAAAGGCGTCAAAGTGACAAAATATACCCTGGTCCCCCGAATATTAAAAAGTATAGACGAATGGATCCCTTCACGCGAAGAATTTTCCGGTTAATATTTGCCCTGCCCTTAAAAACAAGAATGCAAAGGATATGAAGCTGGAAGACTTGAGCGGCTCATGCGTTCGGTATGGCAGTGTGGCCTGTCCTTATTTATATAATCGCCGCGAGCCGGAAAAGGCCACACACGGCTGGGCAAGGTGTATCGATGCTAAAATAGCGCTTATTGAGGCCGATATGGTATAGATATGTTCCGATATGCTTATTATTTATTGTGTCCTTGCACATTATTGGGTATAATAATGTAAATGTTAATTAAATTAAGGTTCACAAAATAATTTAAAGGGTTCGCTTCCACCGGCGGCATCCTTAAAGCTATATAAAGGTTTATGTTCAAAGCATTATAAAATCATGATTACTGAAAGGGGTTTGCAAAGGATGAAACAGCACCAGGATTCGATTCAGTACGCGGAACGTTGGTTGGATATTATTAAAAAGGCGGAGCTGGACGAAAACACGGCCAGGGAAGTTTCCCGCGAAACAGTAGAAAATTTTGTTAATCACTTTAACAAGGGCTGGGTTGATTACCGGAAGTCGGTTACTGAAGCGGGTGACTACGCAGGAACCGAGTGGCGGGGCGAGGGAGTATATTATTATGATGTGTTCGGTAATGAATACATTGACTGCCTTGGCGGGTACGGAGCGCTTGACCTGGGCTGGTCGCACCCGGAAGTTGTTGAGGCTGTGCGGGCCCAGGCCGGAAAATCAGGCATACCAAGCCAGGAGTTGATGGATCCCCTGAGAGGCGTTTTGGCCAGGTTGCTGTCACAAATTGCTCCCGGTAACATAGACCATGCATTTTTCGTAAACAGCGGTACAGAAACCATTGAAGGCGCCCTGAAAATTGCCAGGCTCTACACCGGGAAGCACAATTTTATTTCGACAGTATCCGGGTTTCACGGAAAAACCCTCGGTTCCCTCAGCGTCATGGGTAAAAAAGATTTTCGTCAGGCCCTGCAGCCTTATGGTGGCCAGACTTTTTATGTTCCTTTCGGCGATGCTGACGCGCTGGAAAAGCAGCTTGAAATATGCAGTACCGTCGGTATTGAGATTGCCGCTTTCATTGCCGAGCCGATCCAGGGTGAAGCAGGCGCAATCGTGCCCCCCGATCAATACTGGCCCCGGGTCAGGGAGATCTGCGACCGCTTTGAAATTCTATTAATCGCCGATGAAGTCCAGACCGGCATGGCCAGAACCGGTAAATTATGGGGCATGGACCACTGGAATATTGTTCCCGATATAATGTGCGTTGCCAAGTCCCTGGGCGGCGGGGTGCTGCCGATCGGCGCCTTCATGGGTAACGGGAAAATATGGAAAGCATTTGAAGATCCGAACCCCTTCATGCATACTACAACAACCGGCGGCAACCCCATGGCCTGCTCCGCGGCGATTGCCGCAATTAATGTTACATTAAGGGATAACCTGGCTGGCAGGGCCGAAGAAAGCGGAAACTACTTCATGGGAAGGTTGAACGAGCTGGTAGAGCGTTATCCGCAGATTTACAAAGGGATCACCGGCAAAGGCCTGCTCATCGGTCAGCACTTTGCAGCCCCGGAACTGGGCTACAAGGTAGCGGCCGGACTCTTTAAGCGTAAAGTCCTGGTAGCCGGAACCCTGATCAGTTCCAACACTGTCCGCTTTGAGCCTCCGCTGATAATAACCAAAGAGCAGATCGATGAAGTGTTGAACCGCCTGGAAGACGTCCTGAAAGAAATTGCGCAGGGGCTTTAGGAACCCCTGTCTGCCGTATTAAAAAATATACCGGATTACCCGGCAATCATTGTACAAGGAGTGATTTGGTGAACAAGCTTACGGGCCGGAATTTTATGGATTTAGATGATTTTACCCGGGAGGAATTATTGTTAATCCTGGAAACGACCAGGGAGTTGAAGCTGGAAGCAAAAAGAGGTCATTTCCCTCCCTACCTGAAGCATAAAGCCCTGGGCTGTATATTTGACCAGCCTTCAACCCGAACCAGGATTTCCTTTGAACTGGGTATGCAACAGCTGGGAGGATATGTCACATACCTGAAGCCCGGTGAAATACACCTGGGGAAAAAGGAAAGCATATACGATACCGCTAAGGTGCTGAGCCGCTTTTTTGATGCCATCATGATTCGCTGGAACGATTATGCCGAAATGAAAGAGCTGGCCGACAACGCAGGTGTTCCGGTGATCAACGGAATGACAGAAAAAAACCACCCCTGCCAGGCGCTTGCCGATATTTACACCATGATGGAAAGGTTCGATGACATCAAGGGCAGGAAGGTAGTATTTTTCGGGGATCGGACGCAGCCGGCTCACTCCCTGGGTGTGATTTGTTCGAAGCTGGGTCTGAATTTTGTGCACTGCAGTCCCAAAAAATACGCGATTCTTCCTGACTATAGCGATATCTTTGCCCGCAATAATGAAGTATCGGGCGGCTCATACCTGCATACCGATGATCCAGACGAAGCCTGTGCCGGAGCCCATCTTGTTTACACCGATGTCTGGTGGTGGATCGGTCAGGAGTCTGAGGAATCTGAACGCAGGGAGCTGTTTGCGCCATACCGGGTTACAGCGGAAACTATGGCAAAATGCGATAAAAATGTTATTTTCGAACACTGCCTGCCGGCAATGCGGGGTGTGGAAGTTACAGACGAAGTGATGGACGGGCCGCATTCAGTTATTTACGATCAGGCTGAAAACAGGATGCACACCGAAAAGGCCCTGCTGGTTTTATTGATCAAATAGGGCCGGCACTTAAAGGCGGGAGAGCGATCTTATGGTACGGACACTTGAGGGAACACCGGCCGGTGACGGGTACCGCATGCCGGGCGAATTCGAACAGCATGACGGCTGCTGGATGATCTGGCCTGAAAGAACGGATAACTGGCGGATGGGCGCCAAGCCGGCCGAACTTGCTTTTGCCGCAGTTGCTGAAGCCATCAGCAGGTTTGAGCCGGTAACAATGTGCGTCTCATCCAGGCAGTTTATTAACGCCAGGCGCAGGCTGTCCGACCGGATCAGGGTAATTGAAATGTCCAGCAACGACTCCTGGATGCGTGACAGCGGGCCTACATTTGTGATTGACGACCGCGGCGGCCTCAGGTTAATTGACTGGGATTTCAATGCCTGGGGAGGGCTGGACGGCGGTCTCTATTTCCCCTGGGACCTTGATGATCTTGTTCCCCGGAAAGTAGCCGAGATTGCCGGGGTTGACCGCTACAGGGCGCCGCTGGTCATGGAGGGCGGTTCCTTTCATACCGACGGAGAAGGAACTTTGATCACTACCGAAGAGTGCCTGCTTAATCCTAACCGCAATCCGCGGTTGTCTCGGGAACAGATCGAAGGGTACCTTGGAAGTTACCTCAATGTGGAGAAAGTTATCTGGCTGCCCCGCGGATGTTATAATGATGAAACTGACGGGCACGTTGACAACCTGTGCTGTTTTGTCAGGCCCGGTGCCGTCCTCCTTACCTGGACAGAAGACAAAGAAGACCTCCAGTATGAAAGATCTGCCGAAGCGCTCGATGTATTAAAAAATGTTACGGATGCCAGGGGAAGAAAGCTGGAAGTTCACTTTTTGCACCAGCCGGCGCCGGTGACACTCACCGCCGAAGAGTGCATGGGCATAGACAGTGTTGAAGGGACCATCCCCAGGCGGGAAGGCGATCGCTATGCTGCATCTTACGTCAACTTTTACATTGCCAATGGAGGCCTGGTTGTCCCTGTTTTCGATGACCCGGCAGACAAACAGGCCCTTGAGAAGCTGAAACAGCTTTTTCCCGATCGTGAAATAATCGGCGTTTATGCCCGGGAAATTATCCTGGGCGGCGGCAATATCCACTGCATAACGCAGCAGCAGCCTAAACCCTGAGCCCACTGCTGCGGAGCATGTATTTTAATGACCCCGGCAAACGTTTATCTCCCGGATCAAAATAAAACTGAAACCGGGCTGCTGGCAAGCGGCCCGGTTTTGTCGCTGTTTGTTAAGCCTGTCCCGGCAAAGTTTGCACTTTTCCGGCCGTGATTGCCGTTAAGAACCAAAGCCTGAGGAGGATGATGGTGATGAATGATTACAGGGAGCGGTTAATAGATTTTACCTGCAGGCTGATCAGGACGCCCAGCCCCAGCGGCAGGGAAAAAGAAGCTGCGCTGCTGATTGCCGCTGAGATGAAAAAGCTGGGTTATCCGGAAGTTCTGATCGATGATAAATTTAATGTTACCGGGGTAATAGAAGGCGCGAAACCGGGTAAAAACCTGATGCTTAACGGGCATATAGACCACGCCGCTACCGGGAACATGGAAAACCCGTACTCGGGGGATATTATGGATGGAAGCCGTTTTGGCTCTGAAGGAGCGGTAATTTACGGGCGCGGCGCATGCGATATGAAGGCGGCAGTGGCGGCCATGGTTTACGCCGGGGCCGTGCTGCAAAAGGAACGGAGCAAAATTTCCGGTAATGTTTATGTAACCTGCGTGACCCTGGAGGAACAGGCCAGGGGAGAAGGCATAAAACACCTCCTTGATCATTCCGGCCTTCACTTTGATGCCGCGGTGAGCGGTGAAGCTACTGACATGGAAGTGCACCTGGGTCACCGGGGTAAATTTGAATACCTGATCAGGGTCCACGGTAAAACATCCCATGCCAGTAACCCTGCCAGGGGAGTCAACGCAATTTTCAGCATGAATAAGCTGCTGACAGAGATTGAAACCGTATACGCAAAATCCCTTGCCGGCCATGAATTTCTGGGCCTTTCAACTGTAACAGTTATTGACATCCTGTCCAGTCCGGGCCGGCTGACTCCCGTGGTGCCCGATTACTGTGAAATAGTTATGGACAGGCGCTATCTCCCCGGTGAGGACAGCGGCCTGGTGGACAAAGAAATTGAAGAGATGTTTGATCGTATCAAAGCCGTTTACCCGCAATTTTCAGCAGAATACGAGCAGATCAAGGATTTCCCGGTTCTTTATTGCCCCCCGGAAGAGCCGGTAGCCAGGGCAGCGGCCGGGGCGGTTGAAGAGGTACTGCATAAAACACCCCGCTATAAGGCCTGGAAATTTGGCGTGGACGGGGCATTTATTGCGCAGAGGGGGATTCCCTGTGTCGGCTTCGGACCCGGAAACGAACATTATGCCCACACCCCGGAAGATCATGTCAGGGTTGATGATGTTTACAACTCTGCCGGAGTCTACTGCCAGATAGCCCGCCGGTTTTCCGGCAGCGCCGGGAAATCTGAAGATGCCGCCCTTTAAGAAAGGCTTTTTTAGGGTTAACTCAGGAATAAGTTAGGATTTCGCTTTTCCCGGAGCTGCTTTGATGTTCAATGCGCAGGCTGAAATCGCGCAGGTTTGCTCGCAGGGTGGCGCAGTGCCCGCCGGAGCGCCGGGTTAACTGCAGGACATGTGGTGGCGCGCTGCTGTCTGTTTCAGGGCGGCCGTAAAAAGCCGGCGAGTTGTTGCGCAGCCGGATCATGTCCAGCTGATCTATAACGATCGATCTGCGCAGCCTTTTTTCCACCTCGGCCATGGATAAATTGGTGCGGTTAATCTCCTTGTGCCCTCCGCTGCCGGCCCTGTCCGCGGCCCGGTAATCGTTCTTCCCGGCAAAAAGGTCCAGGTACCATACCTGGGGAGTGCCCGGCATGAACAGCTGGATGGCCCGGGCCATGCGCAGTTTGCGCTCGTCCTCGCCGAGGGCGCTAAAGAAGGTGGCATTGACCTGGTAGTAGGAAATTTTATTACCGTCCGCATCGTAAAGGTTTTTCGTCCGCCCTCCCCTGGCCAGGATCAGCTCCACAAGTGCCTCGATTTGCCGGTCATCAAGCAACCCCCGGGTTACCATACCGCCGCTTTGTTTGCCTTTAAGATCCAGTACCGGGATACCGTCATGGCAGCCGAGCATGTTTATTGTCTTGATTCCATTTGCCTCAATTTCGCCAATCCATTTCAGGAGGCATTCCGGCGTTCCGCGCTCCAGGGCATCGATAATCAGAGCGGGAAAGAAAAAATCATAAACCGGATAGCCCTTTGACGGTATCTCCCTGTGCAGGCCGCTGCCGTACTCGGCATGGATTTCGGGAAGAGCGAGCAGTTCCTGTTCCCCGGCCAGGTTACTGACCCTGCCCAGGTAATCCCAGGTTTCCGGCCGGTTAAAGAAGTTTTCGCGCCCCGCTTCCTTGTGAAGGTAGGCGAAAGCATCGAGGCGAACAATTTTTGCCCCGTAGCTGCGCAGCCGGGCCAGGGTTTCCGCGTAGAAGGCCCACACTTTTTCTGAACGGGCATTCAAATCGAGCTGGCCCAGGTAGCGGGGTTTGCCGCCTTCATAGTTAACTTCCCGGTAAAAGGTGTTCCAGAAAAACCGGTTTGTTCCGTCCGGGAAACGCACTTTCATTACCGGCAGTTCGGGTTTGCGCATGAACAGCTTGTCCAGGTATTCGCGGTGCGGAATTATACAGCCCTCGCTATCCGGCTCACCTTTACCTTTCCAGAACTTGTTCCAGTCTATAAAGAAGTCAATGAACTCCGATTCTTCGCCCCGGTTTAACAGGTCGCGGAACTGGGGGGAGTTAACAGAGAGATGATTCAATACCAGGTCGAGTTTAAGTTCAATTCCCAGGTCCCGGAGAGTTTCCAGGTCTTCCGGGGATACCAGGTCTTTGTTTAAGTTGTAATCGATGATTGAAAAACCGCGGTCGAGATCGCTGTTAAAAATTGTGGGCAGGATATAAAACGTAGAAAAAGCTTTTTCCAACTCCGGCCGCCCGAGCAGGTTTACTGAACCTGACAGGCGGTTTCCGATGCTGTCCGGGTAAGCATTAAAAATTACCGATCCGGTATCCATTTCGGAACCTCCCGTGAGGGCGGGGCAGCCTGAGAAACCCGTCCTTGTTATTCATTATCAACTTCATCTTCCGGAGGGGGGATGATCAGGTCAGCCATATCTTTATGGCGGGATATGATTTGATGTTCTATGGATAAAACTTTTTCCAGGAAGTCGGTGGCGGGATCCCTGGAACGCTCCAGGCGGCTCTTCCTGGTTTGCCTGTAATCGCGATTGATAAAAGCCTTAAAATCGGCATTTTTTAGCATGGTGGTATAAGTGCCTTCCACAATAACCACTTTTACAGTTTCAACAGGCAGGGTTTCTTCGCCAATACTGTCCCGTTCGTAGTTAACCAGCGGCTTGGAAAGTGTCTTCGCAGAGCCCTTTTTTATTGTTTCAATATTATCTTCGATCAGGTCCAGTTTAACCTCCTGTGGTCCCACCCACTTGATATCTTCCAGCCTTTTCTGGTGGTTGGTTTTGGGCGGGTAAACAAAATAATCGTCCTGCTGCAGAAGGATTGCCTTAAACCCGGCTTCATCGCAAAGTTCGGCCAGGACTGCCGCAGTTTCAGACTTGCCGCTTCCGGATTCTCCGGCCACTGTAACGGCAAGCGGCTTTTTAGCCGCACTGAGCCTGCTTTTTATCTCCCCGAAAATCATAGCTGCAGCACTGCGGTGATAATCTTTGATTACGAGCTTGTCGCCGATCATGTTTTCACCCCGCTGTCGCATGCCTTTGGTAGGGTCCTATTTTAATAATTCAATTAAAAAGTCTCTGGTTCCTTCATTTTTACGGTTAGCTTTGTTATCCGTATCAAGATCGGATACAATTAGGAATGAACTGACCATATATGAATAAAGAAAAGAGGCCGGACGAGATGCAATACGATGTTGAGTATGTCAGGAAACAGTTTCCTGCCCTCTCTGTAAAAGTAAACGGCTACCCCGCCGCCTATTTTGACGGGCCCGGAGGGACCCAGGTTCCGCAGAGAGTGATCGATGCCATGGTTAATTACCTGGTTCGCTGCAACGCAAATGCCGGGGGTTGTTTTTTGACCAGCAGGGACAGCGATCTGGCTATTGAAGGGGCACGCCAGGCTCTGGCTGACTTCCTGGGCGCCTCTCCCCGGGAAATTGCATTCGGCCAGAATACCACGACCCTTATTTACCAGCTGGCTTTTGCCCTGGGACGGCAAAAAGGAAAAAGGGATGAAATTATAATTACAGAGATTGATCATGAAGCAAACCGCGGGCCCTGGCTGGCCCTGGAAGAGAGGGGCTATAAAATCCGGGAAGCCAGGTTTAACCCTGAAACCTGCACTCTCGATCTTGACGATTACCG
>SLSE01000165.1 GCA_007130585.1 Syntrophomonadaceae bacterium | reverse complement strand
TAGTTACGTTACAGTCGATACGCCTGACCAAGACAGCCACTGCTGCGAGCCGGGAAGGGAGATTGGAATTTTACAATTCCGGAAGCTTCAGAAATACTTCAACCAGGTGAGGATCGAACTGCGTACCGGCGGAGCGCCGCACCTCTTTTCTTGCTTCATGAACAGTTATTGCTTTCTTGTAGGGGCGGTCGTGGATCATGGCATCATATGCATCAACAATGGCCAGGATCCTGCAGCATACCGGTATTTCTTCTTCTTTTAACCCAAGCGGATAACCGGTACCGTCCCAGCGCTCGTGGTGCTTTAATATCAGATCTGCCACTCCGGCCAGTTCCGGGGAAGAGAGGGCTATCCGGTAACCCTTTTCAGGGTGCAGTTTCATTATTTCCCACTCGGTTTTGTCCAGGGGACCGGGCTTAAACAGGAGCCGATCGGGAATACCGACTTTACCAAGATCATGAACCTGGGCCAGGAGAGCCAGATCGGCAAGGTGCTGTGAAGAGAGGCCGATTTCTTCGCCCAGGGCAAGACAATATTTCTCAAGCCGCATGGCATGGCCTTCCGTGATGTAGTCCCTCTCGGCCAGGGCACTCATCAGGCTGTTGACAATTTTCCCCCTGGTGCTGAAGCTGCTGTACAGTTTATCACGGTACATCAGGTCATCAGCCTGTTTAAAAAGGTCGCGCAGCGAATTTTTTCGACTGGAGGCGGTTGCCACTCCCATGGACAGGCTGAGCGGCAAATTTGCATACTCCCTGTTATAGGCTGCGATGTTGTCACGAATCCGGCGGGCAACAGATTCACAGGTTTTATTGTCTGTATTGGGCAAAATCGCCGCAAACTCATCACCGCCGACGCGGGCGAGGATATCAGAAGATCTGAATGACTGCTGCAGGATACCGGCGCAGGCTTTCAACAGGCGATCACCATCACTGTGGCCAAGGGTGTCGTTGATCAGTTTAAGGCCGTCAAGGTCAGTGGATATTATGGATACGGGGTATTCTCTGCCGCCTTCCAGGCGGGAAAGTTCCGTTTCAAAAAATGTCCTGTTGTACAGGCCGGTAAGCTGATCGTGGAGGCTTAAATACTTAAGCTGCTCTTCATAGTTCTTTAAATCGGTTATGTCGATAATGACACCGTCTATACGGCCGGCCAGGCTTTCCCTGTTTATTATGGTGCGCCCGCTTTCCCGAACCCAGCGGGTAGCCCCGTTTGCCGTAAATATCCGGTAGCGGACGTGGTAGGGGTAATTCTTGAACTGGTGACCCACAATTATATTGTAAACATAATCGCGGTCTTCCGGGTGCATGATGCTGCCAAATGACCTGACCCGGTTGCAAATAAAATCGGTAGCCCGGTAGCCGGTAATTTCCTCCACGTCACCGCTCATGTGTTCCATCGTCCAGTCCTTGTCCTGCTTGCAGCTGAAGATTATCCCGGGAACATTTGAAACCAGGGTCTGGTATTTTTCCATGCTGTCCTGGAAGGCTTGTTCCGCTTTTATCCGGGCAATGGCCGAACTTACCTGGGATGCAATAGTTTCAAGTGCGGCCCTGATATTACCGGAAATCCCGGTCAGGCTGTGTGAGGCGATATTCATGCAGGCTACCGCTTTGTTTTCATAATTGATCGGCAGTACCGCAAAAACAGTCAGCCCTTCCCGGGCATGAGCTTCACCGCCGGGCAGATTTTGCGGCTCATAAATATATTTCGGTTTTCCCTCCTGAACCAGACCTGCCTGCCACGAATCGGCGTTGAAGCAAGATTTGGACTCAAAGAAATCTGACGAGAGCCCTTTGTGGCATAACAGCTTTAATGACCCGGCTTCCTCATCTACAAGGTATATTCCGCCGCTGTCCATCTGCGAAACCTGCAAGGCAGTCTCGAGGCAGTACTCAAGAGCTTTTTTCAGATCTGTTGTTGCTGCCAGCTTTAACCCCAGGTTGCGCTGTGCCAGGAGCTGTTCTTCAGCTCTCTTTCGGGCGCTGACATCCTGGGCGATCAATAAAATCTTCTCAGGCTCACCCTCTGCAGGGAAAAGCAGCTTCAGGCGGTGCTCAATCCATTTAAAACTGCCGTCGCTGCAAATCAGCCTGGTAAGAAGGGCCTTTTTTTCGGCCTTGTTTTCTATTCCTTCCGTAAAAAGGCGGGACAACCTGTTTGCTTCAGCAGGATGAACCAAATCGAATGCACTTTTTCCGATCAACTGCTGCGGCTCATAACCCAGTATTTTCTGATATGAGCTATTGCAGTATAAGTAACAACCGTTTCTATCGAGGAGGGCGATCATGTCAAAGGCATTTTCGCTTATCGAACGAAACATCTCCTCATTCCTGGCCAGTTCTTTTTCGGCCCACGATCTGGCCAGCGCAGCGGCAATGATCCCTGTTACTACCTTCAATAAAGTGATCTGTTCATCTTTCCAGATCCGCTTTTCCTCCGGAAAATCGAAACCAAAAAAACCCCTCATTTCACCTTCAATGATCAGGGCAATTAAAATTAAAGAAGTTATATTATTATTTAAAAAAAAATTCTTTTCCTTTTCCGCGGCAGGTGGCAGTTCGTTCACGGAAGGAATATAAAGGTATCCGTTTTCACGAACACGCTTCAGCATCCATAAAAATTCACCTGTATCCATATCCTGCAATTTATCTTTTTGGGGCCTGACATTGTACGCGCACCATTCATGGGTATTGCTCTTAATGCTGCCGTCATCTGAAAACTGGAATATATAGCTGCGGTCAGCCCCAAAAAGCTCTCCGCACAACCGTAAAGATACTTCAATGGCCTCATCGATCCTATCCGAAGGCATTGTTATAAATATATTAGATATTTCCGCTGCAGTTTTCTCAAACCGGAGCTGAAATTCAATACCAAAAAAAGGTCCGGGCTTTGAAAATGATTTGCTATCCTGTTTTCTGTTCATTCTCACAGTCTCCTGGATCGAACAGACCCCGATTTTTTATGCTAGTGCAGTTCCTCATCGCCACCTTCGCGGGCTATTATATCCTGGTAATCATAGGTAAATTCAATCATCTTTGTTGTCATGTAAATAGGCGCTTCAAAGCGCAAAGCCAGGGCAATAGCATCGCTGGGCCTGGAATCGATTATGATGGTTTCCCCGTTTTGCTGTAGGTATATTTCAGCATAAAATGTGCTTTCTTTAATATCTGTAATTACCACTTTCTCCAACGCGCCCTTTAAGTTTTCGCAGACAGTTTTCAGAAGATCATGGGTCAAAGGCCGGGGCGGGGTTTCACCCTGCAGCACCAGCGCTATGGCCTGCGCTTCAAGAGGTCCTATTGAAATGGGCAGAACTTTTTTCTCTTCATCGTCCATCAGCAGAACCAGGAAATTGCCACCCTGATCTGCAGTAACGGTTTTTACCTCCATCTTAATCACCTTCAACACCCCTCTCTGCTCACTTTTCTGTATTTTATCATAGATTGCCCCGGGGTTAAACATGCTGTCCTGAAATGGGCCCTGTCCCAGGCGGTTATCCGATGCGTAATTTTTTCCGGCTAACGCCACAAGACGCTCTTATTATGGTATTATTCTGTATAGTAGTACCCATTATCAATTCCAACAAAAGGAGAGTTGTTTATGCAACATATCAGCATAGTTACAGATAGTACGGCAGATCTATCGCCCGAGCAAACAGGCAGGTACGGTATCGAAGTGGTCCCGATAAATGTCATTTTTGGCGAAGATACTTTTTCAGATGGCGTGGATCTGAGCGCCCAGGAATTTTTTAAAAAGCTTACCGGGGGCAGGGAGCTGCCGAAAACCTCGCAGCCATCCCCGGAGGCATTCCGGGAAGTCTATGAAAAGCTTGCTCCAAAAAGCGATGCCATATTAAGCATACACATTTCAGGAAAATTAAGCGGGACACTTAATTCTGCTGAAGTAGCATCAAAGATGATCGATACCAGGGTAATAACGATCGATACCAAAAACGCTTCCCAGGGAATCGGGTTATCCGTTTTGGCTGCTGCTGAGGCAGCACGCAGGGAAATGTGGCTTGAAGAGACAGTCGCCCTCACGGAAAAATCAATTGCCTCCACTTTCAGCGTTTTTGCGGTAGACACCCTCGAATTCCTGCAGCGCAACGGCCGTATCGGGAAAGCAGCATCATTGCTCGGTTCACTCTTACAGATTAAACCGATTCTTTGCGCCGATCCTGAAGGAATGGTTGCTCCTTACGATAAGGTCAGGGGGCGCTCCCAGGTTATACCAAGCCTGGTCAAAGCGGCACTGCACAATGTAAGCCCGGACCAGCCTGTTAACCTGTCTGTCGTCCACGCTGCCGCCGAAGACAGGGCCCGGGAACTTCTGGAGGAATTGCAGGCCCATTATGAAGTAGTTGACCTGCACGTCGGCATGGTCGGTCCCGCTATCGGGGCCCATATCGGGCCGGGTGCCGTCGGGTTGATGATCCAGCCGTCTTTCGAAATCATGGCGGGGGGCATAAAAAGCTGAATTATTGCAATATTGACTTGAGAGCAAATTATCTATAGAATATGATTATAAGTTTATACTTTGGAAGGAGGATTACAGTGGAAAGCGTATACAAGGTAATTGAGCTTGTCGGGACCAGTGAAAAGTCATGGGAAGATGCGGCTAAAGTTGCGGTAAACAAGGCTTCAAAATCTTTACGCAATCTCAGGGTTGCAGAAGTTAAAGAGATGGATATGAAAATTGAAGACGAGACCCTCTTCTTCAGAGTTAAAATGACTCTTTCCTTTAAGTATGAAGACTGATCAACAAGAAACATAACCGGTTAAAAATTTTTATTATATGGAAACCTGAAAGCGGAATCTTCCCGATCATGAAGATTCCGCTTTCGACTGTTTTAACTTACCGGCAGGCGAAACTATTTTTTTTCCGCAAAATCCTTCTTTTTTTGCTGCTGTAGCCTGGCTTTTTCCCACAGCTGCCTGAAATTCTCTACTACAGCAGGATCAAACTGGCCTCCGGCACACCTTTGGAGCTCCTTCAGTGCTTCCGCATTGCTGCAGGCTTTCCGGTAAGATCTCTCTGTTGTCATATTAACAAATGCGTCCACCACGGCCAGGATTCGGCATTCCGGGGGAATATCTTCACCTTTCAGTCCCAGCGGGTAGCCGCTTCCATCCCACCACTCATGATGCTTCAGGATCAAATCTGCAATTCCTGACAGCTCCTGCGAGGCCAGGGCAATGCGATATCCTTTTTCCGGATGCATCCTGATTATCCTGTTTTCTTCAGCGGTCAGTCTTTTTTCCTTGAGGATAATCCTTAAAGGAGTCCCGGCATTACCTATATTGTGGGCTTTTGCCAGCAAAAGAAGTTTATCCATGCTCCTTGCATCCAGTCCGGCCATTTGTCCCAGGGCCCGGCAAAGGCGGGTATAACGGCTGAGCAACTCCGGACCGGGCAACTTGTTTCCATTAGCCGGAGCCTTGATCTTGTCTAAAAGCTTGAAGCTATGATTTCCCCCGTTAAACATTTTATCACGATACATCAGGTCATCAGCGGTTTTAAAAAGCTCCTCGGTGGAGGTTTCACCTGTAGCGGCCGTGGCAAGGCCGATAGAAATACTCAAAGGAATATCCTGGTTGGTTTTATTATATGAATCGATACTGTCACGGATACGCGCTACAACCTTGCGTCCGTTTTCTTCATCGGTATTAACCAGGACAGCGGCAAATTCGTCCCCTCCCACCCTGGACAACACCTCGTGACCGCGCAGGGACTCCCGCATGACCCGGGCTGCGTCTTTTAAGAGTTGGTCACCTTTTTCGTGACCGAAAGCGTCGTTTACAATCTTCAGGCCGTTTACATCAGCGTAAATTATTGAAATCGGGTATTCCCTGCTGTTGCGCAGGCGTTTCAACTCTTCTTCAAAGTAGGTCCGGTTGTAAACGCCGGTCAGGTTATCATGCATGCTGAGATAAGCCAGGCGGTTATGCTGTTTTATCCTGTTTGTTACATCCCGGATAACACCGCGGAAACCGGCAAACTTACCTTCTTTGCCCGTAACAGGCGATATGGATATCTCGACATAACAGGAAGAGCCGTCTTTGCGCCTGATCGACTGAATGAAGCCCCGGTTCGGCCGGCCGGTTTTGTAAACTTCCCTGAAGGCGCCGAACACTGCCTTATGATCTTTATAAAGCTGCCTGTAATTCATGCCTGTCAGTTCACTGCGCGAATATCCTGTTATACTGCCTGTCGATTCATTAAAATCGAGCAGGTTTCCCTTGACATCAACTTCGTAATAACCTTCTTCAATTGATGCCAGGATTTCCCTGTGCTTCTTTTCTGAATCCTTTAACGCGTTCTCGATAGATTTACGGCCGGTAATATCCCTGCTGATCCCCCTGAAGCCCCTGACCTGACCGCGGCTGTTCAGAAGAGGCACGCCATTGGTATCAAAATAAACGGTTTGCCCGTCCTTATGAATGAACTGGTTCTCAAGGTGCCTGATGGGCTTTGCATCCCGAACGGCGTCAAAAAAAACCTTTTTTACATTTTCCGCCTGCCCGGGAGCCATAAAGCTGAACGGTGTTCTTCCTATCAGCTCGGCAGGGTTATACCCGGTAAAATCTTCGGCGCGGCTATTGCCGTATGTAAAAACTCCATCGGCATTGGCTTCCCAAACCCAATCGCTGGTCTGCTCCACCAGATCGATGTATTTTTGCTTAAGCTGCATCCTTTCGCTTTCTTTTCTGCGCTGAAGCTCCGAGCAGGCAATCATTTCGGCCAAAGCTTTGAGCAGCCAGCCTTCCTGCTCCGAAAAAGGTTTTTCCTGTTCGGCTTTTTCAAAAACAAGGAACCCGATCCGCTGGCCCCTGGTAACCATGGGATAGATGGAAAGAAAGCGGGTTCCTTCATTTTTAAAGCAGGCCGCGCCGGCGCCCTGATCGGCAGGGGAATCATAGAAGTCCAGGTTAACGACCCGGTTTTTCAGGTGCAGCTTTAATATATCTACGATCATGCTAAAGGGGACAGCCGTATTATCGAATGTTTCGATTTCATGACCCGCCGACGACCACTGGTATGATTTAACGGCTGCCTTGCGGAAAAAATCATAAAAGTACAGGGTGAGATAGTCTGCTTCTAATTTTTTTCCTACGGCATTGAATGCTTCGGTTACAACATGGTCATAGTCATGAGGAATAACAGAGATAAACCTGCTTGCCAGCTTAAAAAGCAGGGTATGATAATCTTCCCTGTAATCGAGAAACTGGACTGAATGCTGTTCGGGAGAGAAGTACTTATAAGTGATATTCTTAATCGCCCTTACCCCCAAATTAGAATAGAACATCCCTCGGCAGGCAAAACAACTGCCCTGTTAACTATTTTACACCCGGGCCGGTCCAACCAGGTGTCACATGAAATATTTTTTTATGTGGCATTCATATATTAAGAATCGTTAGCACTCTTAAAATTTACATTGCATAAATTCTCAAAGTTTGTTAAACTTTTAACTTAGGGTAACATTCAGGGGCCATTTTGCCATTATGTTTAATCATATAATTATTTGTTTAATTTGTATAGTCTATAAATTTATGTTTTTTTTAAAAGTCACTTACGAAAATGCGTACAAAAAATTATCTTTAGCAACCTAAGAGGTGGTAAAAATAAATTTAACCGATTTTGGGCTTCTTGTAAAGCATTTGCGCAAAAACAGCGTTGACGAACGAGGCAATCGCTGGACCAGGGAAAGCCTGAGTGAAGCTATCCACCTTACAGCAAACCAGCTGGGAAGGCTTGAAAGAGGCGACCGGAAATACCTGGATACTCAGACACTTCAGCTGCTGGCCAGGGCTCTCAAGCTTACGAACCTGGAGCAGAAGGAGTTTTTTATTGCCGCTGTCGGCCTTAAAGATGAGATATTGTTCGACCACGAAGATCCCCTGGCCCAGTTGAATAACCTGGTTAACTTAATGGAAAAAATGCAAATTCCCGCCTTTGCGGTCGACCCTTACGGGGATATCCTGGCCTCCAATACGTCCTGCCTGAAGCTTTTCTTAATAACTCCCGAAATGATTGAATATGCCCACACTATTCCAGCCGGCTTAAATCACATGCACTTTATATATTCTTCCGTATTCGGTTTCAGAAATATAATCGGCCCGGCCTGGAGGAAAGTGGCAGCCATTGAAATCCTCCTCTTCCGCCGGTCAACCTTACGCTACAGGCATACCGAATATTTCGACTACATCTTTAAAGCCCTGCTCCGGGAAAAAGAATTTGATATAGACTGGTACTCCAGCCACAGGAATCCGGATTACTATGATTTAACCTATGAAGCATTTGACTATGATCATCCCCGCTACGGGCCCCTGAGCTATGTCGCCACCGAAACAATCATCAACACTCAGAAAGGGGACATTTACCTGATTCTTTATAATCCGGCCAACCAGTCAACATGCGAAGTCTTTAAAGAACTGAAAGGACCGAATAAAAATCATACCTTGAAACTGGCCGGCTGGCCGGAAAAAGTTATGTTATAAACGGAAAAACTTATTTTAAGGCCGACCTGCAAAATGTAAAAAATTTCAGAAACGGTTTTGACAATTCGAACAAGAGTCTGTAAAATATATATTAACTTATGGCATAAATATTATTACTATTGTATTATTACTCAGGCTCAGGGAGGAAAAAAATGCAGCTTTCGACAAAGGTACGTTACGCGTCCAGGGCAATGATCGAGCTGGCCTTGAATTACAAGGCAGACCCAATCCAGCTTAACGATATTGCCTGCAAACAGGATATTTCAGTGAAGTATTTGGAGCAAATTATGGCCCCGCTCAGAGCCCGCGGTTTCGTGCGCACCCAGAAGGGCAGCCGTGGTGGTTACCATCTTGCAAAAAAGCCCTCGGAAATTACTCTCTATGACATTGTAGAAAGCATCGAAGGCTCCATGGCCCCTGTAGCCTGTGTGGATAATGAATTTTCATGCGACAGGATTAATGTCTGTGTAACCCGCTCGGTGTGGCACCGGGTTAAGGATGCGATTAAAGCGGAACTCGAAGCCAAAACCCTGGCCGACCTGGCGGCCGAGCAGGAAATATTATACCTGAAAAAATAAAGCGGCAATAATTAACCGGTTGTATGAATGCGGTAGCCTTTTTTGTTTAAAAGGTCTGCCGCTTTTTGCTGGTTTTCCTTGCTCCTGAAGCCCAGGCGGACGCTTCCTCCGGCCAGTTCCCTGACATGTAAAATTTCAATGGCATCGATGTTAATACCGGCTTCACCCAGCAGCGTGGTTAACTGCCCGATAACACCGGGAGTATCCCGGACAAGAACAATAACATCATAGACCTCCGGCAGGATTCCCCGGCCCCGGTGGGGTATGGTACTCCGGTAATCGCGGGCCTGTCTGAGAAACTCTTCCACAGCATCAGGATCAGGCACACTCAGGTATTTTTCCAGCAAATTAAGGCTCTCCCTGTAGCGCTTCAAGGCTGCCAGCAAGGCCCAGCGGTTGCTGATGCATATGTCGCGCCACACGTCGGGGCTGCCCAGGGCAATGCGGGTGCTGTCCCGAAAACCGCCTGCCGCCAGTGTCCGCACCAGTTCCAGGTTGTCTGTACCGGCCACGCTCCGGACCAGGGCGGCTGCCGCCAGGTGGGGCAGGTGGCTGACGGAAGCAACAATTCGATCGTGGGCCAGCGGGTCAAGAATCAGGGGCTGCGCTCCCGTTCCTTCTACCAGGTTTGAGAGCTTTCCTGTGGCTTCCCCTGAGGCATGAGGGCCGGGAGTAAGGACATAGATGGCATTTTCCAGTAAGGCTGAATCTGACCCTCCGATGCCGCTTTCTTCCGACCCGGCCATCGGGTGCCCGCCGATAAAAGTTACACCTTCAGGGAGGATTGCTTCAACAGCTTCCATAATCCAGGCCTTGGTGCTGCCTACATCGGTTACCAGGGCCCCCTGGTCTAACGCGGGCAGGATCTCCCTTAACAGTTCGAGCGTACTGAGCACGGGAACGGCAAGGATAACCAGCTCCGCCCCGCGAACGGCTTCAGCGGGAGATGCGGCAGCCTTATCGATCGCACCCCGCTTAACAGCGCGGGCACAGGTTTCAGGGTCCCGGTCATAGCCGGCGATTTCTTCCACCAGCCGCCTTTCACGCAGCGCGATACCGATACTGCCGCCGATTAAACCGGTCCCGATCAGCGCCGTTTTACGGAATATAAAGCTGTGCTCAGATAAGTTTTCCGACACTGAGAGCCACTCCTTTTAATTCATTGATCAGCGTTTCAAACTGTTCGGGAGTCAGGGACTGCGGTCCGTCGGAAAGAGCTTCCTGCGGGTTTGGATGAACTTCTATCATCAGTCCGTCTGCACCTGCAGCAATAGCGGCCTTGCTCATGGCGGGAACCAGTCCCGACAACCCGGTACCGTGGCTCGGATCGACGATAACCGGCAGGTGGCTGAGCTGTTTAACCAGGGGCACTGCGCTCAAGTCCAGGGTATTGCGCGTATACGGTTCAAAGGTCCGGATGCCTCTTTCACAGAGGATTACTTCATAGTTGCCTCCGCTTAAAATATATTCAGCGGCCATCAGCCACTCTTCAATTGTGGCCGAGAGACCTCTTTTCAACAGGACAGGCTTGCGGATCTTACCGAGTTCGCGGAGCAGGTAGTAGTTCTGCATGTTGCGGGCTCCGACCTGGAGAATGTCGGCACTTTCGGCCACCTGTTCTACAGTAAACTGGTCCATGACCTCGGTTACTATCAGCAGGCCCGTTTTTAAACGCACTTCTTTTAAAAATTCAAGTCCTTCCAGCTCCAGGCCCTGGAAACTGTACGGGGAAGTACGCGGTTTAAAAGCTCCCGCCCTCAGCACGCTGGCTCCTCCCGCTTTCACGCCTTCCGCTGCCAGCATAAGCTGTTCTTCGTTTTCAATGGCACAGGGACCGGCCATGACTGTAAGTTCGCTGCCTCCTATAGTCACATTGCCAATCCTGATGATAGTATCGTCAGGGTGGAATTCCCGGCCTGCAAGTTTGAAGGGACGGGTGATAAAAACAACCTGTTCAACTTCCGGCATGGCTTCCATGGCCTGGGCCGCCTCTTCCCGGCGCTGGCCGATTACACCGATTACCGTGCGGTTTTCACCTGTGGAAAGATGAACCCCGTAGCCCATATCTTTAAGCTTACCGGTAATTTTATTGATATCTTTTTCTGTAGCGCCGGGGTTCATAACAACAATCATAAAGATAACCTCCTTCTTTACATCCCGTTAAACGGCCTGCGCTTCCGGAACATGCCCTGACCCGGCTCACCAACAAACCGGCCTTCATCAAAGATCAGGCGGCCGCGGGAAAAAACCTGCCGCGGAACTCCCTTGCCGCCAAACCCTTCGTAAGGGTTGTAGTCAACGTTTTGATGGTGCGTGGCTGCGCTGATTTCAAAGTCCGCATCGGGATCGAAAATGACCAGGTCGGCATCGCTGCCCACTGCAATGGTTCCTTTTTCAGGGTAGAGCCCGAATAACCTGGCCGGCGCTGTGCTGACCAGGTCAATAAATTTATTAATGCTAATCCGGCCGCCGTTAACTCCGCCGGCAAAAACCAGTTGAACCCTGTTTTCCAATCCGGGAGCGCCGTTAGGTATTTTTGTAAAATTGCTGCGCCCCATATCTTTTTGCCCTTTAAGGTTAAATGAACAGTGATCCGAGGCCACAACCTGCAGGTTGCCGGTTTCCAAACCGCTCCACAGGAATTCTTCGTTGCCTTCTTCCCTGAGCGGAGGAGACATGACATACTTAGCCCCGCCGAAGTCAGGTTCTTCATAACTGCCGATGTTGAGAAAAAGGTACTGGGGACAGGTTTCAGCATATATTTGCAGGCCCCGGATCCTCGCTTCGGCTACCCTGCCGAGGGCTCCCGCATCGCTCAGGTGCACGATATAGGCCGGAGCGCCGGTCAGTTCGGCCATGGTAATAAACCGGTTTACAGCCTCTTCTTCAGCCTGCGGGGGACGGCTCAGGGCATGATAGAGCGGCTCCACCTTTCCGGCGGCAAGCATTTCTTTGGTGAGTACATCTATTACATCGCCGTTTTCAGCATGGACGAGTACCAACCCCCCGGCATGGCCTGATGTCTTAAGAACATTCAGCAGGGTAGCGTCGTCAACCTGAAAAACTCCCTTGTAGGCCATAAATAACTTGAAAGTGGGATAGCCTTTTTCGATCAGCGGGGGGATTTCGGCCATTACGTTTTCGTTTAAGTCGGTTATGGCCACATGAAAACCGTAATCAACAGCGCACCTGCCTTCAGCCTTCCTGTGCCAGGTTTCCAGCGCTTCGCCTAAAGACTGTCCGGGGGTTTGAATGGCATAGTCTACAATACAGGTGGTTCCTCCTGCGGCGGCAGCGATAGTGCCGCTGGTAAAATCATCTGCAGTTACGGTCCCTCCGAAAGGCATTTCAAGATGGGTATGCACGTCGATTGCCCCGGGGAAGATATATTTGCCGCCGGCATCAAAGTTCAGGTCGGCAGCAGCAGTGGAATTTGCTTCCAGGGCAATTATTTTTTCATCTTCAATTAATATGTCAGCATGGCTGGTAGCGGAGGCGGTAACAACAATTCCGTTTTTTATGAGGGTACG
Source organism: Syntrophomonadaceae bacterium (assembly GCA_007130585.1). Lineage (GTDB taxonomy): Bacteria > Bacillota > Dethiobacteria > DTU022 > DTU022 > T3SED10-7. Next base: position 214 of record SLSE01000165.1, on the reverse strand, counting down.
CATAAATTATCCTCCTTCATTTCGGCTTGTGTTTTTGCCGGAATTCTCTCCGGTCTTCCCGGCAAATGAACCGGCGCGTCTTCCTTAATCAGGACAGCCTGTCCTGATGCTAGGGCGCGCAAATATCCCCGTAAAACTCGGGACGGCGGTCACGGTAAAACTGCCAGGTGTTCCTGACCTCCCTGATCAGATCCAGGTCAAGATCGCCTATCAC
>SLSE01000049.1 GCA_007130585.1 Syntrophomonadaceae bacterium | reverse complement strand
CTGCTCATCCTGGCCCTGGTTGTCTTTTTTGAAATCTACTTTCCCCTGGCCCTGCTGGCGGGGATAGCTGCAGCCCTGCTTAACTACCTGCCAGGGCAGGCCCGGGGACCGGAAATTATTAAGCGCCTGCGGACCCTGATTTTACCCGGGATCAAGATCAGGGTGGCCCTGGTAATTGCCGGCATTATGCTTTACAAAGAGATGCTAACCCGCACGGGGGTAATCAGTGATATGACCGGCCTGGTATTAGACCTCGGTCTGCCGATCATTGTCCTGGTTGCCGTAATAGCTTTCCTGGTCGGGATCCTTACCGGGGACAACTCCGCCAGCGTGGTTATCCTGGTTCCCCTGTTTATGCCCCTGATCCCGTCCGGAGGCGCTGCCTACAGCGCTTACTTCGCTTTTCTGTATGCCTCCTCCACGGCCGGGCATATCATTTCCCCCGCCCATCCCTGCTTTTCGCTAACCAAGGAATATTATGATGTGGAGATAAAAGAGTACATCAAGCTGTCTCTTCCCATGCTGGGCGTGGTAATGGCAGCCGGATTCCTGATTACTGCGTTTTTCGGTTTTCATTAACAAGCTTTAAAAAAAGGCTGCGCCCGGGAAGGAACGCAGCCCTTTCAACTCCAGTTTATATAAAATGAGGTTAAACGCCGGCGAAGAATCCTGTTAAACCATCAGTCCTGTTCCAGGATTTTTAATTCATTATTAATGTACTGGTTGCGGCAAAGGTTGCGCTGCAGCTTGCCCGAGCTCGTTTTTGGCAGGGTTCCGGGTTGAACCATGGCCACGTCGCGCGGCGGAAAGCCCACTATAGCCGACACCTGCTCGCGGATTTCTTTCCTGACCTTTTCGGGATTATCTGTGCGCACTTCGGCAACAACAACAATAGTTTCCTTGCGTTTGGCGCCTTCCACACCGAAGGCGATGACATTTCCGGCCCGCACGCCTTCCACGGTCCCGACCGCTCTTTCAATGTCTTCAGGAAAGATATTTCTTCCCGCAATAATAATCACATCTTTGAGCCTGCCGCAGAGAACTAGTTCAGGCGGGCCGCCATCCGGCCCTTCTACAAAGTAAGCCAGGTCTCCGGTTTTCAGCCAGCCGTCATCAAATAAGGTTTCGTTAAGTTCAGGCCTTTTATAGTAGCCTTTCATTACCGATGTACCCCTGATCTCGAGCTCTCCGACTTCCCTGAAACCCCGGAAACCGCCTTTTTTCAGGTCCCGAATGCGCATCTCGAGGCCCGGAATGGGCATTCCGAGCAAAGGAAAACGGCGGGAACCTTCACTTCCTTTACTGACTGGCCGGGCCGCCCGTTCGTTTTCAAGAGCATTGCGGTCCACGGTATCGGTTACCATCCCCCTGAAAGGCGGTGGGAAAGTGCCGCCTAAAGAGAGTTCAGCCATCCCGAAAGCGCAAAAAACAGCTTCGCCCCGGAATCCATGCGGCTCAGCCTTATCGATCAGGGTCTCTACAACATTGGGATCAACCGGTTCGGCTCCATTCAGGGCCAGGCGCACGCAGGAAAGATCAAGGATTTCATTTTTATCGGTTAACCGCTGAAAAGCCCGGGCCGCCAAAACCCAGGAAAAGTTTGGTCCTGAAGTAACCGTTCCCCTGTAATCGTTTATCCAGTGCAGCCAATCAACCGGCCGGGACATAAAGTCCTGCGGCGAAGCCAGCACAAGGCTGCATCCGCTGACCATGGGAACTGTCAGCAGGCCCACCAGGCCCATATCATGGTAGAGAGGCAGCCATGATACAAAAATATCTTCCGGGACAACTTCTGCCGCTTCAATCATTCCGAATATATTCGCTTCAAGCCTGCGGTGGGGCAGCATTACCCCTTTAGGGCTGGCAGTGGAACCGGAAGTAAATTGCAAAACAGCAAGGTTTTCGGGATCATAGGGTGCCGGTTCGTAATCATCCGCAGAGGACCGGCCGTCTTTTGGCTCCAGCTGGTCAAGTAAAACCACGTCCGGATCGCCGGGCCTGGTTTCATGAAAAGCGGCCAGGGCCGGGTCGAGCAGCAAAAGGCTGATGTCTCCGTGCTGCATGAGAGCGCGGGTTTGCCGGGTAAATTCCTCTACTGAGCTGAAGCGCATCGGGATCGGAATCATGCTCACACTGGCCCCGGCCAGCCATACGGCCTGGATAGCAGTAACCAGGTTACGGGTTGTCGGGCCAAGCAGCGCCAGGTGATCCCCGGGCTTAACCCCCCTGGATTGCAGGATAGCAGCCATTGCCCTGGCATCCCTGTGCAGCTGCCCCCAGGTAAGGGTAAGAGGATTTTTCCCATCGTTTCCTGCAGCAGACCCTACAAAGGTTATTGTGTTATCACCTTCTGCAACCCGGCTCATTGCCGCAAGCAGCGGCTCCGTCCTGATGGAGTGATCAGGCGTGCTGATGATTAACGGTTTCTTCTGGCTCATTTCAGTCATTTCCTGGTCGGACATAACTTACCTCCTGAAAAATATATATATAATAATTACGTTGAACCAAGGTTTATTATTTCCCGAAAATTGTTTGAAACCCTTCTTCTAAAATAAAAAAGCCCTGCAAATAATAAGAGACGGGCCGGTTAAACGGGCCCGTCTCTTATTTTAGTTAGCAAAGCTTGCTGCAGTCCTTAGTAAGACTTAGTTTTTTTAGCCAGGTAATCGAGCAGGAACGGGTTTAACACTTTAATGTAAGTTCCTTTCATGCCCAGGGAACGGGATTCGATAACACCGGCGCTTTCGAATTTGCGCAGCGCGTTTACAATTACCGAGCGGGTAATGCCAAGCTGATCGGCAATTTTGCTGGCGACCAGGAGCCCTTCCGAACCACCCAGTTCCTCGAATATATGCTCAACCGCTTCGAGTTCAGAGTAAGAGAGCGTGGCAACAGCCAGCTGTACGACTGCCTTGTTCCGGGCATCTTCCTCTATGATGTCAGATTTTGCGCGAAGTATTTCCATACCGACAACCGTTGCGCCTGTTTCGGCCAGGATCAGGTCTTCGGCATCGAATAACTCGTTAAAGCGGGCCAGCAGAAGGGTTCCGATCTGCTCACCCCCGCCGAGAATCGGGATAATGGTAGTGATTTTATTGGCAAAAAGGCACCTCTCATCATCCAGAAATACACAATCATTGGTTTTCTGACGCAGGTTTACCCGGGATTCATCCTCCCTGAGTAAAAATTCGTTGTAATCTTCAGGGAAGTAGCCGTTTTCGAGTACGTTATTGACCATCAATTCACATTCGAACTCATCGACCAGGGACCAGCCTAATATTACACCCTCCCGATCGGCAATGTAAACATTGGCATGTATAACATTTTTAAGGACTTCCGCTACTTCCTTAAAATCAACATGTTTACCTGCGCTTTTCTG
>SLSE01000190.1 GCA_007130585.1 Syntrophomonadaceae bacterium | reverse complement strand
TTTCCTTCTTCCAGGTGGTACGACTTTATCCCGTGTGAAATTGAAAGAAACGTTTCGATATATGCGGCCAGCTGGTCGCAGGCCTTGATTATTTCGCCATCAAGAGGCAGGTAACGGTCACTGTTATAACTCCTGTTAATTTCGTCTGAGCTGACTGTCTGGGTCTGCCCGTCTTTGACAATTTTGCTGGCAAATTCGTTTTCAGTAAAATACTTGAGCTCACTGTGCCAGGGTACGGGCAGCAGGGGGAAGATTCTTTCTTCAAGCTGCCTATGCTCGATGTCTTTAATGATTTCATCTAACCCTTCCACCGAGCGCTTGACCGGCGATACGATATCCCTGGTCAAAACTTCGGGCAGGTCATGGAACAGGGCGGCAAAGTAGTTGTTGTATATGCGTTTCGGGCAGGCATCCAGCTCTACGGAACATAGATAGCTCATCATCGCCACGATTAACATGTGCCCCATAACTGATGTTTTAGGGACGCGCGGGGACTGGGCCCAGCGCTGCTGGAAGCGCAGCTGGCCGACCAGGTCCAGGAAGTTGCTGGTTTTTTTGCCCAGGGCCAGTTTCTGAACTCCGGCCAGGTCATAATGCTCTTCGATCTGATCGGCAATGGCCTCCCTGGTTTCTTCCAGGCCGTAGAGCCCTTCGTTTAAGCGGTATATTATTTTAAACTCCCAGTTTGTAGCCAGGTAGTGGGCTGCTTTGAGAATTTTTTTCTCGAGGTTTTCCTGGGAGGGGATGGCGAAATATTTTTCCATTTTCATGGGCATATCCAGGCGCAGGCCGGCAACCTTATTCTGCACTTTTTCAAGAACCCAGCGGTTTAGCTGCTCTCCTTTTTCAGCCATCAGGCGGTAGTAAACGGGAGGCTTGATATCAGTCAGCACTATCCGGTGCAGGAATTCATAGAACCCGCCTTCGATCAGGTAGGGCCAGTCGATTGGCGCACCGTGATCGGCTTCTTCGATCCTGGCCAGCACGTATGCAAAAACCATTTTATGAGCCTGTTTGTCAAGTTCGGTAAAGTGTTCAGGCCTGATGTGGTCATTCCAGCGCTGGATACTGGCTGCCTCAAATAACAATTCGAAGAGCTCTTTCCTGATCATTACAGCACAACCTTTCCGGAATAAGATCAGTTTGCCGCAGCTTTAAGGTTTCCGCCCGATCTTTGACTCGGTCCCTTTTAGCAGGCGGCTGACATTTTCATGGTGACGGGCCGATATGAGCACGGCGGTGGCCAAACCGAAAACTATATAGGACGCGTCAAAACCAAAAATCCAGAAAAACAGCGGAACTGACAGCGAACCGAGGATCGAGCCGAGGGAAACGTAACGGGTCAGGGCAACAACCAGGGCGGCAAGGACAATCAGGACCAGGGCTACCCAGCCGGAAAGGGCTACCAGGACCCCGATGCCCGTGGCGGCGGCTTTGCCGCCTTTAAAACTTAAGAATACGGGAAAACTGTGCCCCAGCATGACCAGGAAACCGGCTGAAAGGTACACCGCGGGGAGATCGCTGACCGCTTTGGCGAGCAGCACCGCAGCCACCCCTTTAAGCATATCGAGGATAAATACCGGCAGGGCGGCTTTCCAGCCCATTACCCTCAGGACATTCGTCGCGCCGATATTGCCGCTGCCGTGTTTCCTGATATCGGATTTTGCGAGTACTTTACTGAGGATATAGCCGAAAGGAAGCGAGCCTAACAGGTAGGCGGCAATTAAAGCCAGGTATACCATTTTATTCCCCCCTTCGCTGCCGGCGTTTAAATTTAACGACAACCGGCGTCCCGCTGAAATCAAAGGAATCGCGGATCCTGTTTTCAAGATAGCGCCTGTATGAAAAGTGGATCAGCTCGGGCTCGTTGGCAAAGAATACAAAAGTGGGCGGTTTGACGGCAGGCTGCGTGGCGTAAAATATTTTAATCCTTTTCCCCTTGACCGTCGGCGGGGGATTTACGGCAACAGCATCTTCGAGAAGTTCGTTTATAAGGGGTGTGGGTATCCGTTTATGCTGTTCCTGCCAGGTATTTATAACCAGGGGGAATATTTTCTCCAGTCGCCAGCCGGTCAGGGCTGAAACAAAGACCACATGGGCGTACGGCACAAAGCTCAGCAACCTCCTCAGGTTGTTCAGGTAGGTTTCCCGGGCCGCTTCCTCGCCCCGGACCAGGTCCCACTTGTTGACCACCAGGACCAGGCCTCTGCCGGCTTCGTCAACATATCCGGCCAGTCTCTGGTCCTGTTCGGTAATCCCGGTTTCACCGTCAAGCAGGAGCAGGGCCAGGTCCGACCTCTGCACCGCTTTCAGGGAGCGCAGGACACTGTAGTATTCAACGTTGTCCTTAACCTTGCTTTTGCGTCTCATGCCGGCAGTATCAATCAGAATAAAAGGTTGATCCCTGTACAGGAAGGGGGTATCCACGGAATCCCTGGTCGTCCCCGGCAGCTGGTTGACGATAACTCTCTCTTCACCGAGAATTGCGTTAATCAGGGAAGATTTCCCGACGTTAGGGCGGCCGATGACAGCAACCCTGATAATATCTCCAAAATCGGAAGTTTCTTCAGCTTCGGGGGGCGGAAGCAGGCTGCAAATCATGTCCAGCAGCTCCCCGGTTCCCCTGCCGTGGGCGGCCGAAACAGGCAGCGGGTCGCCGAATCCCAGGCTGTAAAAACTGTACCTGGCGCTTTCCATGTCATGGTAATCAATTTTGTTGACAACGGGTATAACGGGTTTCCCGCTGCGCCTGAGCAGCCCCGCTATCTCCTCGTCGAGGGCGGTGAGCCCCTCTCGTCCGTCCAGCAAAAATATAATGACCTTTGCTTCGTCGACGGCCACTTCAACCTGGCGCCTGACCATTGTGCTCAGCTCATCGACACGGCCGAAGGTTATGCCGCCCGTATCAACAATTACCAGGTTCCTGCCGCACCATTCCGACATTCCGTAGAGACGATCCCGGGTTACCCCGGGAACTTTCTCTTCAATTGCCGTCCTGGCAGCTGTAAGGCGGTTAAACAGGGTCGATTTACCCACGTTCGGGCGTCCGACGATTGCTACAAAATTATCGCTCAATATTTCCGGCCCCTTTGGAATACAGACTTGGATCCGCGTCAATTTCGCGGATTTTTGAGAGCAGCTCAAGCGGTCCGTCAACGGCACAAACAGCTGCGCCCAGTACATTTTCTACTTCTTCGACGCTCAGATCATCCAGGAACAGGTCGCTCTTGTCTTTGAGCATCGTCCTGGTTATAAATACCACATGACCCGGCGGATTTCCTTCAAAAACGGCCAGCAGGTCCCTGCCGGTCAGCAGCCCCGATACCGTGACTTCATCCCCGAAGAAAGAATTGCCGGTTATTCTTAAATCCACCGTAAGCCCTTTA
>SLSE01000229.1 GCA_007130585.1 Syntrophomonadaceae bacterium | reverse complement strand
TGGGCTCTGCCTTAAAGGGAACCGTGGAAGGGTGCGTCAACAGTGTCGGCGTGGACTTAAACACTGCATCACAGGAGCTGCTGGCCTGTGTGGCCGGAATTAACTCAACCGTGGCACTGCGGATAACAGAGTACCGCAATAATCAGGGAGCCTTCCGGTCACGCGCGCAGCTGCATGAAATTGGCGGTCTCGGTCCGAAAGTATTTAAACAGTGTGCCGGCTTTTTGCGCCTTCCCGACAGCGATAACTACCTGGAGAGAAGCGCAGTGCACCCTGAATCTTATGCCCTGGCCGGCCTGATCATGGAAGAGCTGGAGCTGCTTCCCGATAAGCTGGGACAGCCTGAATTAATTCCGGCACTGACTGAGGCGGAAATTGCCGACCTGGCGGCCCGCCTGGGGTCGGGCCTGCCCACGGTTAAAGATATCCTCGAAGAATTTCGCAAGCCGGGCCGCGATCCTCGCGAAGAGCTGCCCGGGCCGGTATTTCTGCAGTCGGTTACCGAACTGGATGACCTGTCGCCGGGGATGATCTTAAGTGGAGTTGTCCGGAACATAGTAGACTTCGGAGCGTTTGTCGACATTGGAGTTCACCATGACGGTCTTGTTCATATCTCGGAAATCGCGGAACGCTATATCAGGCATCCCCTGGAAGTATTACAGATAGAAGCGGTGGTGCGGGTTAAAATTCTCTCCATCGATCGTGAGCGCAACCGCATAGCGCTTTCAATCAGGCAGGCTGGGCAGGAAAGCGGGGCCTGATTTTAAGCCCGGCAGGCCGGCTTTTATTTGCGGCGCAGCTTAAATACGGGCGCTGCAGGATTGGTCCCGTGCTGCAGTGAATGCAGGGAGAACATACCCAGGAGCAGCGGGAATCCACTGAGCAGCAGGGTTTTACGGCCTTCCGGCATGACCTCCCAGAAACCGCGGTAGAAACTCCGGCTTGATCTTTGCAGGTCGGGGCGGGGCAGGCTGAACCTGGCAATTCCGTCCTGGTCCACGACAACAAGGGCTTCGTTCAGGTTTTCCAGGTTGCTTTCTGCCTTGTTTTCGTACCCGACCCAGATATGGGTCAGGGAAATATTTTTCTGGTAGGGAAGGCCCATCTCTTCCATTAAGGAAGCAAAGAGCAGAAAGCGGGCTTTACAGTCTCCGCTGCCGTTTTGGAGGGCTTCCTCGAGGGTTGGAAAATACCAGGGCATGTTATAAACTTCCCAGTCAAACTGGTAGGGGATCCGCTTATAAACGAACTGTTCTATTTCATGGGGAGCAATATTTTCCAGCTCAAGCGCCATGCCGGTAACCTGCAGGGGCATGACCGGCGGATTTTTCAACCTGTAGAGGCTGGCAAACAGGTTAACAGGGTTCGGGTACAGGACGAGCAGAACCCAGGCGCCAATGATAATTAGTTTTAAAAAGTGTTTTCTTGCCGCTTTGATTGCCTGCATCTTTGCTGCTCCTTACCGGGAATGTCATTAACTATTACAGCAATACGGAGTTATTCTTCGTATCCGGTAGTTAAAGGTTTCTAAATATATATATTATTGTCAGGCGGGCATATATACCTGTATTCGCATTATACAGTATTGTAATTGCTTTTACAAGTTATAAGAAACCTGCAAATGTTAAATCTTTGTAAAGCGCCGAAAACCGGGTCTCTTCCGGCAGCGCCTGCCTGATATTTGTATTATCCTTTCATATTTTATAAAATGATATGAAAAGGAGGGGGTTCAATGAAAGCACGCCTGGTGTTGTCGGCTGCAGCGGCCCTGCTGCTTCTTGCCGTGATTTTTTGGGCGGCGCAAACCGATTTTGAATTATTCCCCCTCGAATACTTAAGGCAAACCGGACTGCTGTTTGCATCAACAGGTCTTGTCCTTGTTTTTATGCAGTTTGTGCTTGTATCCAGGATCAAGTTAATCGAAGCCGGCTTCGGCCTTGATCGGATGCTGCGCTGGCACAGGGTATTTGGCCGGACCGGCCTGGCCTTTCTGATCATACATGCTGTTCTGCTATTTTTGTATCGTTACGATGTTTCGGGAGAAATAATATTTACAGCCGCGATCTGGTTTGGCCTGACCGGTCTGCTGGGTTTCATCATTACAGCAGGGGTAGCTTCAACCTACAGGTTTATCGGCCTGGCCTATGAAACCTGGCGCAATATACACCTGGCGAATTATATCCTCTTTCCCGTGGCCATGGTTCATGTTTTTATGCATGCGGTTCCCGGTTCCTTCCTCTATTACCTCTGGATTGTGCTGGCGGCGCTTTTCGCCGCTCTGATCGGGTATCGCCTGGTCCGGATCGCCATGATCAGGAACAATCCGTACAGGGTAGTTGAAGTCAGGCAGGAAGCGAAGGATATATGGACCCTTGAATTTGAAGGTAGAAATATTGATTTCAAGCCGGGTCAGTTTATGTTTATCCAGCTTTTGCGCGGCGGCCGCCTTTCCTCCCCCCATCCCTTTACTATCTCCACCAGCCCCACCAGGGAAAACCTTTCCATAACTCCCAAGGAACTCGGTGATTTCACGCGAACCATCAGGGACACAAAAGTTGGCGACAGGGCTTTTATAGATGCCCCTTACGGCGTGTTCAGTTTTCTTAACTGCGGGGGCGGTGAGCTGGTCTTCATAGCCGGGGGGATTGGAATTACCCCGTTTATCAGCATGCTCCGTTACATGTATGACCGGGAAATTGACAGGAAGGTAACTCTTTTTTGGGCTAACCGCAAGGAAGATAATCTTTGTTTTAAAGAAGAACTCAGGCAAATGGAAGCCGCCATGGAAGGTTTTAAAACTGTCCTGGTTATGTCTGATCAGCCCGATTGGAAGGGGCAGAAGGGGCGGATCAGCGGGGAAATGATCATGGAGCATTTAGGGGACCCCCGGGGGAAAGAGTTTTTGCTATGCGGCCCTCCCGGGATGACTGCCGGGCTTATAGCTGAACTAAAAGAATTAAATGTCGGGGAAGCCAGTATTTACAGCGAGCTGTTTCAACTTTAAGACACGCTGACTAAAGTGCGATGGAAAGGAGTCTTACCGGTGGAATTAATTTTCTATAACGGCAGGATTGTAACGGCAGATCCCGCCAGCCCGGCTGCCGGGGCGGTGGCTGTAAATAACGGTAGAATTTACGCCGTAGGCGATGAAAAAGAAGTTTTGAATTTGAAAAATGCTGAAACCGGGCTGATTGACCTTAGGGGGAGAACCCTGCTGCCCGGTTTCAATGACAGCCATTTGCACCTGATCGGGTATGCCCTGACGGCCGCAAAAGTTGATCTGCGGCACTGCGCCGGTATAGAAGATGTTGTTGACGCAGTAAGCAGCTTTGTTGAAGAGCGTGGGGTAAAAGAAGGTGATTGGGTTTTGGGTTGGGGCTGGAACCAGGGTCTGTTTGC
>SLSE01000060.1 GCA_007130585.1 Syntrophomonadaceae bacterium | reverse complement strand
ATCTTTGTTGGCTGTAACCACGTACTTGCCTTTTTGCAGGGCCCGGGAAATTATACTGCGGGCCGGCTCCAGACCGCCAATTAACTCGATCAACACATCTATGGATGGGTCTTCCAGCACTTCGGATGCTTCCGCGGTAATCATCTCTTCCGCCAACCCGGCCGCCCTGAGCCCGGACAGGTTACGGTCCGCAACCTTTGCCAGTTCCAGTTTTACATTTATTTTTTCGCTTATTTCGGGGCCATTGCTGTTTAGCAGGGAAAAAACGCCTCCACCGATGGTGCCCATGCCCACCAGGCCGATTTTTACACTATCCTTTGCCATCGCTTATGCGCCGCCTCTCCCTTATTCGTATATTTTTTCTTCAACCCTGTCGGCTTCAGGAGCATCTAGTTCAATATCGCGGCCTTTAAAACCTTCTTTAGCGATTTCTTTATAGTACTCGTGCTGGATGATCAGGTCCATGATTTCATTGGTCCCTGTCCAGATCATGATCAGGCGGACATCACGCAGCATTTTTTCTATGGGGTAGACATTGGAGTAACCGATCCCCCCCATTACCTGCATGGCATTATTGACAACTTTCCAGGCGTTTTCAGTTGCCACTTTTTTGGCTTCGGAAACTAAGCGCCGCGTTCTGCCCGGTGGATCTCCGGCATCAACAGAACGGGCGGCCAGGTATACCATGCCCCTGGCCGTATCCAGGAGTGTGACACTGTCGGCAACCTTAAAGCTGACTGCCTGGAAATTTTTAATTTCCGTTCCGAATGCTTTCCGCCTGGTGCTGTAGCGGGCGGCGACATCGAGCGCTCCCCTGCCCATGCCAACAGCTCCACCGGCGCTGGTCATACGCTCGGGGATCATCATCTGGTAAAAGATGGCCGAGCCGTTATTTTCTTCTCCAAGCAGGTTTTCCGCCGGCACACGCACATCTTTAAAGACCAGGCGTCCGGTCCCGCCGCCCCTGGTTCCCATCAGGCCGTAGAGGTATTCAGCTTTTACCTCCGGGCTGCGGTCAACCAGGAAAGCGCTGATTGATTTGTGGGGATGAGCGCCGGGATCTGTCCTGGCGTAAACCATGAAGTAATCGGCGCCCTCGGAGCCGACCACAAAGCGTTTCTGGCCGTTTAGGATATAACTGTCGCCGTCTTTAACGGCAGTGCAGGTTGCTCCAAAAAAGTCTGATCCTCCGCGCGGTTCGGTCAGCGCTTCCGCTGCGGTCAGGCGGCCCTCGATAGTCGGGCGAAGATACTTTTCTTTAAGCATTTCCGAGCCGAATTTATCAATAGCCTCTCCTACTATACTGACCAGTGAATAGAGACAGCCCAGCGATGTTCCCAGCACCCCCACTTCTTCCAGGGCCACTATCTCCGAGGTCCAGGGCATTCCCCGTCCCCCGTATTTTTCAGGGAACCGCAGCCCGAGCAGGCCGCGGGAGGCCGCTTTTTCAAGGAATTCCCTGGGATAGCGGACTTTGTCTTCGTCCATGTCACGCAGCAGCTGCTTATCAATATCATCCCGGACAAAGGCCCGCACTTCCTCCCGCAAAGATTTTTCTTCAGCTGTCATCAGGCAGTCAAGCATCTGAATCCCCTCCAAATATTTATATAGGCCTTGCTTTTTTAAGGTAAGGATTACCCTCATAATACTGTTCGCACTGTTCCACGTACCGAAAAGCCTGCTTGTAATTGGCGAGAACATCACGGGCCATGTGCCCCCGGCAGGGCAGGATAAAGTCTCCCGCCAGCCCGTGCATGAAAGCAGCTGCCCTTGCTGCGTTTTCCGACGGGACACCCTGGGCAATAAATGAAGCAACCAAACCGGTCAGCAAATCGCCTGAGCCGGCAGTGGCAAGGTTCTGGTTGCCGGTCGGGTTTATTGCGGCCCTGCCTTCGGGAGAGGCAATAATTGTATTGGGTCCCTTGAGCATAATTATGCAGGCCCAAAGACGGGCGTTTTTAACCGCCACATCGAGACGGCTGCTCTGTATCTGGCCTGGCGTTACGCCGGTCATGCGGGCCATTTCACCGGGGTGGGGGGTAATAACCGGCAGGTACCTGGCTGATCGAAGCATATTCAAATTCTGTCCCAGCGCTGAAAGGGCTCCTGCATCCAGAACAAGCGGTATGGGGCTGAGCTGGACAAGCTTGTAGAGTAAGCCGGAAGTCACTTCCCCGGTCCCCAGTCCCGGTCCTACCGCAAGGGCGTCACACTCCCTCGCTTTTTCGATTATTATATCCACTGCACCGGGGCTGATCACCCCTTTTTCCTGTTCAGGCAGGGGAACCGTGATCACCTCCATCAGGTTGGAGGCGAGCTCGGAACAAATGCTCTCAGGAGAAGCAAGGTAGACCAGCCCGGCCCCGCCTTTCAGGGCAGATTCGGCAGTCATCAGGGCCGCTCCCGTCATTCCCGGGGAGCCTGCCACGATCAGAACGCGGCCCATACTTCCTTTATGGGCATCGGCAGGCCGTTCGGGCAGGATATCCATGACATGCTCCGCGGTGATCAAGTCAAGAGTTTCATCCTCCAGCAGTAGATCGGGGATGTTGATATCGGCAACAATGATTTCACCGGCCAGTCCGGCTCCCGGATGAAGAAATAGTCCCTGTTTGGGATTTGAAAAGGTAACAGTCCAGTTGGCCCGGATTGCACACCCCAGGACTCCGCCCGTATCGCTGTCCAATCCCGAGGGGATATCGACAGCGAGAACCGGCAGCCCGCTGCTGTTCACACTGTTGATAATATCTGCTGTTATCCCTTTAATTTCGCGATTTGCACCAATGCCGAGAAGGCTGTCAATAAGGAGATCGGCAAAAAGGAGATCGTCCTTAAAATCATCGAGTTCTTTTTGTTCCAAAAGGTATTTAATCGGAAATCCCGCTTTTTTTAAATACTTCTCATTGACCGAAGCTTCCGCCTTATAGCTTCCCGCTTTGGCCGCGCACCACAGTGATACCCTGTAACCCGCTTTGTTTAAAAGCCGGGCCGCTACCAGGCCGTCTCCGCCATTATTCCCGGGCCCCGCCAGAACAACTACCCGCGAATTTTTCGAAACCCCGGCCCTGACAAACTCGGCCACCCTTATCCCGGCTGTTTCCATCAAAACAGTTCCGGGCATTGCAAAATCTTCTATAGTTTTTCGGTCGGCTTCCCGCATAGACGTGCGATCGAGGATTTTCAAGTTGACTCACCCTTCCGGTGGAATTAACAGCAAGTGCATACTTCGATACCAGGACATTTTACTCCTTCTTGACAGAAATATTGTAAATCATTTATACTGACAGGCGAAGCCGGGCGGTTAAAGCTTGCATTTTGCCGGCAGTGATGATAATATTTTAATGCTATAGTACAGGAAGGAGGTTACAGGCTTGCCTAATATAAAATCGGCTGCTAAAAGAGCCAGACAAAATTT
>SLSE01000132.1 GCA_007130585.1 Syntrophomonadaceae bacterium | reverse complement strand
TGGAACAAGATCAAGTCAAAGGTGAGAGATTCAGCCTCTTCATTCTTTTATGAACATACCGGCCGCCGGCCCATGATTATGCCGATTGTAATCGATGTGCCTGCCGGCAGCGATGGCAAATAGCAGCCCGGGCTTCCGGGCTGCGGGACACTAAGACCAGGCCCTAAACACTGTAGCAGGAGCCTCCACAATAAACCTGAGAGGATGAGAGGTTATTGAAAAGCTATTTCTTCATAGTTAACCCGGTTGCCGGCGGCGGTAAGGCAAAATCCCAGGTGCACAGGATTGAAGAAAATTTCAGGAACTCGGGTGCCGAGTACAGGGTATATCAAACCACCGGTCCCCGCGATGCTATTGAGGCTGCAGCGAGAGCTGCCGAAGAAGGATTTGACGTGGTAGTAGCAGCCGGGGGCGACGGAACGGTAAACGAAGTTTTAAACGGGCTGGTTGGAAGTAAAGCAGCGCTGGCCTCCCTTCACGGAGGAAAGGGCAATGATTTTGCCACGGCTGTCTGTATGCCCAGGGATATAGACCAGGCCTGCAGGGCTCTGCTTGAAGGCGAGATCAGGCCTATTGACCTGGGAAAAGTTATGGATCGCTATTTTATTAATTCCGTGGGGGTCGGTTTTGATGCTGCGGTCGCCCTGCGTGTGAATCGCGGGGTCAGGCTGTTTAAAGGTGTTTCGGCATATATATACGCCTTTTTCGAGACTTTGCTGTCCTATAAGTGGATCGAAATGGAGGTCGATCTGGGCAGCGGTCCGATCAGCACAACGCCGGTCCTGGTTGCCGTAGGCATCGGCCAGGCTTACGGCGGCGGTATGAGGATAGTTCCCGATGCCATCCAGGATGACGGCTTGTTTGATGTCTGCGTTTTCGAAACCATGCCCCGCCTGGCTCTTATTTATCATTTTCCAAAAGTTTTCGGGGGCAGGCTTAAACACCTTGAGCAGGCCAAAATGTTCAGGACCAGTGAGGTAAAGCTGCACTTAAGCGCTGTCCGCCCCCTGCACATGGAGGGTGAGATTTTATTCGGCGACCGGATGCATTTCACGATCGAGCCGAAGGGAATGAGAGTGCTGTTCGGCAGCTAAACAGTCCGGTTTTGCTTTACAAGTACGAACATTAGTTTTATAATGTTTACAGTTCCTGTCTGTTTACACAATCTTTATGGGTTTTAACTGCCGAAAGGTGGACTGCTGCCAGTGGCCAGGCGACGTAAAAAGGGTTTGAACAAGGAAATGCGGTCCCAGGTAAAGGGTGTCTTACTGCTGGCCCTGGCCGTTTTCTGTTATGTCGGGCTGGTCTATACCGAACAGACGGGCAGCATCGGTTTCTACGTTAACGGTATCCTGCGCATAATAGCCGGAGATGCGGCCCCGGCGATTCCTTTCTTTATAGGTCTGCTGGGCCTTCGCCAGATCCTGCCCCAGGGCCGGTGGCATATCAGGAACAGGTTAATCGGCCTTATATCCCTGCTTTTGATATATACAATCTGGATTCATGTTCAGCTTCTAACTGATCCCCTGCCCCCGGCGGGCGATCTGTTCTATGAAAGCTTTGTTTTTGGTTTGAACCAGCAGGGGGGAGGAGTGATCGGCGCTTCGCTCTCTGCTGTTTTGGTTTACCTGGTCGGACCGCTGGGCAGCAGGATTTTGCTGTCCGCTTTTGCTTTCATAGCCGCGCTGCTTATTTTTAACATCTCAATTAACCGTTTATTGAAAGCGCTGTCCCGTGTATTTTCCGGCCTGGGGGGCGCCCTGCAGAAAGCCTGGCGGTACCTGGCAGATGTAATGAGCGATGCAGGTTCGGCTTCCCGGGAGAAGTTCCGGGAAGCCGCCCTGAACAGGGAACGGCAGGCGGCAGAAAACTCAACTCCGGCTCTTCCCTCACCGGACGATACCGACCCCGCTGAAACAGCCCCTGTTGTGATCAGCAATAATCCCGACCATGAAATTCAGTCCCGGGGTAACGCCGTTAGCACTGAAAGCAGCCCTGCGCAGTCCGGAACCCGGGAAACCGGAACGGAAGGGTCAAAAGAAAGCCCTATCCCGTCGGTTACAGGCGGTGCGGATTCGGCCGCAGATTACATATTACCGCCCCTTGAGCTGCTTTCAAAACCGCGTTCCACGGGCGGGCAGAGCCAGTTAAGGAGCAGCAAAGACAGGGCCAGGCTCCTGGAAAACACCCTGCAAAGTTTCGGTGTCAGGGCAAAAGTTATTCATGTCCAGTCCGGGCCTACCGTTACCCGGTTTGAGGTTCAACCGGAAGCCGGGGTTAAAGTCAGTAAAATCATCAGCCTTTCAGATGATCTTGCCCTGAACCTGGCTGCTCCCCTGGTCAGGATTGAAGCCCCCATCCCGGGCAAGGCGGCCCTGGGGATTGAAGTCCCCAATAAGGCTATCTCTCTTGTCAACCTGCGGGAAGTAATGGAAGACGACGCATACAGGAACAGCGCCTCGCCCCTGACCGTAGCCCTGGGCAAGGATATAACCGGCGTTCCCGTGATTACCGACCTGGCCAGGATGCCTCACCTGCTGATCGCCGGTGCAACCGGCGCCGGGAAAAGTGTCTGCCTGAACACCCTGATCACCAGTATTCTTTACAAAGCCGGGCCCGGCAAGGTCCGTTACCTGATGATTGATCCCAAGGTGGTTGAGCTCAGCGTCTACAACGGCATTCCCCACCTGCTTATGCCGGTGATTACCGATCCGCGCAAAGCCGCCCTGGCATTGCGCAATATGGTCAGGGAAATGGGGCGGCGCTACGATTTATTTGCCCGCCTGGAAGTACGCGATATCGGGACCTACAATGACCTCTCGGAAAAGGACCCGGAATTGGAAAAACTTCCCTTCATAGTGGTAATTATAGATGAACTGGCTGATTTAATGATGGTTTCCCCGGGTGAAGTGGAAGACTCTATCGCCCGCCTGGCCCAGATGGCCAGGGCAGCGGGCATTCACCTTATCGTAGCCACCCAGCGTCCCTCGGTGGACGTATTAACCGGGATTATCAAGGCGAACATAACATCACGGGTGGCGTTTACCGTATCATCGCAGTTTGATTCCCGGACCATCCTGGATATGGCCGGAGCTGAAAAGCTGCTGGGCCGCGGGGATATGCTGTTTTACCCCGTTGGTGCTGTTAAACCTTTCAGGGTCCAGGGCGCCTATGTAAGCGAAGTTGAAGTAAAGAAAATTACCGATTTTATAAAAGGCCAGGGCCGCGTGGAATATGATGATGGCGCCGCGTTCCTGGAAGCCCCCGAAGAAATTGAAGAAGAGGAATCGGATGCCCTGTTTGCAGAGGCCGTCGACCTTGTGGTCAGGACGGGTAACGCTTCGATATCGCTCCTCCAGCGCCGTTTCAGGATCGGTTACACCAGGGCTGCCCGCCTGATCGACGACCTGGAAAGAAGGGG
>SLSE01000149.1 GCA_007130585.1 Syntrophomonadaceae bacterium | reverse complement strand
GCGCAACCGGCAGGAGCGGAATCTGCCAGTTCAATCCCCCGGGCAGTTACCTCCTCCAGGTTATCTTTTATGGTCAGTGCTGCTTCACGGGTTGCGTAAACCTTATAACCTCTTTGTAAATGCTTATTTATCGCTCCTGATGAACTCCCACCGCCCATCAGGTGACCGTGAATGAAAATATCCTTACCTTTATCTGTCAATCTCTCAATCTGCCTGGCCACAATTTGAGTCTGGGAAGGAAGAATCATTTTAACGTTGTTTTCCATTTCCAGGCCCGGCCGGTAAACCAGAATATCCTGGGTTCCGCTGCCGATATCAACAGCTAATATGCTTTTTATGATAACCCTCCCCTTTCCATGCTTTCATTCCTGTCCCGGTCAACCTGCAGATCGCCGATCTAAAGACAAGAAGCTGACAGATTCCCCGTTCCGGTTCAGCTTTTCGCCCGGAGCAGTCCGATGAAACCGAGAATGCAAAGGTTGTATTCATCCATTTTTTCATAACAGGTTACATGGCCGCTATCGGGTATCATCAGGAATTTTGCTCCCTTGATGCGATCCCTGATCGCCCTCATCTCTTCAACCGGGGTAACGGCATCACGGTCTGCAGCAACAAGCAGGGTGGGGGCATTAATTTCTGAGAGACGATCGAGCAGGTTCAGGTCGCTGTTGCTGGATGACAGGCGCAGGTAGGCATCAAACCACCCTTCATCAAGCATATCACCGAGCATTTTTTCCCTGCCCTTTAAAAATTCCCGGTTCGATTCGAAAAACAGGTTTGAGTAAATGGAAGGTGCAATCTGACGGAAAAAGCTGCTGCCTTCTTTTCGCCTGGCAGCCGCATCCCAGGCTTCCCCGATCCCCCGCAGGTAGTTAGTCATGCGGGGTACAGTGTTGGCAATAATTAATGATTGAACCATCCCGGGATATTTGAGGGCAAACAGCAGGGCTACCTGCCCTCCGTACGAGATACCGTGAAAATGAGCTTCAGTGATGTCAAGCTCGCCAAGCAGCATAACCAGGTCTTCAACATGCTGCTCGATGGGATAGGGTTCCTCCGCCCGGCCCGACTGGCCCTGATCCCTGAAATCAACCCTGAGTACGGACAGGCCGTTTGCAGTAAAAAACGGCACATGTTCAACCCAGCTGGCCGTGCTCATCATGATCCCGTTCAGGATAACAAGGACCTCCTTTCCCTCGCCATCCAGTTCGTAGTTGATCTCAATTCCGTTAACTACAGTTTTCGGCATTTTAATCACCCCATAAAAGCTGCTATTTCTTCAAGAATCCGGTCCGGCTTGTCGGTAAAAGGCGAATGTCCGCTATTTTCGAGGATCACCAGGCGGGCATTTTCACCTATTGCTTCCACCGTGTTTTCGGCCATCTCACGGGTCACAACAATATCCTTCTCACCCCAGAAAGCAAGCACGGGGCAATCAATTTTTTCAACCAGCCCGCTGCCCTCGCTTACGCCATTAAAACTGCTGCTTATGTTAAATGAAGCCAGGGCCCAGTCCAGGTCTACCAGGTTTCTCTGCTTCATCGTGGCTGCAATATTCTTTTCAAATTCTTCAGGATCGGGCTTATTTACCACGTAAATCATTTCATTCCACAGGTACTTCAGCAAATCCGGGTTGCCGGACTGGTATGCCTCAACGACAGGGGCAACCTGGATCGGATCGGCAGCCATTTCCTCTTTACTGCCGTAGTACTCGCCAACCAGCGGTTCACCGTTCATATTTTTACGGTAGATAGGGTATCCTTTATAGGAAACAGATTCAACCAGGATCAATTTTTCAACAAGACCGGGATAGAGGGCCGCCATAAGCATGGCCACACCCCCACCGGTAGACCAGCCGACCGGCGTTATAGCGGTCAGGTTCATTTCCCGGGCAAACATAACCAGGTCTTCTGTAAAATCGCGCAGCGTTTCTATGGGGCGGTTATAGCTGGAATCACCGCACCCCCGCAAATCGACCGCATAAAGGGTAAATTCAGGCGGAAATTTTGACATAAATGATTCCCAGTGCTGCGATGAAGACATATTCCCATGGATTAAAACCATTACTCTTCCCCCGCCGTCACGCTTTCTGAAAAAAATTGTCTCACCGTTTTCAATCGTGACCTTGCCTGTGGAAATTGCCATCCTTCTGCCTCCTCCTTCCCATTATTTATATTCCTGCTAAACCGACTAAATTATATTAATATTTTTCCAATCCTGTCAAATATCCTTGATTTAAAAAAATTTATAGCAGGAATATTTAATATTATATAGAATATTTAACAAACATCAAACCTGAGTCATCTCTCAGTTTTCAATTCGCTAAAAGGCAGGGATCAAATAATGGATTTTAGCTGGAACAGCACCCTGGATATTCTTGAAAGGCGGGCCTCATTTTCTCCGGACTGGCCTGTCTTATTTGAATCGGACCGCGGCCGGGAATATACTTATAAAGAACTGAACCACAGGGCCTCTGCCGTTGCCTCCTACCTGACCGAAAAAGCAGGCCTGGAAAAAGGGGACCGGCTTGCAGTTCTCTCGCGAAACTGTGTTGAATATATTGACCTTTTTTTCGCTGCAGTCAAGACCGGCATTATACTTGTCCCCCTGAACATCAGGCTTTCTGCAGCAGAACTCCAGGGCATGCTCAACCAGACGACACCCCGCCTCCTGGCATACGAACAGGCTTTTGAAGAGATAGCATCAAAGCTGGACCTGGGCCCAACAAATAAAAGCGTTATATTTAAACAAACCGGGCCGAAACCGGAACTGCCCGCGGAAGATTACGATATTCTGCTGGAATCTTCTACAGGGCCTTTTACCAGCCGGGAGATGATCCAGCCTGAAGACCCCCTGTTACTCCTGTTTACGGGGGGAACAACCGGCCCTCCCAAGGCTGCCGTAATTTCACACCGCGCTGTCTTCTTTAACATGCTCAGCGAAACTGTAAGCTGGCAGCTCGGCCCGCACACAGTTGCACCGGGCCTCCTGCCGTTTTTCCACACCGGCGGCTGGAACCTGGTAACCCTGCCCACTATTTTTGCCGGCGGCAGGATCCTGATTAATCCCGGATTCGATCCGGAACTAACCCTGAAGCAGGTTGAAGAAGAAAAATGTTCTTTCCTGTTCGCTGCCGCAACGATGTTCAGAATGATTTCGTCTCACGAAAACTTCAATAAAACCGACCTTTCTTCACTGCAGTTTGTTATGTCCGGCGCCGCTCCCTGCCCGGTTTCCGTAATGGAACCCTACTGGGAAAAAGATGTTGTCTTTGTCCAGGGTTACGGTATCACCGAGGGCGGGCCGAATAACCTCTACATGCCCTGGGACTCTCTTAGCTGGGAACAGGTTAAAAACAAGAGCCAGTCTGTAGGCAAACCTTTCTTATACTGCCAGGCTCGTATAATAGACGAGGACGGCAATCCCGCCGGGCAGGGAGAAATGGGCGAGCTGCTTCTAAGCGGTCCGGTCACTTTCTCCGGTTACTGGAACAATCCCGGGGAATCTGAAAAAACTCTGCGCTCCGGCTGGGTCCATACCGGTGACATCGCGCGCCAGGACAGCGAGGGTTTCTACTATATAGCCGATCGTAAAAAAGATATGTATATCAGCGGGGGAGAAAACGTTTTCCCCGTAGAGGTTGAAAATGCAATCGAAGCTCACGATTCAGTCCTGGAAGCAGCTGTGATCGGGATTCCGGATGAGAAATGGGGAGAAACCGGAAAAGCATTTATCGTGCTTAAAGAAGGGTCAGTACTGACCGGGGAAGACATGCAGGCCTACCTGCAGAACAAGCTGGCCAGGTATAAAATTCCCCGTGAAATATCCTTTGTCCAAAGCATTCCTAAAAGCAGCGTCGGCAAAGTGCTGAAAAGGCTGCTGGCAGAAAATAATACCTGAGTGACAGAAAAAAACCGGCCCCGTTCACGCTGTAGATTTACCGCAATGAAGGGCTTTAGGTTGTATTAGCACCTAATAATCAATATATTCTAAAATATATTAAAAGTTTATTTATTGGAAATGATGCTTGACTTTTGCAATATTCCCATGATATCATTTGTTTGCAAAACTGACAGGCGATTCAGGTTTTAGGTTTATCCGGAAACGGAGGATTCTGATGATAAACGACTGGCTGGTTAAACGCTGTGAGTTAAGCCCGAACAAGACTGCGCTGATTGATGCCGAAAGCGGTGAAAGGTTAACTTACAAAGATTTAAACTTCAGGGCCGAAGCCCTGGCCCAGTACCTGAAAAGCTTTAAGCTGAACAGCGGCGATCGCGTTGCCATTCTTGATTACAACAGTATTTTGCATATCCTGCTTATGTTTGCGCTGCCCCGCCTGGGGACAGCGTTTTTACCTCTTAATTTCAGACTGTCCCCTGCCGAACTGTCCGGCATTATGGAAGATTCCGCCCCCAAACTGCTCTTCTACGGGGAAGAGTGGGCCGAAACAGCAAGTAAACTTGACTGCAGCAAAACGGGAACCTGCCCGGTTAAAGCTGCAGATGCAGAGACCGCAGCAGCAGGCGGCGCCGGCATTACCCTGCCTGAAGCAGGGCTCGACATCGACCCTGAAAGCCCCTGGATGCTTCTTTATACCGGTGGAACCACAGGCAGCCCCAAGGGGGCGATGCTTTCCCACAGGATGGTTACATGGAATGCGCTTAACACCATCATCAGCTGGGGGCTCAGGCCGGACGATAAAATAGTTATGGCCATGCCCTTTTTCCATACCGGGGGCATCAATGTCTTTACCCTGCCCCTGCTTAAACTGGGGGGCACCGTGATCCTGATGAAATCATTCGATCCCGACCGCTACCTGGAGCTTACCGAAGAGGAAAAAGCGACAATTACTTTCATGGTTCCCACGATGTACCAGCTGATGGCCGACGCGGACCGCTTCCCTGAAACCGATTTATCTTCGGTACGGATCTGCATAACCGGGGGCAGCCCCTGCCCGGAAAGCCTCTATCACCGTTACTGGGAACTGGGTCTGCCTTTCAAACAGGGCTACGGTTTGACCGAAGCAGGACCCAACTGCTTTTCCCTGGATGATGAAATGATCAAAGACAAAATTGGATCGGTGGGCAAAGCGGTTTTTTACGGGCGGGCCCGTTCCGTAGATGACGAAGGCCGCGAAGTAAAATCCGGCGAAATCGGCGAACTGGCCCTCTCCGGCCCTCACCTTTTCTCGGGTTACTGGCAAAACCGCAGGGCAACGGAAGAGACGATCAGGGACGGGTGGCTCTATACGGGAGACCTGGTCCGGCGTGATGATGACGGCTATTACTATATCGTCGACCGGAAAAAAGATATGTTTATCAGCGGGGGAGAAAATGTGTACCCCTTTGAAGTTGAATCGGTTTTATACAGGCACCCTTCCGTAGCCGAAGCTGCAGTGATCGGCATTCCCCATGAAAAGTGGGGTGAAGTAGGCCGGGCTTACGTTGTTCTGCATAAAGGACGAACAGCCGAACCGAAAGAGTTAATAGCATTCAGCAAGGCCAACCTCGGGCGCTACAAGGTGCCGAAGGAAATAATAATTACAAACTCCCTTCCGAAATCACCGGCCGGAAAAATAATTAAACGTGAACTTCAGAAGTAACACGAGTTTTTGAGTTTAGAGTCCGGGTTTTTAATTCCGCAGCTGAAAGGAGGGATCATAAAGCATCATTTTCAGGGTTTTCAAGTTTGAACATTATTCTGAGGAGGGAAAACATGAAGTCTGCTTATTTTAAGTTTGCTTTGCTGGTAGTTTTAGCGTTTGCTCTGCTAATTGCCGGTTGCGCCGAGGAAGAGGCCGTTCCGGTAGATGATCCGGAACCTGTCGATGATGAAGCTCCCGCAGAGCCTGAAGGTGAACCCATAAAAGTTGGCGCCCTGTCATCGCTCAGCGGCGTGCTTGAAGATTACGGCAACCAGTTCCAGAGAGGCTTCGAATTAGGCCTTGAATACATGACAGACGGCACCATGACTGTTGCCGGCAGGCCGATTGAAGTGATCTGGGAAGATACCACCACGGTTCCCGATGTAGCAAGGGAACGAGCAACCAAGCTGCTGGACCAGGACGAAGTTGAAATCCTCGTAGGGGTAACTTCATCTGCCGATGCCCTGGCCATATCGCCGATCGCCGAAGAATTCGAAACGGTTATAATCTATGAACCGGCAGCAGCCGATGTTATAACGGGAGAGTTCTGGAACCGCTATGTATTCCGCACCGGCAGAAATACTGCCCAGGACGCTATTGCCATGGCAGAGGTTATCGCTTCAGAGGGCACCAGGATTGCCACCCTGGCACCGGATACAGCTTTCGGCCGGGCAGGAGTCGATCCCTTTGTGCCTGAGGCAGAAGCCCGGGGGGCAGAAATTGTAATCCAGGAATTCCCACCGGCTGATGCTACCGACTTTACTTCCTACATTCTGCGGATTATAGAAGCCGACCCTGATTACCTCTTTGTCGTCTGGGCCGGGGCAAATAACCCCTGGGGCCAGCTGGCAGAACTGGACGTCCAGGGACAGGGTATTACCATTTCAACCGGGGCGCCGGAAATTGCCGCCCTGCGCATGATGCACGCTGTAGTAGGCATGCAGGGTTTTACTGTTTACTATCATACAGTACCCCCTGCCAACCCCATGAATGACTGGCTCATTGAAGAACACTTTGCAAGATACGATTCACCTCCCGATATCTTCACTTCCGGCGGCATGGCCTGTGCTGCCGCTTTAGTAACTGCCCTGGAACAGACAGGTGGAGATACTGACAGCGAGGTTTTAATCGAAACTTTACGCGGCATGGAATTTGATTCTCCAACAGGCATGCGCTGGTTCAGGGAAGAAGACCACCAGGCCATGCAGCCACTTTTCGAAATTACCCTTGAGGAGGGGGACGATCATCCGGTACCGGTCCTTGAAAGGGTAATCCCTGCTGAAGACCTGATGCCACCTGTTACCGTGCCTGATGATGCTCCACGGTAAACAGCTAGTCTAAATAAACAAGATGGGAGTTGCTGTAATGTCAGAGACGCTGATTGAGACTAAAAACCTAACAATTAATTTTGGAGGCCTTAAAGCAGTTAATGATGTAAGCATCACAGTAAAAAAAGGCCTGTTTACCACGATTATCGGGCCAAACGGCGCCGGGAAAACAACACTTTTCAATCTCATCAGCGGCCTGTTGCAGCCAACTAACGGAATTGTATATTTCAAGGGGACAGACATAACAGGTCTGTCCCCTATGCAAAGAGTGGCCATGGGCATCGGGCGTTCATTCCAGTTAACCAATGTTTTTCCAAACTTAACTGTCCATGAAAACGTTCGCTTAGCCCTGCAGTCAAGAGAAAAAACCGGTTACAAAATTTTTACATCTTATAAAAAATTTCCGGCCCTGGAAGAAGAAGCCTCAGCTTTACTGGAACAGGTCCTGCTTGATGACAAAATGAACTCCCCGGCAGCAAGCCTGAACCACGGAGAACAACGCAAACTGGAACTGGCCATGGTGCTGGCCATGAAACCTGATGTTCTCCTCCTCGACGAGCCAACAGCGGGAATGGCCCTGGAAGAAGTGCCGGCAATGTTTGAACTATTAAGCAAAACCAAGCAAGAACAGCAAAACACAGTCCTGCTGATAGAGCATAAGATGGACCTGGTTACAAAGTTATCCGATACAGTTATTGTGCTGGTTAACGGTTCTGTTCTTACTGAGGGAACTGCCGCTGAAGTATCAGAAAATCCAGATGTTCTAAAAGCTTACCTCGGAGGGGGCATTCTAAATGGATCCACTGCTTAAACTTGATAATGTATCTTCATTTATTGGTCCTTTCCATATCCTGCAGGGGGTAACCCTGGAAGTTTACCCCGGTGAAGCTGTAGTTATCCTGGGGCGGAACGGGGCAGGAAAAACGACAACCCTGCGCACTATAATCGGCCTGGTTCCTGCCAGCGCCGGCAAAATAATTCTTGACAGCGTAGATTTAACCGCAATGCCACCTTACCATACGGTTCGCCAGGGCATTGGCTTTGTCCCCGAAGATTACGGCATTTTTGATGCTTTAACAGTCGAAGAAAACCTGCTGATTGCCATGTGGCAGGAAGATCAGGATACGGTTGACAGGCGGGACCATGTGCTGGAACTTTTCACCGATCTGAAAGAATCCTATAAAAGGCTGGCCTCCACATTAAGCGGTGGGCAGCGGCAAATGCTTTCTATCGCAAGGGCCCTTGTTAATGACAACAAAATTATTTTGATCGATGAACCAAGTAAAGGGCTGGCCCCGATTATCGTAGAAAAAGTCCGGGATACACTGCTTACCTTTAAACAGGAAAAAACAATTGTTCTCGTTGAGCAGAACTTTGAAATGGCCTGTGCTGTAGGTGACCGTTACTATATTATCGCTGAAGGGCAAACTGTCCTGGACGGCACGATTAAAGAACTTATGGATGACGAAGAACTCCAGAGGAAACACCTGGGCTTTGTAACCGCTTGAGATTATCGCAAAATCGCAGAGGTGGTGGTTAAGTCTTGCACATATTCCTAATGCTTTTGATAAACGGTTTGGCTGAAGGCGCTCTAATTTTTCTAATGGCTGCCGGATTGTCAATTATCTTGGGACTTCTGGGTGTCGTAAACTTTACACACGGCGTTCTGTTTATCTGGGGCGGCTATGTAAGTATCTGGATATTTAGTATGACTGGCAGTTTTCCAATCGCTATTATTGCTGCTGTTGCAGCCGGTGCTTTAATGGGACTGGTTTTTGAAAGATTATTTATTCGTCCGGTTTACGGTAATGTAACTGCACAAATTTTAATTACGCTCGGACTGGGAGTTGTTTTTACCGATATGGCCCGACTTTTTTGGGGCCCAAACCCGATTCCGGCTTCCCGGCCGGAATTTATGGATGGAACCTGGGTTATAGATGCAGTCATCATCTCCCAGTACAGGATATTTTTAATCGTGGTCGGGATCCTTGTAGCCATAGGCATTAACTACCTCGTGAACAGGACTAAGGTAGGTATGGTTATGCGTGCCGGGATTCAATCTCCTGAGATGGTGCAAGCCCTGGGCATCAATATCAAGGTTTACTTCGCGGGCGTATTTGCCGGAGGAGCAGCTCTGGCTGCCCTGGGCGGCGCTCTCTATGTCCCTCTTGTCGGCAGCGTCTGGTCCGGAATGGGTATTAATAATCAGATACTTGCTTTTATAGTCATTATCCTGGGCGGCATGGGCTCGTTTTATGGCTCGGCCGTAGGCAGTATAATTATCGGTTTAACCGTAGCCTTTGTTTCCTGGTTCTACCCGCCTCTCACTGTTTATACAACCGTGCTTTTATTACTGCTGGTTCTTACTTTAAAACCTGAAGGTCTATTTGGAATGGCGGTGAGAAACTAATGCCACTGCTGACTAATATTCTGCGCAAAAAACCGGCTTTTGGCCCCGGCACGTGGCTATTTCTCAGCCTTTTAGCGGTGTTTATTCTAATTATTCCTCATATAACAGGCCTGACCACTATAACCCTTTTAAGCCGGATTTATATACTGGCAATATTCGGCATGAGTTATGATATTTTAAGAGGCTATACAGGCATCATTAACCTGGGCCATGCCCTGTTCTTTGGTGGCGGGACTTACATCGCCGGCATTATGTTTTCGCGCATGGGCGCAACCCTGGACACCCTGCTGCTCGCACTTCTGGTTTCACTGGCCTTCGCTGCCGTGGTGGCATATATAATGGGCCAATTCGCTTTCAGGGGATCAGGTTTTACGGGTGTTATTGCCTGCGCCATGATCACCCTGGCTTTCGGCGAAATAGGCCGTCACACTGCTGAAACACTGCGCGAGTATACACAGGGTGCGGACGGCCTGACTTTCAGGGTGCCGCTCATGTTCCAGGACCGGATGATGATGTATTATTACGCCCTTTTGTTCCTGATTGCCATGACCCTGATTTTAAGGCAGTTTGTTAATTCGCCGACAGGACGGGTCCTGCAGGCTATTCGCGATAACGATCAGAGAGCAAAATTTCTAGGCTACGATACCAAGAAATACAAACTAATTGCCCTGGTTGTTGCAGGAATGGCTTCTGCTGCAGCGGGGATAATGTTTGCTCTTCTGACCCGCTTTGCCAACACGGAACTGCTCACTGTCCAGAGCACACTTAATGCCCTTTTGTATACGATTGTCGGGGGCACAGGGACGCTCTACGGTGCAATTTTCGGGACGGCATTTGTCCAGCTTGCCCAGAACTACCTGCTGGAGCTGCGCGGCATTCATGAAATTTTCTCACGCTGGCTGCTGTTTTTCGGGGCAATTTATGTTCTGGTGGTTCTCTATATGCCTAAAGGTTTAGTGGGAGCATACCTTCAGCTTCGGGAACGTTGGAAGGCGCGCGGCAGGACATAACTGCCGCCCTTTCGTCTGTAGAATATTTGTACGGGGAACATATGCACGCAACTTTTACTATCGCTTACAGGGAGTTGTCGCCATGTTAGATAAAACTAAAGAAACGATAGGTATGACAAGGCTGGGAGTTTACCTGCCCGACAATATCGAGACCAGCGCCGATATTGCGGATAAAACAGGTATTCCGCTTGAAGTTGTCAGAGAAAAAATGGGTCTGCGCCAGAAGCACGTTGCCGGCCCGGATGAACACGTATCTGACATGGCCCTGGCCGCAGCCCGCGACGCACTTAAAGATTTCGACCCGGCCGCCCTCGACGCGGTTATATTCTTCGGCAGTCAGTATAAGGACTATCCGGTCTGGTCCTGTGCCTGCAAACTTCAGCACGAGCTTGGCGCAGAGCAGGCCTTCGCCACCGAGATCTACTCGCTGTGCGCCGGCTTCACGGTGGCCCTGCGCATGGTCAAGGGGCTGATGCTTTCTGACGATACCATGAACAATGTCCTTTTAACCATGGGTAGCAAAGAATCGTACCTGATCGATTATAAAAACCCCAGGGTCCGCTTCATGTATAACTTTGGCGATGGGGGAGCAGCCGTCCTGCTGCAGAAAGGCGCGGCAAAAAACCTGGTCCTGGAAACACACAATATTACAGCGGGATTTTTCAGCAAGCATGTCAAGGTTTTGGACGGAGGCTCGGTTAACCCGGTTTCATCGTTAAACTGCAGCCCCGATTCAGGCAAACTGGACGTAATTGACCCTGAAGAAATGAAAGAATACCTGGATCCGATTACCTTTGACAATTTTATTGATGTAGTAAGAATTGCGCTGGAAAAAAGCGGTAAAACAATGGCTGATCTTGATTTCCTGGCTCCCATCCACTTTAAGAGATCCCTTTATAGCGACCTGCTCAGGAAATACGGCTTGACCGAAGAACAGAGCTTTTATCTCCAGGATTACGGACATGTCCAGGCTGCCGATCAAATCATTGCCCTGACCGAAGCAGAAAAACTGGGACGCTTAAAAGACGGAGACACCGTAGCCCTGCTGGCCGCCGGAACCGGTTATACCTGGGGTTCGACAATAATCCAGTGGGGAAACGCATCTTAACTGGGGAGCTTTAACGGGAATACGAAATTGACCGGAGCAGCCTGATCGGATAAACTTTGATTGACCCAATAAACTGCATTAAATAAGGTGGGCCTATGAATACTGGCGATACAGTAAAAGACAATAATAACGAAGGAGTAATCCTTCCTAAAACCAGGCGGGGCAAGGCTACCTTCAACAAACTGCTTAAGGCCGCTGAAGAGATTATCGGGGAAAAAGGCTACCATGAAACCTCTGTTTACGCCATCACAGAGCACGCAGGAGTTGCCATGGGCACTTTTTACCTCTATTTTCGGGGCAAGAAAGATATTTTCAGGGAGTTAATTTACTATGTTCATCATGAAGTCCGTAAATATATCCAGATTGCCATCAAAGATATTCCTGATCGTAAGGAAGCCGAAGTAGAGGGGATTATGGCCTTTTACCGTTACTGCCTGGAAAACCCCACCCTGTACGCCCTGATCAGGGAAGCAGAATTTGTTGATATCGAAATATTTAAATGGCACTACACTAACTTCAGCAGGGGCTACGCGGAACACCTGGAAAAAGCCATGACTAAAAAGCAGATCAAACAAATGGAGCCCGAAATGCTTGCCTTCTGCCTGATGGGCATCAGTATTTTTACCGGTATGCGCTGGCCGCTGTGGGAACAAAAGTTGCCCGATGAAAAACAACTGGAAACAATCCGGGAATTCATCCTGAACGGAATTGATCCCGGTTAATTTCATAATCCCAGCCAATTTCAGGAGGTATTTGCCATGATTGCCGACATCCCCTACTCCGATTTAAATATAGGCGATACAGCTGAATTCAGCAAAACCATATCTGAAACAGATGTTTATAATTTTGCCGGAATCTGCGGTGACTTTAATCCCCTTCACGTCGACCGGGAATTTGCAGAAAAAAGCCCTTTCAAAAAAAGAATAGCCCACGGTATGCTCAGCGCCGGCCTGATATCTACCGTCCTCGGGACTACTTTGCCCGGGAAAAATACAATTTACCTGGAACAAAACCTTAAATTCCGGGCCCCGGTTTATATCGGCGATACCATTACTGCCCGGGTGGAAGTTATTGAACTGATCACAGAAAAAAACATCGCCTGCTTAAAAACTGAAGCGCTAAACCAGTCCGGCGATATTGTAATCGAAGGCCAGGCCACAATCATGAAGAAAACCTAGAGCTTAAAGTTTCCCGAGGGCCGTCATAACTTTGCTCATGTTATTTACAAAATGTGAAATATGAAGCAGCGCTTCCTGATCCTCGGAAGCGTCCCGGGCCGCTTTGGCGCCGGCTACAGACATTGTCCAGTAGCTTGACCCGGGCACAATGATATCGTTTATAAAAAACCACATCAGCAGCTGGGAAAAGGCCATGTTCTGTCCGGCACGACGGGCTACGGTAATCGGCCCTCCTACCTTGCCGGAAAAGCGTTCCCCGCTCCAGATCCGGACAAATCCCGCCCTGTCCAGCAGGGACATGAGCTGGGGATG
>SLSE01000031.1 GCA_007130585.1 Syntrophomonadaceae bacterium | reverse complement strand
TTTCTTTATACCATTTCTTCATATTCGCGCAGCCTGTTAACGAGATCTTCAGGCAGAGGATGCGAACTATTTGCCCCCATTTCAGTGCAGACCCATACCAGCTCACCGTAAGCCAGGCACTCCGGTTCGCCTTTCCTGAATATCGCAGGAAGCCAGGTTAAGCTCGATTTGCCGATCCTGTGGGCGGAAACCCCGACTTCAATTACTTCATCAAAGCGCACGGGGCTTAAAAATTCAACAACTGCTTTGACCAGGACGAAATCAAGCCCTCTCCCTGAAACCAGGTTCAGGTAATCATAGTTGATATTTCTTACGTACTCTGTGATCGAAGTGTCAAAATAAGTCAGGTAGTGGGCATTAAAAACAATCCCCTGGAAATCAACCTCAGAGTACCTGACCCGCAGTTCATGAAAAAAATTAAAGCGTTCCCTTTTTATCATGTCCGGCAAGAATTCCACTCCCCTGCATGGTTTTCTGCTGCCCGGGAGCGCGATGGTTCATCTTTCCGGACAGGCTGTTGGAATAATTATAACATACCCGGGCGCGCGATCGGGGATCCTGGAAAGCCGGTCGCGACCGGGGAGGGCCGGATTCCACATGTTGCCATGCTGTTTTATGATATAATTTTTATGTATGTTCAACCAACATGGAAGAGTGGTTGTAATTCATGCAGTACAGGGAAAATAAAAAGAACGGCGATAAACTCTCGACCCTGGGTTTCGGGTGCATGCGCCTGCCGCAAAAAAAAGGCACCCCCGGCAGCGGCAAAATTGATGAAGGCAGGGCCACAGCCCAGGTTCGCATGGCCGTCGACCAGGGCATTAATTTTATCGATACTGCCTATTTATATCACCTGGGCGCGAGCGAACCGTTCCTGGGGCGGGCTCTCACTGATGGCTACCGCGATAAAGTTAAACTGTGCACCAAGCTTCCCTGCTGGCTTCCAACCGGCCCGCAAGATATGGACACAATATTAAACAGGCAGCTGGAACGCCTCAATACCGACCGGCTTGACTACTACCTGGTCCACGGCCTAAACGGGCCTTTATGGGACAAGATGAAAGCAATGGGAATAGTTGATTTCCTGGACCGGGCTAAATCAGATGGCCGGGTTGTCAGCACCGGTTTCTCGTTTCACGGAGAACAGGAAGCTTTTCTCCGGATAGTTGATGACTACGACTGGGACTGCTGCATGATCCAGTATAACTATTTAGATGAAAATTGCCAGGCCGGCAGGAAAGGCTTGCAGTACGCCGCTTCAAAGGACCTGGGGGTTTTTGTTATGGAGCCCCTCCGGGGCGGTTTACTGGCCGCGCCCCCTCCTGCCGTGGAAAAAATCTGGGCCCGGACAGAAGAAAAACGAACGCCGGCGGAGTGGGCACTGCGCTGGATCTGGAATCATCCCGAAGTAACGGTTATCTTATCGGGAATGAATGAAGAAGAACATATCAGGGACAATATCCGCATAGCCGGTGAAGCGCAGCCCGGTAGTTTATCGCCCCATGACCTGGATTTAATCGAAAGCGTCAGGAATGAATACATGTCCCTGATGAAAACAGCCTGTACCGGCTGCAGCTACTGCCTGCCCTGTCCCCGGGGTGTGGATATCCCTGCCTGCTTTGAAACCTATAACTATAAACATATGCACGACGATGCCCGCTGGGGGCAGATCTTCTACCTGATGCGGGTCGGGGGCGCTACTGAAGGAAGCTCGCCCGGAAAGGCTTCGCAGTGCACAGGATGCGGCCAGTGCCTGGAGAAGTGCCCCCAGAATATCCCCATCCCCGACCTTTTAAATAATATAAGCGCAGAAATGGAAGGGCGGCTCTTCAATACAACAGTAAAAGCGGTAAGGCTGTTTAACAGGTTTCAGCGCTGGAAACTTCGCCGCGGGCAGTAAAAATGATTGCTCCTTGCCTGACCGGGCCTGGATAGCAGCCGGCTGTAGTTGACGGAAGTATGGAACTATTATTAAAATATAAATAGAATCTTCAGCAATTGGCATGATCGATTCCAGGCTTCAAAAAAAGGGAGGCGTATACCGGGTGGCTGAAATTGATTATTCGATAAAAATTGGCGGTGAGGCAGGCCAGGGCATTAACACTATCGGTGATATTCTGTCCAAAGCTTTTGCCGACCAGGGCCTTCATTTGTTCGCCCACCAGGATTATTATTCCCGGGTGCGGGGCGGTCACAATTTTTACCAGATTCGGGTTGCTTCATTTCCCCTGTATTCTTTTTCAGATTGCCTGGAGGTATTGATCGCTTTAGATAAAGCCTCCCTGGAACTTCATAGAGAAGAACTCTCCTCCGACGGAGTTATTGTTTATGACCTGGAAAATGTCGATACCGGGGAAGAAATCCCCAACTCGCTTCCCCTGCCGATGGGTGAACTGGGCGAGAAGCACGGCGGGAAAAAAGTGATGGGAAATACCGTGGCAGCCGGTGCCGTATGGCAGATCATGGGCGGGGACCCCGAAATTTTGGAGAATGTTTTAAGCAAAATGTTTCAATCAAAAGGCGGCGATATAGCTGAAGCCAACGTAAAAGCGGCCCGGGCCGGACATGATTACGCTGAAAAAAACTTTTCGGGCCGCTGTGCCTGCGATATAGAGAGCGCAGGCAATGAAGGCAGCCTGGTGGTTACCGGCAACGAGGCCCTGGCCCTCGGCGCCCTGGCGTCCGGATGCCGGTTTATGAGCTCCTATCCAATGACTCCGGCCAGCGGGGTAATGCAGTATATGGCCCGCCAGGCCGGGCGGCTGCCCCTGGCATTTGAACAGGCTGAAGACGAGATAGCAGCAATTAACATGTCCATCGGGGCGGCGAACGCCGGCCTGCGCTCCATGGTGGGCACATCAGGCAGCGGGTTTTCACTGATGGTTGAAGGACTCTCTTTTGCCGGAATATCCGAAACGCCCCTTGTAATTTTACTGGCCCAGCGCCCCGGGCCGGCAACAGGGATAGCAACCCGGACAGAGCAGGGTGAATTGCTCTTCAGCATATATTCCGGAAACGGAGAATTCCCCAGGGCTGTTTTCGCCCCTGTTAGCGCCCGGGATGCTTTCTGGACGGCCGTGCATGCTTTTAACGTGGCAGAGACGTACCAGATACCCGTCTTTATATTGAGCGACCAGCATCTTGCCGATTCCTCCTTTACCGTTAAGCCCTTTGACCTGGATGCCGTATCAATTGAGCGCGGAGATATTTTTACGGAAAAAGAGCAGGACAAAAAAGCAGAATACAAGAGGTATCAAATTACCGATTCGGGAATTTCACCGCGCGCTTTTCCGGGACGGGGCAGGCATTGTGTCGTAATAGCCGGCAATGAACATTCGGAAAGCGGTTACTCGACAGAAGACCCCGAAATACGCAAAAAAATGGTGGAAAAAAGACTGCGTAAGATTGAAAGCATGACCGGAAAAATAAAGCCTCCTGCAAGTTACGGCA
>SLSE01000001.1 GCA_007130585.1 Syntrophomonadaceae bacterium | reverse complement strand
TTTTAAAAGCGCTGCGCAGCCCAATAAGTTCAGCCCCGCTCAGGGAAACCGTCAGGGCGGGAGAAACGATCTGCCTGCTGGTCAACGATTCAACAAGGCTGGCCCGGAGCGAATTTTTCCTCCCTTACATAGTCAGCGAGCTGACGGAAGCAGGTATAAAGGAAAAAGACATCTTTATTGTATTTACCAACGGCTCTCACCGCCCGATGAGCAAAGATGAAATGGAAAACCTGGCCGGTGAAAATGTTTCCTCAAGAATACAAATGTTTAACCACGACAGCAGAGATAATGACGAGCTTGTATTTTTAGGCGACACCTCTTTTGATACTCCCGTTTATGTCAATAAGAAGGTTAAAGAAGCGGATCGCAGGATTTTAACCGGAAGCGTGGTCCATCATTTTTTTGCCGGCTTCGGCGGAGGACGCAAAGCTTTAATTCCCGGCGTAGCGGGTTGGGAAACCATCCGAAAGAATCACAGCCTGCTGCTCGATGAAAGGGCGGTCAGCGGAAAGCTGGACGGCAACCCGGTTCATGAAGACCTGCTTGAAGCGGCTCTGATGGTGGGCGGCGACTTCCTGCTAAACACAGTCCTTGACCAGGATAAGAACATTCTCGGTTTTTATGCCGGAGATATGGTTGAAGGTCACCGTGCCGCCTGCGCCATGGCCGATCGGGTTTACGGAATAGAAATTGACAGGCCGGCGGATGTAGTTATAGCCTCCTGCGGCGGATACCCGAAAGACATCAACGTTTACCAGGCCCATAAAACCCTTGATAATGCCGTGAAAGCCCTGAAAAAGGGCGGCCGGTTGATCCTTGTTGCCCGCTGCCCGGAAGGGATCGGTTCAGAAGCTTACGAGCAGTGGGCTGAAAAATACCGCAGCCTTTCCGAACTGGAAGCAGCCCTGCGCAGTAACTTCTACCTGGGCGGGCATAAAGCGTATACCGTGGCCAGGCTTCTCCGGCAGGGCACTGTTTATCTCGTTTCAGATCTCGATCCCGGTCAAGCCCGGCTTCTCGGTTTTGTCCCCGTTTCTTCCCTGGAAGAAGCTGTCTCGGAGGTCTATAAAAACAGCAAAGATCTTTTTACCTGCGTTATTCCCCAGGGTTCCCTGGTTGTGCCCCGTATGAAAGGCGTTGCCTCATAAAATTTGCATTTACGAAGTGGAGGTTTAAGAGCTGAGATGAAAAATCCTGCTGAGAATGCTCAAGCTGTACAGATCCTCAGGGAAGAAAACATCGGGCGCCTGGCAATGTGTGCGGGAGATTATCCCTACGTTATTCCGCTGTGCTATGTCTACGTTCGGCAGTGCATCTACTTCCACTGCGGGCCGGCCGGTAAAAAATTAGAAATGATCCGCGAGAATAACCGGGTTTGTTTCCAGGTCGACCGGATTTCCAAAATACTCCCCTCGGACTATCCCTGCAAGTATTCCATCGATTCCCGCAGCGTTATCGCATTCGGCCGGGTTACAGAAGTGGAGGATGATGCTGAAAAGCTCGAAGCCCTGGAAGCGCTGACCGGCGCTTTCGTCAGGGAAAGTCCGGTTAATCCAATCAGTCCTGACCAGGCCGCCAGTGTAATAGTTTTAAAGATGAATATTGACGGTATGACAGTAAAAACTACCGGATCGTAGACGTATTTTCCCGGTCAGGCCGGTTCGCGGCTGCCCCCAACGATATGGCCCAGCCCGTTCCGGCGGAGGCTTTTGCGGATCTGCCTGCCGAGGAATACGGCCAGGGCTGCTTTAAGCAGGTCAGCAGGCAAAAAGGGAATAACGCCAACCAGCAAAACCTGCGCCGTGTCGTAACCCATGATCAGGCTTAATTGAAAAGCCCCGCAGAGGTAAATCGCGGCTAAAGCGGCCAGGTTGGCGGATGCGGCCCTGTAATACGAAGGCTCTGTCTTATTCTCGAGCAGCAGGGCGGTAAGAAAAACAGCGGGGATAAATCCCCACAGGTATCCTCCCGTGGGCCCCGTAAGCATGTAAAAGCCGCCGCGGGCCAGTGAAAACACTGGCGCTCCGGCGGCGCCGAGCAGCAGGTAGGCCGTCACAGAGAGTACTGCGGCCCGTTTTCCCAGCAGGGCGCCGGCGAGCAGTACACCGACTACCTGTCCGGTAAAGGGAACAGGGCTAAAGGGTACTGGCACCGCTACCTGGGCCAGTATGGCAATCAGGGCAGTAAAAAGGGCGCTTAAGGTCAGCTTTTGGATCAGCACACCCCGGTTTTTAGCCTGCTTAGATAAGTTCGCCATAATTTATGGTATGGATTTCCCCCCGGTTGTCCTGGATCTGGAGAGCCCCGTTTAGCGTTAACTGCAGCGCTTTGCCCTGGAGCAGGCCTCCCTGCCAGCTCAGGGTGACTTTTTGACCCAGGGTTACATTGTACTTCTTCCAGGGCATGTAAAAAGGAGCGAAGCCGTCGGTGAAAAAGCGGTTAAACCCGCGAACCAGGCTGTCACGCAGCGACAGGAGCAGGTCGGTCCGGTTGTAAATTTCACCGCTTTCGATACTGAGAGAAGTTGATATTTTCCGCAGGTCCTTGGGGAACTCTTCCTGCTCCTGGTTGACATTGATGCCAATACCCACTACCAGGTATTCGACCAGGTCAAGCTCTCCTCTTAGTTCCGTAAGAATGCCGCCCACCTTTTTGCCGCGGATTAAGAGATCATTTGGCCACTTTATTTTAAGGGGAAGCCCGTACTGACCGGCAAAATGATTGGCAAGTATTGCCGCCGCCACCAGCGTAACGGGACCGGCATTGGCTGGAGTGAGCATGTGCGGACGTAAGATCATTGAAAACCAGAGCCCGCTGGCCCGGGGTGAAAACCAGCTTCGCCCCAGGCGCCCGCGCCCCGTCTCCTGCTCCTCTGCTACAACTATGCTGTAACCGGGGGCCCCTTCATCGGCATGACGGCGCGCGATCAGGTTGGTTGAATCAACTGACTGGTAGTAAAAAATACTGCTGCCCCTGAGCTTTTCGCTGTCGAGCAGAACAGGCTCTCTTTCCAGGCGGTAGCCCTGGTTGGGTATGGCGCTGATCAGGTAACCTTTTTTGCGCAGCTCGCTGACCTGTTTCCAGACCGCGGTCCTGCTGATTTTCAGATCGCTGCTCAATGAGCCGCCTGATATATAACGACCCCTGTTTTCAAGTAAGCGGCCCAGGATCTCATCCCTGTTTTTAGCCATTTTGACCACCTTTTTAAGCTTTTTTTGGGCACTCGCTAATCATTTAAATAATAAGCCCGGCTGGCCTAAATGTCAACCACGAATTAGCGAAAAAGGTTAACAATGGTATCGGCCGGATTATTTTAACGGAGCGATTACCGGGTAAAGATTTCTTTTTAACGGCAGAGCCCGACCTGCTGATCGTGGCGGCGATACGGTGGGGTGAAAAGGAGGCCAAAAAAAAGACGCAGTTAACGTTAACTGCGTCCAACAATATATATAAAAAGAGGGGGTCAACTCACTATTATTATAAGGCTGTTATATTACAGGAATATTACAATCAGGTATTATTTTTATTACATTTTAAGTTAAACGGGTTATATATTTAACTAACAGAAATAACATGGTATGATTAGTTTGGCTGGGCTTGATAATAATGTAACGAGGAGGATTCTCATGTCGGTCGAAGTTGATAAGGCAGAAAAAAAGGATAACGTACTGGTTGCAACGCTTGATAAGGTAAAGCAGGCTGTTGAACTGGCAGAGTTATCTCCCGAGGTTTACGAACACTTAAAAACACCAATGCGTTTTCTTGAAGTAGCCATCCCGGTGGAGATGGAAGACGGCACTACCCGGGTTTATACCGGTTACCGCTGTCAGCATAATAACGTGTTTGGTCCTTATAAAGGAGGCCTGCGTTACCACCCGGATGTCACAACCGACAGCATTAAGGCCCTGTCGATGTGGATGACCCTGAAGTGTTCGCTGGTAGGGGTGCCTTTTGGCGGAGCTAAAGGCGCGATTGTCTGTGATGTACAGGAGCTGACTGTTAAAGAGAAAGAAAGAATGACCCGCAGTTACGTCCGGGTTCTCGGTTCTTTTATCGGCCCGGAAACCGACATACCTGCTCCCGATGTTTTTACCGACGCCCAGGTAATGGCCTGGATTGCCGATGAGTACAGCAGCAATATGCGCGAGCCTTCCTTCGGTGTGGTTACCGGGAAACCGCTGGCTGTGGGTGGTTGTGTCGGAAGAAATGAGGCAACCGGCAGGGGCGTGTTTTTTGTAGCCAGGGAGGCGGCCAATGCCTTTGATATTCCTTTTGACAAGGCCCGGATAGCTATCCAGGGTTTTGGTAATGTCGGCAGCAATGCCGCTGTTTTGTTTGCCGAAGCAGGCTGTCCCGTTATCGCGGTTAGCGATGTCAGCGGCGGGATTTATAATAAAGACGGTTTGGAAATTGAGAAACTGATCGAGCATGTCAAAAAAACCGGATTTGTCAAAGGCTTCCCGGGCGCACAGGATATTGACAACCAGGAACTGCTGGCAATTGACTGCGATATACTGATCCCCGCCGCGCTGGAAAATCAGCTTACCGGCAGCAATGCGGGGAATGTAAAGGCAAAAATTGTTGTTGAAGGCGCTAACGGGCCGACTACACCTGAGGCGGACCAGATTCTTAAAGATAAAAAAGTCCTGGTAGTTCCGGATATCCTGGCCAACAGCGGTGGTGTTACCGTATCTTACTTTGAGTGGGTCCAGAATAACTATGGATTCCGCTGGGACCTGGCTACAGTTAACAGGCGCCTCGAAGAAAAGATGAGTGAAGCCTTCAAAATGGTTTATCATTATTACTGTGAAAAATGCGTCGACTCCGACATGCGGACCGGGGCTTACATGTATTCAATCAAACGCCTGGCCGAGGCGATGCATTACCGGGGTTGGCTCAACGATAAGAACGGCCAGTATTAAAAACCGGGTTTGCCCGGGCCTGCCGGGGCATGTTCTCTGTGCCTTGTTTTTGGCCCGGGCTTGAAATAGCTGCTTTTCGATAGAACGATTCAGTTAAGGGGGAGATATAAACCTTGGCGCAGGCTAAAAAAAAGAACGCAGATGCCGATCTGATTATTAACCGGACATGGTGCAAGGGGTGTGGAATTTGTATAGCTTTCTGTCCAAAGGAAGCCCTTTACATGGATGTTTCCGGGAAAGCAGAAAAGGACATAGATAAATGCACCACCTGCGGAGTTTGCGAAATGTTTTGTCCTGACTTTGCAATTGCGCTGGTGAGGGGGAGGGTTTCGAAAAATGCCGGAAGCAAAACCGGTGTTGATGCAGGGCAATGAAGCCTGTGCAGTAGGTGCGATTAATGCCGGTGTCCGTTTCTATGCCGGTTACCCGATTACTCCGTCAACGGAGGTTGCCGAACAGATGGCGGCCATGCTGCCTGAAATCGGCGGGGTTTTTATCCAAATGGAAGATGAAATCGCCAGCATGGCTGCCGTTATCGGGGCCTCAATTGGCGGCATGCGAACCCTGACCGCTACCAGCGGACCGGGTTTTTCTCTGAAGCAGGAAAACCTGGGCTATGCAATCATGGCCGAGATACCCTGCGTGGTCATAAATGTACAGCGCATGGGCCCGAGCACGGGTGTGCCTACTGCCCCTGCCCAGGGTGATGTCATGCAGGCCCGCTGGGGAACTCACGGTGATCATCCAATTATAGTATTTTCGCCGGCTTCCGTCTACGAATCTTATTACCTGACCATAGCTGCCGTTAACCTGAGCCAGAAATTACGGCAGCCGGTTATAGTTTTGCTTGATGAAGTAATCGGACATATGCGCGAAAAAGTATTGATTCCCGAAGGCAAGCTGATGGTGGAGAAGACGAGCGACAAGCAGGTTCCACACGACTGGAAGCCTTATGATGATAAAGGTCTTACCCCGCTGGTTCCTTTCGGTTTTGGCCACTATTATCATGTAACCGGTCTTTTCCACGACCAGTATGGGTTCCCCACCGGGGATCCCATGCAGGTTGAACGCGCCCTTGATCGGATTCATGAAAAACTGGTTAAATACAGGGATGAAATCATCCTTACTAATTATATCGGCCATAAGGAGCCCCGTGTTGCCATCGTCACTTACGGCTGCACGGTTCGTTCCGCCAGGGCCGTAGTCAAGAAAGCATACTGGCAGAATCGCCTGCCCGTGGGACTGCTCAGCCTGCAGACGATCTGGCCTTTCCCGGAAAAGGAAATTGAGGCGCTGGCCAAACAGGCCGATGTTATTATAGTGCCCGAAATGAACATGGGCCAGCTGGTTGGTGAAGTAGAGCGTTTTGCCCGTGGAGAGGCAAAGGTTGTTCCCCTTAACCGCTACGACGGGGAAATGATTAATCCGGATCAGATATCCGAAGAGGTAGGGAGGTGGCTTTAATGGAACAGTTAACCCAGGATTTTTTGAGAACAAAAAAACTGCCCCATATCTGGTGCCCCGGGTGCGGAAACGGAATTGTCACCGCGGCCCTGGTCAGGGCTATCGAAAGGACGGGTTTTGACCAGAAAGATGTGGTTATTGTGTCCGGTATCGGATGCTCATCCAGGGCGGCGGGATATCTAAATTTTAATACCCTGCACACAACCCATGGACGGGCCCTTTCTTTTGCCACGGGCTTAAAGATGGCCCGTCCGGAATTAAAGCTTTTTGTAATCATGGGAGACGGTGATTGCAGCGCTATCGGCGGCAATCATTTTATTCATTCAGCCAGGAGAAATATCGATCTAAATGCGATCATAGTTAACAACCATATTTACGGTATGACCGGAGGGCAACACTCGCCGCTGACCCCCGCCGGCAAAAAAGCGACTACCGCGCCGCGCGGAACCCTGGAAAGAGCGTTTGACCTGCTGGAACTGGCCCGGGGCGCCGGCGCTACTTTCGGAGCCAGGGGCAATGCCGCCCAGCCGCGTCAGCTGGAACAGCTAATCGTCAGGGCAGCCAGGCACAGGGGATTTTCAGTAGTTGAAGCTTTATCGCCCTGTCCGATTGCTTACGGAAGGCGCAATAAACTGGGAAGCGCGGTTGATATGCTGCGCGATATGAAAGAAAGAAGCGTATCTGTTGAGCGCGCAGCCGATATGGATGAAGCAGAGCTGGAAGAAAGAACCTTGAACGGGGTACTCTATTCAATTGAGGCTCCGGAATTTGCCGAAGCATATTACCAGTCGATTGGTAAGGATATCGGCTAAAAAGCGGAGGGATTACTTTGGGAAACAGGCAGGAAATACTGCTGACCGGGGCAGGTGGTCAGGGTTTGATTCTGGCCTCCATAGTACTGGCGGCAGCAGCGGTGGATGACAATAAGAACGTGGTTCAGACTCAGTCTTACGGGCCGGAAGCACGGGGCGGGGCCAGTATGGCCGGCGTTATTATCGATGTAGATACCATTGAATATCCCAAGGTAACCAAACCTACCGTCCTGCTTTGCATGAACCAGACTTCATTTAACAAATACCTGCCCAAGGTTGGTCCCGACTGCCTGATTATTGCTGATTCAACCTTTGTCAGCGGACCACACAGCGATGAATACAAGGTCCAGGCTTTCCCGATAACCAGGTCAGCCAAGGACGAATTGGGCCGGGAAGTTGTCGCCAATATGCTGGCCCTGGGAGTCATAAACGCTGCGAGCGGGTTGATTGATCGGGAAATATTCAGAAACAGCATATTTAAGTTTGCCCCCAGGGGAAGCGGAGAACTTAATCAGCAGGCTTTTGATCTGGGCTACCGGCTTTTTGAGGAAGGGTCAGGGCAGAATAACGAAGCATCCGCTCAAACCCCCTAAAGCAAAAACTCAATAGTCCCTTCAGGATGGCCCGTCGTAACCCGGGCCATCCGTTTTTTCTCAGGGCTGTTCATTGTCCCATGATTTAGCATTATAATATAGAAAAGACCGTTTATATAAAGATTATGCTGCCCGCGGATTGAATTTATTCAAAACCTTGTATTTGACCGGGCACAGAAGTATAATTGTTTAGTGTGAACCGGCTTATCCCGAACAGCATAAACCGCTTATGTCAGAATCACGATCCTTTATGCATTTTCTTGAGGTGACTAAATGTCTGAAACAAACCTTCCTCCCGTTTACGATCCCGCTGCAGTTGAGGCGAAACGCTATCGCTTTTGGCTGGACGGCGAGTATTTTAAAGCGGACTGTGACAGGGAAAAAACTCCTTATACCATTGTAATACCACCGCCAAATGTGACAGGTTCACTGCATATGGGGCATGCTCTTAACAACACGATCCAGGATATACTG
Source organism: Syntrophomonadaceae bacterium (assembly GCA_007130585.1). Lineage (GTDB taxonomy): Bacteria > Bacillota > Dethiobacteria > DTU022 > DTU022 > T3SED10-7. The sequence goes on along the minus strand of SLSE01000001.1, from coordinate 4,857 downwards.
ATCCGCTGGAAACGTATGCAGGGGTTCGACGCTCTCTGGCTTCCGGGAACAGACCATGCCGGCATCGCCACCCAGAATGTGGTGGAAAAACATTTAGCCGAGGAAGGCATCAGCAGCAGGGAACTGGGCCGGGAAGCTTTCCTGGAAAAAGTCTGGCAATGGAAAAATACTTACCATGACAGGATCACCAGGCAGCTGTACCGCCTGGGGGTCTCCTGCGACTGGTCGCGGGAGCGCTTTACCATGGACGAAGGCTGCTCCAGGGCAGTGCGCAGGGTATTTGTCGATCTTTATCGCCGCGGGTTGATTTACCGCGGAGACTATATGATCAACTGGTGCCCTCGCTGCCATACCGCTCTTTCTGATATTGAGGTCGAGCACGAAGAGGAGTCTTCAACCATAACCCATATTTGTTATCCCCTGAAAGATGAAGCTGCATCTATAACTGTTGCAACAACGAGGCCCGAAACCATGCTCGGTGACAGCGGGGTGGCCGTTCACCCGGAAGATAAGAGATACAGCGGCCTGGTGGGCAAAACTGTTATCCTTCCCCTGCTGGGCAGGGAAATACCTGTTGTGGCCGATGATTATGTCGACCCTGAGTTTGGCAGCGGTGCGGTTAAGGTTACGCCGGGCCACGATCCAAATGATTTTGCCATCGGCAGACGTCATAATCTTGAAGTAATCAAAGCTATCGACGAAGATGCAAAAATGACTGAAGCAACCGGACCGTACCGGGGACTGGACCGCTTCGAGTGCCGCAAGAAAGTCGTTGCCGACCTTGAAAAGCTTTCCCTGGTCGAAAAAATAGAGGAGCACGAACATTCGGTAGGCCGCTGCCAGCGCTGCCGGACGGTTGTTGAACCGTTGATATCCAGACAGTGGTTTGTAAAAATGAAGCCCCTGGCCGAGCCGGCCCTTAAGGCGGTTGCCGGAAATGATACGGTCTTTATTCCGCCCCGCTTTACCCGCATTTATCAGAACTGGGTTGAAAATATCCGGGACTGGTGCATTTCGCGCCAGATCTGGTGGGGCCACCGGATTCCCGCCTGGTACTGCGACTGCGGGGAAGTGATCGTCGATTATGAAGAGCCGGAAAATTGTCCTTCCTGCGGTAACGGCAGCCCGGAACAGGATCCGGATGTGCTTGATACCTGGTTCAGCTCCGCCCTGTGGCCTTTTTCAACCCTCGGTTGGCCTGAACAGACACCGGACCTCGATCATTTCTATCCTACCTCGGTTTTGGTCACCGCTTATGACATAATCTACTTCTGGGTTGCCAGGATGATGTTCATGGGATTGGAATTTATGAAGGAGGTTCCTTTCCACACTGTTTATATTACCGGGCTGGTCCGTGATCCCCTCGGCCGCAAAATGAGCAAATCCCTGGGTAACGGTATTGATCCCCTGGAAGTGATTGAGAATTACGGGGCTGATACCCTGCGCTTCACCCTGGTTACCGGCCAGGCTCCGGGCAATGATCAGCGCTTCAGGCCGGAAGGGGTGGAAGCCGGCCGTAATTTTGCCAATAAAGTCTGGAACGCTTCGCGGTTCGTGCTGATGAACCTTACCGATGAAGGTGAGAGCGAACCGGCTTTCAGTCCTTTTGACCCCGGGGAACCGCCGGAAGGCTTAAATCGCCCGGACCGGTGGATCCTGCACCGTTTTAACGAAACTTTGCAGGAGGCAACCTCCCTGCTTGAGAAATATGAACTGGGAGAAGCGGCCCGGCTTACTTATGAATTTCTCTGGAACGATTTCTGTGACTGGTATGTAGAACTAAGTAAATATTTTCTTTACAGGAAAGAAGCAGTTCCCGGTGCCGAATATGATCGCGAACGTACCCGCAGCGTACTGGTTTATGTTCTGGACGGGGTGATGCGCTTACTGCATCCTTTTATGCCATTTATATCGGAAGAGATCTGGCAGCAGCTTCCCTACCGGAAAGAAGAGGCCCTGGTCGTGGCTGCCTGGCCGCAGGCCGGCGAAAAGCTGGCATTTCCCGACGAGGCTGCCGATATGGCTGTTCTGCAGGAAGTAGCCAGGGTAATCAGGAACCTGCGCAGCCAGGTTAATCTTCCCCCCGGCAGGAAAACTGAAGTTGTGGTCAGGGCCACAGGAAAGATTGCCTCCTGCCTTGAGGAAGAGAGCCACCATTTAAGCAGGCTTGCTTTTGCTGAACCGCTGACTGTAAAAGCTGAAGTTGAAAAGCCGGCCCAATCGCTTACCGCAATTATTGGTGAAGGGGTCGAAGTGTACCTGCCCCTGGAAGGGGTAATTGACCTCGATGCCGAAATTGCCAGGCTGGAAAAAGAACTTGATCAACTGCTGGCTGAGATAAGGCGAACGGAAAGTAAGTTGAGCAACAGGGGTTTTATTGAACAGGCGCCCGCTGAAGTTATTGCCAAAGAGAAAGAACGCCGTGCAGACCAGGAAACGAGACTGGCCGGATTGAAACAGCGGTTGAAGGAGCTAAAATAAGCGGATGAATACAGATCAGCGCTACAGGGAAGCCCTGGGCTGGATCCACGGGTTGGGCCGTTTTGGAATAAAACCCGGCCTGGAGCGAATTGCCGCCCTCCTGGAAATGATGGGCAGCCCGCACCTGGAGGTGCCCTTTGTCCACATCGCCGGAAGCAACGGCAAAGGATCTACCGCTGCCATGCTTGCATCAGTGCTCAGGGCAGCAGGTTACAGGGTCGGCCTTTATACATCGCCCTACCTGCTTTCCTTTACAAACCGGATGGCAGTAAACGGAGAAGATATAGATAAACCACACCTGATCGAACTGGTTGATCGTATTCGCCCCCTGGTTGACAGGATAAGCGACGATCCTGAGTTGGGGGATCTGACCGAGTTTGAAGTGGTTACCGCGCTGGCCATGTCTTATTTTGCCGCCAGGGAAGTTGACCTGGTGGTCCTGGAAACAGGTCTCGGGGGAAGGCTTGATGCCACCAATGTTGTTACGCCGCTGATAAGCGTTATTACCAATGTCAGCCTCGAACATACAGATGTCCTGGGCGGCACACTCGAAAAAATCACCTCGGAAAAAGCGGGCATCATAAAACGAAACAGGCCGCTAATAACTGCGGCTGAAGAGCCTGTTGTATTTGACAGTTTACGGGAGCGCTGCCTTAAAGCTGATGCTGCTTTTTACCGGGTCTACACCGCAGCGGAGGGAGAGGAGTGCCTTCCTTCAAGAAAACCCTGCGCCGCCCTGCAGGAAATTATAGATGACGGACAGTTGTTTATGTACCGCGGTTTCAACCTGCAGCTTGATAAAGTTTTTATTCCCCTGCGCGGCTTTTACCAGGTTACAAACGCTTTAACCGCCCTGGCCGCAGCAGAAATGTTGAAAAACGAAGGCTTTGCTGTTGATGAAAAAGCTGTACGCAGCGGACTTGCCTCAACCGTCTGGCCGGGCAGGATGGAGCTTCTCGGCAGGAATCCGCTTCTGATCATGGATGGCGCCCACAATCCAGGGGCTATGGAAAAGCTATCCGGGGCCCTGCCCCGTTATTTTAATTACAGCCGTTTAATCCTGGTTTTAGGCATGCTTGCCGATAAAGACACGGCGGCCATGCTCAAACATATCCTGCCCCTGGCGGATACGGTGATATTTACCAGGCCTGTTTTGCCCAGGGCGGCCGATCCTGCAGTTCTGGCCGCGTTTGCGGAAGAACATTTTGATTTAAGCAAAGATTACCACGTGATCCCGGAACATGGCGCGGCCCTTGATAAAGCCTTTGAACTGGCCGGCCCCGCAGATGCTGTCCTGGTTACCGGTTCCCTGTATACAGTAAGTGACGTCCGGGCCTACTGGCAGCAAAAAGAAGCCCTGAAATCTTAAAAGGGAAAAAAGGGTCAGGTAATATTTTGACCGTCGGACTTATTAAGTCAGAGCCAAAACAGGCATTTCCGGGGGAGAAAGAGCACGCCTGAAAGGCTCGCCCTTAAAAACATAGTTGTTTGCAGGATTTTAAAGAGATTTCACGAAATCAAGTATGGTATTTGTTTTTTATTGGCAATTACTTAATGAAAGGGTGAACAAAAATCAATGAGCAGCACCGTCTTTAAGGGAGGCGTTCATCCGGAATATCATAAAGAATTAACTGCTTCCATGGCAGTTAACATGATGAAAACCCCCGAAAAAGTGGTCATTCCCCTTCAACAGCATATCGGCGCGCCCTGCGAACCCCTGGAATCGATTGAAGTCGGCACAGAGGTTAAGAAGGGTCAAAAAATTGCAGAAAGCAGCAGTTTTGTTTCCGCGCCGATTCATGCCAGTGTATCGGGGAAAGTAACGGCTATAGGACCTTACAACCATCCCATGGGCCGCCCCGTGGAATCGATCACTATCGAATCGGACGGGGAAGATAAGTGGGATGACAGCATTAAGTCGCCGGGCAGCCCGGACAACCTTGCACCTGACGATATCCGCAAAATTGTGCGGGAGGCGGGGATTGTCGGTCTTGGAGGAGCTACCTTCCCCGCTCATGTCAAGCTTTCGCCTCCCGAGGATAAAAAAATCGATATTGTTGTTATTAACGGGGCCGAATGCGAGCCATATCTTACGGCGGATCACCGGGTTATGCTCGAAAAGCCGGAAGAAATAGTTTTCGGCCTGAAAATGATGCTCAAGGCTCTGGGCGCCGAAAAAGGCGTTATCGGTATCGAAGACAATAAAACAGATGCGATTAAAGTAATGGAACAGGCCGTGGAAGAAGAAGAAAATATTACCGTAACCCCACTGCATACCAAGTATCCCCAGGGCGCTGAAAAGATGCTGATCCAGGTAACAACGGGTCGCATAGTGCCTGCAGGCGGTTTGCCCCTTGAGGTTGGCGTGGTCAACCA
>SLSE01000071.1 GCA_007130585.1 Syntrophomonadaceae bacterium | reverse complement strand
TTAAGATAAAGTGAGCGGCTGGTTAAACTTGACAGGTAATCTGTTATTAAATATACTGAGGGTGCCCGCAGGGTTAACCCGCCCGGCGGCACTTTATCCGGCAACAGTTTCAAGGTTACACGGCAGATAATTATTTCATTACAGCTTCGCTGTTCATGAGGTAGAAAATGCTATATGCAAATCCTAACTGAAGTTATAGCAAATTACAGCACAGCTGATTTCCTCTATGATTTAGCCCTGGTTGGTATTGCCTACGGTTACATCTTTTTTACCATCATGATCCCCGTCTACCTTAAGAAAAAAGATATGATCTCCAAGTTCCAGGCCCGTAAAATTGTCCATTTATTTACGGGGTTGGTAGTTTTAATTGTCCCCTTTTTCATACTGCCTCTCCACGCGGTTTTTATTGCCCTCACCCTGACCGTGGCTGTATATTTCAGCGCCCGGGACAGTTCTGTCAGGAAGCTGCAGGAACTGTATGAATCGATTGGTGAGGAGGCTGAAGAAAAAGCGGGCCGCCTGCAGGGTCCCCTGTATTACTGTATATCGATAACACTGCTTTTTGGGATATTTGCAGTCCTCGCTCCGGACCAACTTTATTTTCCAATCTGCGGAATCCTGATCATGATTATCAGCGATACCCTTGCCTCGGTGGTCGGAAAGAATTTCGGAAGGATTAAGATGGTTATAGCATATACCGGTTCCCAGAGGACGCTGGAAGGTTCGTTTGCTTTTTTTCTCTCCGCATTTCTGTTATGTTTCTCCGCGTTTTATTTTTTCGGGCTGTTTAACCCCGTAAACCAGCAGCAGCTCACCCCGGCCCTGGTCACGGGGTATGCGGTGGTAACAGCCCTGGTGGGAACCCTGATCGAGCTGTTTTCCCCCTCAACCCTCGATGATCTTACCGTGCCGATTGCCACGACTATCGTGATTTACCTGCTGGCCCAAATCGGTTGAGAACGGGCGTATACTTTCAGGCTGCCAGGCCTGCGCCCAGGCCAACGGCTAAAAACCAGGTAAAAAAGCAATATTTCATCAGCGTGCTGAGCCGTTCCAGTTCCGGGCCTGTGGCGCTGCTTTCGGCGTTGAGCGCTATGTAGGTAAATATGGGGTACACACCAACGGCCACAACCAGCAAATAAACTGGGCTGTACTGCCCGAGAAAAAAGACCGCCACCATGGCCAGGGAGGCCGCCGCCAGGAAAATCAGCACAAAAACCCGGGAAAGGCTTTTGCCCCAGCGGGTGGCAATTGTTGAGCAGTTATGTTTAAGATCGCCCCTGTAGTCGGCCATCGTTTTTAAAATCTCACGGGCCAGCATGGCAAAAAAGACAGTGCCGGCCAGCGGCAGGACCGGCCTGATACTCTCCGCCGCCACGCCGCCAAAGATGAAGCACAGCGCAATGATCAGGGCTACGGTTATGTTGCCCAGCAGCACTGTGCATTTTAATTTCCAGGAATAGAAGTACAGCAAAATGTTTGACCCGAGTGCTATCAGGAAGGCAGGCGGGTTAATAAAAGTGGCAGCCAGCAGGGAAAGGATTGTGCCGGCGGTGGAAAATACAAGCGCCCCGCGCGGGTTGATCTGCCCGGATGGCAAAGGCCGGCCCGGTTTGTTGATCCTGTCAATTTCTATGTCCAGGTAGTCGTTCCAGGCATTGGTGGAAACAGTGATTAACAGTACAGACAGCGCTGCCATGATCACGGGCTGCCAGGTCTCGGGCCCGGCCACGTAAGCGCTTATAAAGACGGCTATAATGCCGGCCAGGGCATTTATGGGGCGGCCCAGTTTAAAGTATGCTTTTATCATTTCCTGCCTCCCGGCACGATCATTTTTCCAGTGCTGCGATAAGGACCCCGATTGATTCTCCTGTATCCCGGTCAAGGTGAAAACGGATTACTTTGCGCCCGGCATCCAGCAGGGCCTGCCTGTCGCCCGTGGCCTGGGCGGCTTTTAAGACCCCGAATGTAATTGAAGAAGCCTCGCTGCCGGCCCGGTCCGGTACGGGCAGGTCGTCCTGCTGATCCGCAGTCAGCTGGACGAACAGGCCGTTTCCGCCATCCCCCTTGTGCAGCTGGCCGGTTGAATGCAGGTAGCGGGGGCCGTAACCGACCGTTACAGCCATCCGGTAAATATTGCGTAAGCTGTTTTGTAAAGCCTGCAGGGCGCGGTCTGTTTCCGGGTCGGGCTTGAGGTAGGCCTGGATTGCAATATAGCTCCGCCCTTTTCCTTCCTCCTCCCCGGGTTGCGCCTGTTCAAGGAAGTTGTTCCAGGCCTCCGGCAGGCTTTCAGTTTTCTGGCCGGAATAAACTTCGATGCCGTCAACTTCCAGGTCGGGCGTAAAAGAAGGCAGTGCGCCTTTTTCCCGGTAAGCTTCGGTCATTTCGCGGGCCCGGATCTTGGCTGCTTCAACATTTGGCTGATCGAAGGGATTGATGCCCAGGGACCACCCGGCAACGGCTGTGGCCATCATCCAGCGGAAAAATTCGCCGGCCAGGTCGTACCTATCCCGCAGATCGACCTGGATAACCGGGTGACCGGCTGATTTTATTCTGCCGGTATCGTCGTCAAAGGCCGTATCTCCCTGCAGGCGGAAGTAGATAAACAGGCGGTCGGCGGCGTAAACATCCGGTTCGGCGATACTCTCGCCGTCAACCGGCAGAAGCCCTGTTCCCTTTTTTCCGGTGCTTTCCGCCAGCAGCTGTTCCAACCATGCCCCGAAGGGAGCAAGCGGCGAAGATGAAATAAGGGTAACCTTATCCCTGCCCTTTTTCCCCAGGGCTCCCAGGGCCATCCCCAGCCAGGCCGGTGTATTGCCGTCTTCTGCCGGGTGAAATGCCATTTCGGAATGGCCGGCCATGGCCCCGGCATTGTGCAGCAGCCTGTTCAGGTCGACGCCGATCAGGGCTGCCGGAACCAGGCCGAAATATGAAAGGGCGGAATAGCGCCCCCCGATATCGGGATCATTTAAGAAAGTTTTCCTGAAGCCCAGTTCGGCCGCGGTTTTCTCCAGGCTGCTGCCGGGATCGGTAATTGCTATGAAATGGCGGCCTGCATTTTCGTTTCCCAGGTCAGCGGCCGCCCTGTTGTAGAAATACTTCATCAAAGAAACGGTTTCTACCGTTCCGCCCGATTTGGTCGAAACAATATACAGGGTCCGGGCCGGGTCAAGCTTATCTTCTTTTTCGCGCACGGCTTCCGGATCGGTGCTGTCGATGATATGCAGGTAGAGGTAACCTTCCTGAACGCCGAAAATCCTGCGAAAAACTTCGGGCGCCATACTCGATCCGCCCATCCCCATCAGCAGGGCATGGGTGTACCCTTCGCCCCGGACCTCTTCGCTGAGTTCGTTGATTTCCCGCAGCGCTTTTCCGCTCAGGCGGTGGCTTGTTAACCAGCCCAGGCGGTTGCTTATTTCTTCAGGGCTGCTGCTCCATAAAGTGTAGTCGCGTTTCCAGATCCGGGAGTTGACC